>NZ_CP040396.1:2022500-2322500 GCF_005577435.1 Paenibacillus algicola | reverse complement strand
CCGGGAGGCCCGAACATCACAATCTTATTGGGAATCGGAACATCATGCTCCTTAAACCTTTCCTTCATGCCCAAAATGGTAATGAACTCCTCCACAATCTGCCGGTTTCGATCCGGCAGCACAATACGCTTTACCCTGCTCTCACATTCTTTAACCGTATAATAAGCAGCCATGTCGATGCCTTTGGCCCGTGGCAGCCGTTGATTGGATGACGTTTTGCCCATGCTTCATTCTCCCTTGTCCATCATAATGATGACATTCATTTAATTGTAATGATTACGAATAAATGAAGTATATGCAATTTGTTTTGCCGTTGTCAACCATTTTGCAAAGCGTAGGATGTGTAGTTCATTCAACTTTATCTTGCTAAACCTGTTACTCCATGAGATAATTGATGTTTTCCAAATCGTAATGAGATTGATGTTTACATTAAACGATATTACATTGTGTCGGAGGCGTGAGCGTGGAGCGATATCCTTTTTCCTATAATCCGTCAGAACCGTTCGTCAAGCAGGTTGGCGATTGGGTGGCGGATGTTTTTTATGATGTGCTGCCGGAGCATGGGTTCGAGATCCGGGATGAACAAATTTATATGGCCTACCAGCTGGAGCGTGCCTATGCAGAGCAACAGACCATTTTTGCTGAAGCCGGTGTAGGTACAGGGAAAACCCTGGTGTATCTGCTTTATGCCATCAATTATGCGAGGTATACCCGCAAGCCGGCTGTCATTGCCTGCGCGGATGAATCGCTGATCGAGCAGCTGGTGAAGCAGGAAGGAGATCTGGCGAAGCTGGCTTCTTACCTGGATCTGCAGATTGACGCAAGGCTTGGTAAATCACCCGATCAATATCTGTGTCTCCGTAAAATAGACGGTGCTCGTCTTCAGGATGAGGATGCAGCATTCATTGAAGAGGTGCACGAAAGCCTCCCTGACTTTGTTCATGCTCCCGGTACGATGCAGGCCTTCTATCCTTATGGTGACCGAAAGCAATATCCTCATTTGAGTAATGAGCAGTGGCAGAAGATAAACTGGGACTCATTCCAGGACTGTTTTGTATGTGAAAAAAGGCATCGCTGCGGCATGACCTTATCCCGGGATCATTATCGCAAATCGACCGACCTCATTATTTGTTCCCATGATTATTACATGGAGCATGTATGGACGTATGAGGGGCGCAAGCGTGAAGGCCAGCTCCCTCTGTTACCGGAGCACAGCTCTGTTGTCTTTGATGAGGGCCATTTGCTGGAATCCGCGGCGCAGCAAGCCCTCAGCTACAAGCTGAAGCATAGTGCTTATGAGGAGATTATCACCCGGCTTCTGGATGGCGAGATTCGGGAGACACTGGCCGAGTCCATTGAAGCTTCGTTGGATCAGAGTCAGCTGGTGTTTGACCTCATTGCCAAGCAGGCCAAAGCCATTCCGGGATCCGACCGTTATGAAATTGACGTGGATGAGAAGCTGATTTCTGAACTGAATCGCTGGCGGAGCACGATTGAGCAAATCGATGAGGAGCTGGTGTTTGAGAGTGGACTGCATACCCTGGATGAGTATAAGCTGCGCATTGTAGAGGAGCACCTGGAGATGATCCAGATTGCGCTGCAGCTGTTTCAGAAGCGTGACCGATTCATCTGCTGGGCGGAAATGAATCAGAATGGCGAGGCTACGCTGGCCATGATGCCCCAGACGGTCAAAGAGGTGCTGAAGGAGCGCGTGTTCGGACTGAAAATGCCGATTGTCTTCTCGTCCGCCACGATGTCAGTGGATGGATCTTTTGACTATGTGGCCGAGAGCCTTGGTATAACGGATTATATCTCCTTCTCGGTAGCCTCTCCTTATGATTACGAGAAGCAGATGAAGCTGCTTGCGCCGCGGGAGCTTATGCACAACGATTCTATGACGGAGGAAGAGAAGCTGATGCAGAAGCTGGAGCTGGCAGCCAAGCTGATTGAGCGGACCGGCGGACGAGCTCTATTGTTATTCAAAACCATGGACGAGCTCAAGGCATTCAAGCATGCGTCAATGCGTCATCCAAAGCTCACAGCCTATACCATGCTGTATGAGGGGGACCGGGAGATCAGCAGCCTGATTACACAATTTCAGCAGCAGGAACAGAGCGTGCTCTGTGCAGCGAGCCTGTGGGAGGGCCTTGATGTACCGGGGCCTTCATTATCTAACGTCATCATCTGGTCACTGCCCTACCCGCCGCAGGACCCCGTATTTACCGCAAAACGGAAGGCTGCTGCTTCAGCTGTTGAGGAGGTTGACCTTCCCTATATGCTGCTCCGCTTGCGTCAAGGCTTGGGAAGGCTGATTCGTACCTCGACCGATCAAGGCATTGCAGCCATGCTCGACGCAGAGGTGGTGCTGGACCATGGTGTCCGCGAACGCATCGAAGCCGTATTGCCGCCGGGAGCGGCTCTTGAGATTGAAGCTTTGTTGAGCTATAGCTAGCGGAAGAAGCATATGTTATTTCTAATTCTGATCTATCTGACGTTTATTAGTCTTGGATTACCAGACTCGCTGCTTGGCTCATCCTGGCCGCTAATGAATTCAGATTTGGGGGTCTCTACCGGTAGTGCAGGTCTTGTTTCGTTCATAATCACTTCGGGAACGATTCTCTCCAGTCTTTTCTCTCATTCCCTGATCTCGTTATGGGGTACAGGGAAAATAACGCTGACAAGTGTGTTCATGACCGCCATTGCGCTGCTTGGCTTCTCTTTCTCCCACTCATTTTTGTGGCTGCTGTTATGCTCAATACCGCTAGGCTTAGGCGCTGGGGCCGTTGATGCAGGGCTGAATAAATTTGTAGCTGAGCATTACGAGGCCAAGCACATGAACTGGCTTCATGCATTCTGGGGAGTGGGAGCCATGCTGGCTCCCCTGCTCATGTCTGTACTTCTGTTCGAGGGAAATACGTGGAGAGGCGGATACTTGACCATCTCCTCGCTGCAAATGGCTATAGTAATATTGCTGGTATTCTCACTTCCAGTGTGGAAGAGGGTTGAAGCCTCACCCATTTCCATTCATGGAGAAGCCGAGGACAAAAGGCAACCGGCGCTGCTGAGTACTTTAAGCCGCAGAGGTGCCCTGTGGGGATTGCTATCTTTTTTTCTGGTAGCTTCGATCGAAGCATCCATGATGCTGTGGGGCTCGACGTACTTGGTGAAGCAGGAGCAGGTTTCGCCGGAAAGTGCAGCTGGTTGGGTATCGTTATTCTTTCTCGGCATGACGGCCGGGCGGATGCTAAGCGGATGGATTTCCAGCCGCTGGAGCAACGAGACCTTAATCCGTTTCGGAAGTGTACTGACGCTTTTGGGTTTTATCGTCATGCTCCTGCCCTTGCCCACCCCATTCACGCTGACGTCATTCATCTTGGTGGGCAGTGGCCTGGCTCCAATCTTCCCTTCGATGCTGCATCAGACGCCGCAGTATTACGGTCAACACGCACCGGCAGCCATGGGAGCTCAGATGGCTTGTGCTTATACGGGAACGACACTTGTCGCTCCCGGTATGGGTCAGCTGCTGAGCTTTATTTCGTTCTCCTTTTTCCCGTATTTGCTGTTGGCATGTAGTGCGGGACTGCTTCTTAGTAGAGAGCTGTTTAAATGGAGAACTAGTGATTTACCCTAAATACAGATACACCAAAAAGGGATAGATGGCTCTATCCCTTCACTCGCAGCAGTCTCATACTGTTCAAGATTACGAGCAGTGCGGCCCCCGTGTCGCTTAACACGGCGATCCATAGTGTCAATATATCAGGAAAGATTAGGACCAGCGCAGCAGCCTTGATGATCAGCGAGAACCAAATATTCTGCTTGATGATGCCGAGCGCTTTACGGCTGAGCTTGATCGTATGGGGCAGCTTCTGCAGATTGTCGGCCATCAGCACAATGTCTGCGGTTTCCATAGCGGTGTCCGTCCCGGCGCCGCCCATGGCGATGCCGAGATCCGCAGCAGCCAGAGCAGGAGCATCATTTATTCCATCGCCGACCATCGCTACGCGGTGGCCTTCGTGCTGCAGCTTCTCAATAGCACTTACCTTCTGCTCTGGCATCAGCTCGGCAAAATACCGGGATACCCCGGAGTTCGCAGCCACATGCTTTGCGGTTCCTTCATTATCCCCGGTCAGCATGACCAGCTCCTGCACTCCCGTCTGCCGAATGCCTTGCAGTGCATCTACGGTCACCTGCCGAAGGCGATCCGACACCGCAATCAGCCCTAGCAGCCGATCCGCTGTGCCGATCAATACTAAGGTGTTCCCTTCCTGCTCCAGCTTCTGCACTTTGGATTGTATGGAGTCAGGCATATGCAGGTGCTGAAACAGCTTCATATTCCCGGCCCAATACGTGGTTCCGTTCATTTCAGCCTCGACACCGCGTCCTACCTTGTTATTAAATCCGGTTCCCTTCTGTTTGACGACGCCTTTGCTTTGAGCATAGGCCGTGATCGCTTTAGCGATCGGATGCGTTGAGTACTCTTCAAGTGTGTACGCAATGGAGAGCAGCTCGTATTCGCTGACCTTCCAGGCCTCCAGGTGAGATACGGAGGGCTTGCCTTCCGTCAAGGTGCCTGTTTTGTCAAAAGCAATGGCACTAATGCGGCCAGCCGTTTCCAAAAATGCGCCACCCTTGATGAGCACCCCATGCTTCGCAGCGTTTCCGATGGCGGAAACAATGGCAACCGGCGTAGAAATAACCAACGCGCAAGGACAGGCTACCACGAGCAGCTCCAGCCCTTTATAAAACCACTCTCCCCAGCTTCCCAGCCCGATTACCGGAGGCAGCACCATGGTGAGCAAGGCTGCTGCAAACACAATAGGCGTATATATTTGAGCAAAGCGATCGACAAAAGCCTGTGTCGGCGCTTTCTTCTCCTGTGCTTCTTCTACGAGATGGATGATCTTGGAGATCGTTGTATCCTCCGCTAGAGCAGTAACCTCTACTTCCAGCGTACCCTGCTCGTTAATCGTTCCTGCGTAGACAGCATCCCCGATCTCTTTATCGACCGGAATGGACTCACCTGTAATAGGAGCCTGGTTAACACTGGACTCTCCCACCACGACCCTGCCATCCAGCGGAATACGATCCCCGGGCTTGATTACAATAATCTGTCCCAACCTCATCTCCTCGACCGGCACCTTGACAAGCTTATCCTGCTCCTTAACCCATGCTTCAGGCGGCGCGAGGTCCAGCAGGTTCCGGATGGATTGACGAGTTCTTTCAATTGATGCGGTCTGGAGCATGTTGCCAAGGGCGAACAGCCAGACGACCGTGGCTCCTTCTAGCCATTCTCCAATCAGGGCCGCGCCAACGACGGCAGCCGTCATCAGCACATTCATATCTAAAGCTCTGCTTTTGAGGGCGTAATATGCGCTTTTAGCCGGCTTGTAGCCGCCGGTGAGTATCGACAAGACATAAGCAAATGTACTCCATGCAGCAGAGAAGCCAGTAAATGAGCTGATCAAGCCTAAGGCTAGCAGCACGCCGGAAAGGATCAGGGGATATGGCTTGGCAGTAGGTGCCGCCGGTGCCTTCTGCTGCTTCTTGGTCAACAGGGTGGCTTGAAACCCGGCCTTGGACACCCGCTTGATAATTTCCTCTACCGGATGATCGTGCTCCATTTGCATTTTACCGGTGGAAAAGTTAACGCTGACGCTTTGCACCGCCGGATCGCCCCTGAATTGCTTCTCAATCGTTGCAGCACATGCACCGCAATCCATGCCCTCTATAGCATAGGTTCTGATCTTCGAGGAAGCATTCATGTGTGCAGCCGGTGTAATGCTCTCAACAGCCTTTGCAGGTGCTGCTGTGCAGCAATCATCCTGACAAGCGTCAGCACGTTCACTGACCTGCACCTTTGGCCGAAGGTCAACCTTGATCTGATGTTTAGGCTGTACCGTTTCCTTCGTGGTACAAGAAGAATCCTGACAGCAGCCCGTCTCTTTCTTCTCCTCATTCATGCTCATCACTCCATTATCGGGTTATCGCAAGCCATCATTTCGTTCTGAACCTGCTCATATACCTCATCCAGCAGCTGGATGAGAGACAAAATCTGCTCGTTACGCAGGGCATAGTAGATATACTTGCCTTCTTGCCTGCCGACAATAATGCCACAGCCCTTCAAGCATGCCAGATGTTGGGAGATGTTGGACTGATTGCCTTGCACAGCCTCTACAATCTGAGATACCGTCTTCTCTCCGCTTTTCAATATATTCACGATTTGCAGACGCGTCTTATCGGAGAAGCCGCGGATAAACTTTGTTTTGAGATCCAGATCTATTGTATGCACGTGAGTCACTCTCCTCCTCAATCATATTAGTTTAAACGCATATGTTAGGTTGAAAACATATTAGCATAATCTAATCTGATAAATCAAATCAAAAAAGCCGCAGCTTTTATTGCAGCACCTTTTCTTTATGTATGTTTCTCAAAGTCTTCCAATAATTGTAATAATATTGTAAATTAAAGAAAAATATTCTCTTTTATAATAAATAAGATTCATAAGAAGAAAGGTGGCGGAAAAATTGAAAAAAGGAATTGGAGTATTTTTGCTAGCAAGTGTTGTTGTAGTACCAGCGAAGCTGATACCATCCGCAAAGTAGATGTTATTAAATAGCTAATATTATGGATAATATCCTTACTTAAACCAACTCTTCTCCTGCTTTAGTTCATGCAACTTGATTGCATATGTGAAGAGTGAGTATACATTGGGGAGATATACACCCTCTGAATAAAAATTTCCTATTTCCATTCAGCATATTCACTTCACATTTATAGATAAAGAAGAAGCGCCCCGAATTCGGGATGCTTCTTCTTTGTTTTCAAAATCGAGAACTCAGGGGAGATGAATTCCCTTATTACTGTTTAAATTGTGGCCCCTCATATCCTTTGTTATCTACTTCAGATGGCCCAGTTGTAATGTCTTTACTAGCAGCAGACTCCTGACCCTATGGTTTGGTTTTTGTCCACACTTCATCGCCTAAAGCTGGGGACTGCCACCAATAGAAATCACGATACACTAAATCTGTTGTCAAATATAATAAAGTCGTCTCGTTATCACTTTTATCATCAATGGTCAGCTCATATTAAGAAATTCCAACACCATCGGAATCATTAAACTCTGTGATCCATTTCTCAATTTTAGGAACAAGACTGTTTACCTCTGAAATGTCAGCTGTAAGTACAATAGTCGCTAGCTTCCCACCTAGTGCGTTGCCTAGTGCCTGATGGCTACTACTGACTTAAATCATGCTGCTTAACTACGCAGTTATTTTTTTGAGGGATGAAACATTTCCCCATTTACCAACGTGTTAGGGGTGAAAGGAGGAGAGCAATTGGGAGTTAACGAGCTAGACAAACATGAGTACATCACAAGTATAGTGAACAAATACGCCGATATGATACTACGGCTGGCACTAGCCCACCTCGGCAATTTAGCAGATGCGCAAGATGTGTGCCAGGAGGTCTATATCAAGTTCTTTAAGCACCAACGTTCCTTTAACGACACTGAGCATGAAAAGGCATGGATCATACGAGTAACGATAAATGCGTGTAAGGACGTGATCAGAAGTCCGTGGAAGAAATGGTTCTCACCATCCGAGGAGGTACCCCTGCCAAATAATCATACAGAGAACATGGAGGTCGTGTCCCTTATTCTTATGCTTCCTCGGAAATACCGGATAGTCATACATCTCTACTATTATGAAGGCTACAAAACAGCCGAGATCGCCGAGCTTTTAAATATAAAAGAGAGTACGATTCGGACACAACTAAAACGAGCTAAAGAACTTCTGAAGATGAAGATAACGGGGGGATTTGACGATGATGATGAGAAGTAAGTATGTGAACGGTATGAACGAAGTAAAGGCGGATGATGATCTCAAACAATTAATCATCCGCAAAGCCAAATCGAGTGCCAATGCTCCTCATACCGCAGCTCGGGAATTTCGCAAAACGGTCGCTACGATTACCGTTTCCTGCTTGATTATCCTTCTTCTGGCCATTGGAGGACCGCTTGTTCTTCGCAATGGGGATCAAGCTAATCCATCTACATTATTTAGCGGGTTCGTGGTTACTGCTTATGCAGCAGACGGAGCACCATTAGTGGTAAAACCAGATGTAGAATTCCCGCTTGGCGAATACTCTATGTTAATGAGCAGTGTGCCAGGCTTTCCTGTAACCATTGCTTCTGAAGGTACTGAAAAAATTGAATTACAAACCTCAGAGGGACAACTGTTATTATGGAATCCAGAGGATTCTAAGGTGATACCGCAGGGAAAGAAAGCGACCATTAAATCAGGTGAAAATATTTATTGGACTCCTTTGGTAAATGATGACCCTTCTCAATCAGCGACAACTGACAGTATCCTTGAGATAAACGCCTACAAGGATAGTACAAAGATCGGTAGCACTAAGATTGAGATCAAATCGGAAGATCAAATCATATACAAAGGAAAGTTAATCTATGAATGAACTGGGTTATTAGATTGATAAAGATAAGGGGAGGATACTTCGCGGACAGATAAAAACAAAGATCACTCAGAAAAATTAACTTCTAGATTCTTGGTTACGTATAAGTTTGACAGTTCAAAGAATGAATTTGTGATCGATCAAATCAATCCGGAACCGGTGACACAAAAATAGGCTCGTCCGATCTCTCGCTGATGTGCCTTGTTCCAGAATCGTTGTGATGAAGCCCTGACTATAGGGCCGCCCTTTAAGTTTCTAAAAGCTCGAAGCTGACATTTTCCGCAGCTGGATTACCGATTCAACAGTGAATCCAGCAATTCATCCAGGGATGCATCCTGCAGCTCGTTAATCAATTGATCCAGCCTGGTTTTCCTTCTCAGCGAGCCTCCAAGAACGATTTGCAGTCGCTGCTCCTTGTCAATGAGTAAGGAGTCTACGGTCAAGGCATTGGTAAGTAAACCGGCAATGACCGCGATTTGCTGAGGCGTTAGGTTATTTAACAGAGACCGATCCTGCTTAGGCTTGGAACGTCTGCGGCTTCCTTTTCCCGATTTTCCTTGTGCCATAGCTAGCCTCCACTACACATGAATCCATCCGTTACGGAATGATTGTTTCCGGTGCCTCCGGCGTCAATTCTTTCCCGAATCCGTAAATGAAAGAGAGTGAGATTACAATAAATAACACCAGATTTATGCTTCGCTGTTCATCGTTTGGAGCTTTAGAGGTTCTCGTGCCTGCCAACGGGGTTCCCTCCTTCCTCCTCTGTCGAACGGGGAGCTACAAACAGAAGATAAAACGCAATGGCGGTGATCAGGATGATGTAGAAATCCTTGGCATCCTGCTGAGGGCTGCTTTCACTGCTGTTCAAGGTGTTGAAGGTATAGCTGATGATAAGCACCGCCTTTACGCAGAAAATGTCATCGCTGTCCATGGTTAAGCTGTTACATATATCTTCTTTAGCATATGAAGGCTCACCGCATTTGGGTACTATCATTTATAACGGCTCCAGGACAGGTGTGAAGGAATGTGCGTATGATCCAGGAAAACCTGTGCTTCAGTGGCTGCGATGAATAATGTAATCCAGAAAATGCTGAAAAAAAGCCGTTTTTAATTTTAGCTTCTCTACCGCCTCGATGGCAGAGCAATAATGATCCCACATGGCTTGCCGGGCACCCTCCACGCCAAGAATGGTCACAAAGGTAGAATTTCCGTTCTGCCGATCCATCTGGGTATCTTTACCGAGGGTCTGTGCATGGCCTTCGGTGTCCAGGACATCGTCCTGGATCTGGAACGCGATGCCTGCATGGTAAGCAAATTTCTTGATGCTGTCGATGACGTCGGGCGGTGTCCCGGCAAGAATAGCAGGCATGACCAAAGCTGCCTCAAAAGCAATACCTGTCTTGTAGTAGCAAATCGCATTCAGCTCCTCTAGCGTCAGCGTCTGGCCTCTTGTGCTTAGATCCTTCATCTGGCCGGCGCACATATCCCCCGCGCGCTCCGCGGAATATTTCATCAGAGACTGCACCCGGGAAGGATCAAAGGAGGTCAAGGAAGCCTGCTCCTGCATCGCCTTCTGAATAAGGTAGACTCCGGCCAGCTCTGCGGAGGCACTATCGTAGACCTCATGCAGCGTGGGCCGCCCTCGCCGGGTAGCTGCATTATCCTGAGAGGGCAAGTCATCAAAAATAAGCGAGGCTGTGTGCATATACTCCAGGGATCGGAGTAAAGGCAGGAGGTCCGTTTCCGCAAATCCGTATTCCAGGACTCCCATGACATAAGCAATCACAGGGCGCAGCAGCTTGCTCTCGCCCTGCAGGCTGTAATTCGCAGCAGCAATGATGTCAGCGGTAAAGGCTTGGTCTTCTTGCGGCAAGGTTACCGGAAGGGATGCTTGTATGACTTGTCGCGCATTCTCCATGGTTTGTCGGAACTGAGCCTTTTCTTCCTCCTGACTGCGCAGTGAGCTGATCAGCTGATCCCGTAGCAGTTTGTCGAAGAATTGGACAGGATTACTGTTACGAACCAGCTGCTGCAGCAGGACCGCAAACGGGGTGTGGCTTGGTTCGAGCTCCTTCATCAAGAACTTATACTTATCATAGCCGAGCCGGGACCGGCATCTGTGCAGACTGCTGATCGCTCTGCTTAGAATCGCCTCCTGTACCTGCTTATGACCTTGATACAAATGATGAATGAGATAATGAACGACAGCCCAGTACAATTCAAATGGATTGATCAGATCCGGGCGGTTTTCTCGGTGGGTCAAGTAATAGGTGTACGGCGTTACAGACTGATGCTCCAGATCCTCATACAGATCTGCGAAATCATCGGCCAGCTGGTTGTAAATCCCAAAATAAAAGGTGCGCTCTTCATAGTCTGCACTCGCGTCCGCTGCAAGAACAGAACGAACAATAGTCCGGGAAGCAGCAGACTTCAGAATGATCGGAATATAAAGCTCTTCGTTGCTGTACGCTGCGTAATCCAGCCGTTTGATCCGGTCGATTTCCTGGGCATGAAAAAACACATAAGTCTGTTCAAAGAACGCACTTCGCGTTTCGTCACGCTGGATGGACTGTATATATTCAAAGGCTGATTTCAGCTCACGATAAATAAATGCTGCCAGCTGCTCATGCTGCCGGGCCCAATCCCCCGGTTCGGGAACAATGCCTGTGACAAGAGCATGGCGGATCATTTGAGCATATTGCAGGTTATCTTCTGGACTGAGCACATCGGAGTCCAGAAGATCATCGATAAAAGGATAGGTCAATCCGTAAGAATAACCCAGCTTGATGGCTTCGCCCAGTCTTCTGCTGCGCTCCTCGGCAGAAACGTCCTCTCCCAGCTCCTCCAGGGCGTGCATAACGACGCCTGCGATCAGTTTGATCAGCTTTCTTTGGGCATGCTCCTTATGAATGCCTTCCGGAATATGGTCGCGCACTTGCTTCAGCTTCTCAATGAGCCAGATGATGACAGGCTCAATCTGTTCCTTCTGTCCCCAGCGGTATAGATCCTTAAAGCTGAACAAATTGCCGTTTGCAGCTTCATGATTTGAGTTAACGTGCTGTTCAAGTAGATGTTCTATTTTTACGGTCAGGTTCTGTATCCTTTGCTGGATTGCCGGATTCTCAGGAGAAGCTCCAAGATCTCGCATATAAATATAAGTGATGCTGCGACTCAAGTAGTCGTTCAGCCGCCCGTTATACTGAAGATACTTCAGATAAGTGAAGTTTTCCGCTGGTCGCGGCTCCTTGCGGACTTGCAGGAGCCGTGAAAGTAAAGGCCTGTGATGCTGCTGCTTCCATGCCTTTACCTCCTCCATAAGGTGTTCTGCATAGTCTTGCCGATGAACATAGGCTGACAACAGCTCAAAATATTGTGAAGCCTGCGCTGCTTTCTTGTCATACCATCCTGCGGCCTGATTGTCATTATCCTGATTGTCATTGTGATGTGTCATGTAAGCTTCCCCCGACTGCCTTGACTTCGACTCTGAACTGTTAATCTTTACAACGTATAACAAACTTACGTCTGAACATTGAAGCCGTTTCAAAATGATGAATAATATTGGATTGAATACGGGCTGATTCATTTCCATCGAGTCCATGAAACAACATACTTCATGAAACCTTCCTAAGACAAAAGCCCGATCCGGAATTAGGAATCGAACTTTCGTCGTGTTCTTCAGTGGCAATTTTATTCACGGTCCACCCTGCGGCGTTGAATTTCAAACCATCTATCCACATTGAGTTCCGCGCGCCACAGCCTTCTTGCCCTGGTATTACCGGGGCAGCTTGGCTTCGGCGAGGAATAGCTGCTGCTTGATATCCTTCTCCCATTGATAAATATGCTGATGAGACTGATACATGCCCTTTAGCTCTGAGAGAAGCCGGTTCAGCTCGATTGCGGCGCCGATCGCATCTCCCAGTTTGACTGAGCTTTTGTATCGTTGATCTGCAGCTGATTTGCGTTTATTCATTTCAGCAATGGTCTTGTTCTCGGCGGTAATTCTGGTCTTATTGGCATATACAGGCTGCAGCGCATCCTTCACGAGCTTGGCTTTAGCTGCAGTCTGCTTCTTAGCTGCATCCAGCTCGTCATACTTCTTCTTGATTTCAAGGCGCGCTGCCGCGGCTTGCTCCTTGATCTGATTACGCTTGAGGTCGTACACAAGGGCGCCCTTGCTGTCCTTAGCCTTTCGAGCTGCTGCCGCCTTCTTCCCAAGCTCCGTATATTGCTTCAGGAGCGGGTCATGCTTCTCTTTCAGCTTCTCATAGGCCGTCTGCAGCTGATTCAGCTTGCTCTTGTCAATCTGCTTCACGGCCGCATTCACCTGATCCAGGCGTTCGTTATTCTGCTTGCGGATGTAACTGACCTCGCCCTTAAGGACCTTTAAAGACAGCTCAGCCGCCTCATATCCGTCATACAGCCCTTCAACGCTTCGCAAGGCGGCGTCCCAAGCCGAGGCCGAAGCCTTCCCTTCTCCCGCTGTACTGCCGATGAAGGCGACCGTGAGCAAGGTCATTACCCCCACTTTCACCCATCGTTTCAGCCCTTGAATAAACATATGATCCTCTCCTTCTACTGTCATTACGCAACAAAAAACACCCCGCCAAACAAGCTGCAATCAGCTCGTTCAGCGAGGTGCTTCTCCCGCAGTAACGTATTGAATTCCAATATACTCCAGTTCAAACGACTCGTCAAGCTTAAATAAGAACATTCGTTCTAAGCAGCTCTTTCCCTCACAATATAGGTGATAACAGTCGCGAGATCGCTTCCTTTAACCGTACCCATTTGGAGAGAGCGTGGTATTTGTCCAGAGTCAAGAGTGTGGAAACCTCCAGATCCTTACGGAATTCATCATTAAGGCGGCAGGCAATCGTTTCGTCATAGATGAAGGCATTGACCTCAAAATTCAAGCGAAAGCTTCGGTAATCAATATTTGCCGTGCCGACCGAAGCCACCTTATCATCGACAACCAGCGTCTTGGCATGCACAAAGCCGTTATTATATTGATAAACATTTGCTCCCGCCTTCAGGAGCTCTCCAATGTAAGAGAGCGTGGCCCAGTACACGAACATATGATCCGGCTTGTCCGGAATCATAATATTGACCTCAACCCCGGACAGGCATGCGACCCGCAGAGCATCCAGCATACTGGGATCGGGTATGAAGTACGGCGTTTGAATAAAGATGGAATCTCTGGCGGAGGTAATCATTTTGAGATAACCATTCTTAATATGCTCATACTCGCTGTCCGGTCCGCTGGATACGATTTGCATGCCAACAAGTCCGCCTTCAGGCACCTCCGGAAATAAGGAGGGAAAATACGTGATGTCATGCTCCTGCGATGCCTGATTCCAGTCGAGCACGAAGCGGGTCTGAATCGAATACACCGCGGTCCCCTGCAGCCTTAAATGCGTGTCGCGCCAGTATCCGAACTTCGGATCCAGCCCCAGGTATTCATCTCCGACATTAAAGCCGCCGATATAGCCGACCTTGCCATCAATGATAACGAGCTTCCGGTGGTTCCGGTAATTCAGCCGGAGGTTGATCAATCTGAACTTGGATGGAAAAAAAGCCTCAGCCTGGCCGCCAGATTCCCGCAGCTCCTTCAGAAATCTTTTGCCGATCCCTCTGGAGCCCAGCTCATCATACAGAACCCGGACGCGAACCCCTTCTCTCGCCTTCTTGGACAAGAGATCCATGAGCTTCCTGCCCAGCTTGTCCTTGCGCATGATGTAGTACTGAATGTGAATGAAATCGGTCGCCGCTTCAATGTCCCGGAACAGCGTTTCAAACTTTTGATGGCCGTCTGTAATAATCTCCACCTTATTGTCTTCAGTCAGAAAAGCCTGATTGTTCAGCAGGTTCATGGTAATCAGGTCCTGATACTCCTCCGAGATGCTGTTGCGGAACTCAAACTGCTGGGACCGAAACTGGGAAACCTGGGATTTCAGGCCTCGATCCAGGCCGCTTTTCTTATATTCTTCCCAATAGAACAGCTTTTTGCGTCTGAAATTTTGGGCGAGAAACAGGTACAGAATAAAGCCGGCAATCGGAATCAGCAGCAGAACGAGCAGCCAGGCCCATGTAGATCCAATGTCCCGCCTGCCCTGAAAAATGACAACCATTGCAAATGTGATGTTGAGCAAAATAATGAACCCGAATATACCGCTGGACAAGCTCATATGTTCATTCCTCTTCCTTTATCTATGTAATGAAAAGAATGCTGTTTTCCAGGGTTCTTTCCGGTGACCCCTAATATACAACAATAACAATAGGAGCGTGGTTCTGTCCACTAGCGGCCTGTAACCGATTTGACATTCTTGCCTTGAATCTTGTCTGATCAACAGAAAATCCCCTGGAGCGAGATCCCCAGGGGATTTTAAGTGATGATTGAATGCAGATGCTACAGCTTCTGCTCCGACATGTTCGGACGATAACGAAGGCGGGAGGCAAGACCATGTCTTGGCGAGCACAGAAAGCTGAACAAGAACACCAATCCCGTAGCAAAGGCCATGGAGCCGGAGATGGACGTGTCCAGCCAGACGGCGATATAGTAGCCCGTAATGGCCGAGATCACACCAAACATGGCACTAAGCCCGATCATTACAGACAGACGATCTGTCCATAGATAAGCGGAGGCTGCCGGTGTAATAAGCATGGCCACAACCATAATGGCTCCAACCGCATCAAAGGCGGCCACCGTTGTCAGTGAAACCATGGACATAAACAGATAATGCATAAGCACCACCGGAATGCCAAGACTCGCGGCCAGCGCGGGGTCAAAGGATGTAATCTTCCACTCCTTGTAGAACAGCGCAATCACCGCAATGACCAGCAGAAGCACGATGGATAAGGTCAGCGTCGCTCGCGGCACCTCTCCGAGTCCCGGAACAGCAATCGTGTCCCATGGGATAAAGGTGATTTCGCCCATCAGCGCATGCTTGGTATCCAGGTGCGCATTCCCGACCTGAGTTGCGATCAATACAACACCGATCGCGAACATCGTAGTAAATACAACCCCGATCGAAGCATCCTGCTGAACACCGCGGGCGTGGAACCACTGCACCAGAACGGCTGTCAACAGGCCCGCAATCACTGCGCCAATCAGCATATGAATGCCGCTCAGCTCTCGTGTGATCAAATAAGCTACCACAATGCCTAGCAGCACACTGTGGCTGATGGCATCGGCCATCATAGCCATTTTTCTCAGAATAAGCAGGGCCCCGATGATCCCGCAGGAAAGGCCGACTAGAGAGGCGGTAAGGAGAATCCACATGGCGTAGGTCATGTTAGTCTGCCTCCTTCACGTGAACGGTCTTGTGCTGCCAGGTACTATGCTGGTATTGTTTCTTCTGACTGCGAAGCTGAAGCGCCTGAACGAGAAGCCCTTTCTCAGCTCCAAATACAAGGGAGACGAGGAAAATGGCCGATGAGGTCAGCACGACAAACGGTCCTGTGGGCCAGCCGCTGCCCAGCGAGCTCAGCAGGCTGCCGCTCATCCCGGCCATGCCCCCGAACAATCCGGAGGTGACCACCATCGTCTTGAACGAGTGGCTCCAGTATCTCGCACTGACCGCGGGAATAATGAGGAGCGCAGCCATCAAGATGACACCAACGGCTTGGATGCCGATGACAATGACGAGCACGAGAACCGATAAATAGATGTTGTTCATCCATCTCGCAGATAAGCCAAGCCCTTTCGCAAAGCCGGGATCGAACAGAAACAGCTTCCATTCTTTAAAGCCGATAAATACCACGAGGATGACCAGCACCGCCATGCCGAGCATAATATACACATCCTGCCGAACCATCGATGCAGCCTGCCCGAATATAAATCCGTCAAGGCCGCTCTGGCTTCCGCCAGCAGAACGACTAACCAGGGTCAGCATCATGATGCCAAATCCGAAAAACACAGATAATATAATGCCCATCGCAGTATCCTCTTTAATCCTGCTGGAGGAACGAATGCCCTGAATCATGAGCGCACCCAGCAAAGAGCTGATTGCAGCACCGATAAGCAGCACGGGCAGGCTCTTGACTCCAGTGAGCGCAAAGGCAATAACTACGCCAGGCAGGGCGGCGTGAGACAATGCGTCACTCATGAGGCTCTGTCTCTTCCAATAGGCCAGGCAGCCGATCATCCCCGCAGCCATGCCTAAGATCAACGTACTGAGCAGGACCCACTGTGTATTCGGCGATAACCAAGATAACATTCGTTACGCCTCCTTCATCCAGCGCAATGTTCCGCCGTAGGTACGGTAAACATTCTCCTGTGTAAATACTTCCTCCGTGGGTCCGTGAGCCCATACCGAGCGGTTCAGCAGCAGTACATGATCGAAATAATCCTCCACCGTCTGGAGGTCATGATGCACGACCATCACGGTCTTGCCTCTATCTTTAAGCTCCTTTAAGGTATGCATAATCGCTTTCTCGGTTGCGGCGTCAACCCCGGCAAGCGGTTCATCCATAAAATACAGATCTGCTTCCTGTACCAGCGCCCGAGCCAGAAACACCCGCTGCTGCTGACCGCCGGACAGCTGACTGATCTGCCGATTAGCGTAGTCGGCCATCCCCATTTGCTCCAGACATGCCATAGCGCGTTCACGATGAGAGCGGTTTGGACGTCGAAGCCAGCCTATTTGGCCATAGAGCCCCATGGTGACGACATCTAATGCATTCGTTGGAAAATCCCAATCCACCGAGCCCCGCTGCGGAACGTAACCGATCCGCTTCTTCATCTTCTGCAGAGAAGAGCCGAAGAAAGCGGTGGAGCCGGAGAGCTTCGGATGAAGCTCCAGCAGCACCTTGAGCAGAGTTGACTTCCCGGCACCGTTAGGTCCAATGATGGCCGTCAGCGTGCCAGGCTCAACCGTAAAATTCACATCTTTAAGTACTTGATTCTTCCGGTATGATGCGGTTATGCCTTGAACCTCAATCACACTCATGCATTACTCTCCCTTTCCGGCCAGCGCCTCATAGATGATGTTAACATTGTGTCTGTACATGCCCAGGTAGGTTCCTTCTGCGGTTCCCTCATCGCCCATCGCATCAGAGAACAGCTCACCGCCCAGCTTTACATCCAGCCCTTTACTGGACGCCCCCTCCACTACCGCTTCAACGGACTTGGAATTAATGCTGCTTTCTACAAATACGGCAGGAACCTGATGCTGCATTAGAATATCAATCGTTTGATCAATATCCGATACGCTGATCTCATCCTCCGTGCTTAGTCCCTGGAGTCCAACAACCTCCATATCATAGGCTCTGCCGAAATAGCCGAACGCATCATGTGCCGTTACGATCACGCGATGATTCTCGGGGATTGAAGCCAGCTTCTCCTGAGCTTCCTGCTTGAGCGCCTGCAGTTCTTCGAAATATTTCAGCTTATTGTTCTCAAATTCCTCTGCATGCTCCGGAGCAAATGTCTTCATCTCCTCGACCGCTGCCGTTAATGAAACCTCCCATAACTCGAGGTCGAACCAGACATGAGGGTCAATAGCGCCTGTTTCATCGGTCAGAAGCTGATCCTCGGATACAGATTCACTAATCGCAACTACAGGTCTGGATTTGCCAATCTGCTCAAATACTTCCGTCATATTCCCTTCTAAATGCAGCCCGCTGTAAAACACAATATCTGCTTGGTCGAGTTTGCTGATGTCACCTTGAGTAGCGTTGTACAGATGAGGATCAACACCAGGACCCATAAGACTAGACACCTGCACCTTGTCACCGCCGATGACAGAAACCGGCTCTGCAATTTGAGCGATCGTGGTAACAATGTTGATTTTGCCTTCAGCCGTACTGCCGTTTTTCTCATTTGATCCGGCACAGCCAGCCAAAGCCAGCACCAGAATGAGCGTTGCAGGAATCCAAACCTTCTTCATGTGAGACAACATCTTCAAATTTCCCCCTTAACCATATTATTCATTATTGTGTGGGATGAAACAATTAAATTTCCCTTGGGCAAAATATATGCTTGATAACAAAATAACGTGATTTTTGCGGTTTGTCAACGATTTTTCTCAAGGGAAACATTTATAGTGTGCGCTAACTAATTCTGAGCGTTGCAAAGACCCAGATACTGACTCTTTCGATTCAAAAGAAGGTGAATGCTTTAAATAACGCATGTGAGCTTTTTACTCAGCTTGGCTGAGATGTGCTTTCAGCCCTGCACAGTGGACTACATATCTTATTTGCTTTAGGATCAAACTGATTTATTCAAGGCTATTTTGGGCAAATAACCCTTACCCACCAGGCATTACAGCGTATTTGGAGGCGGTGATTTGTGACGAATCTGGGAACACTCGTGAATATTTGAACAAAGTTTGAACTCACTAAAAACCGCATAACGACAGGGTTTTGCTCTTCTTGAGAGTCTTTTTGAAACAATTTGATCACAAAACGTTACGGTGTTCGTCAAAGTTAAACCATAAAATGTTAAATATACAATGTAATGGGTTTTGCAACGAATGAAAATAGTCATTACTATAGGATTATGAAGTGACAAGCGAATGTGAGATTTAATATGTCAGAAAGGGGTACACCATGAAAAAACGAGGGCCGTTATTTGCATTGTTGATGAGTATAACCTTGCTTTTATCGGGCTGTAGTTCATTGACCGTCTTGGATCCGAAAGGTCCGGCTGCAAGGACCCTGTCCGATACAATCATATTTTCTATCTTCATGATGGTCGGCATTCTGGCTGTGGTATACGTTCTTTACATCTATATGCTGGTCAAATACCGCGCTAGAAAATCCAATGAAGGCTACGAGCCGCCGCACGATGAGGGCAGCAAGCTGCTGGAGATTACATGGACGATTATTCCGATCATTATTGTAATCATCCTTTCCGTAGTGACAGTCAAATCAACCATAGCTGTTGAGAACGTGCCGGAGGGCTATGAAGATCAGGAGCCGCTGGTTATCTACGCTTCCACCTCCAACTGGAAATGGCATTTCAGCTATCCGGAACAAGGCATTGAGACTGTCAATTATGTGAACCTCCCGACCAACCGTGCTATCGAGTTCCGCATGTATTCTTACGGTCCGATTACGAGCTTGTGGATTCCACAGCTTGCCGGTCAGAAATATGCCATGAGTGACATGGTTACGAAGATTAACATGGTAGCAGACGTTCCGGGCTCATATATGGGTAAGAACGCAAACTTTAGTGGTGAAGGCTTCGCCCATATGGACTTTGAAGCGCTGGCGATGCCTGCTGCTGAATTTGAAGAGTGGGTAGAAGACGTGAAGGCGAATGAGAAGGATCTGACCGAGGAGCAGTTTGATGACCTTCTGGTGACCCCTCATGTTGGCAGAATGTCCTTCTCCAGTACGCATCTCGAATTCAGTCCTCCGCCGGAGGATGGCCACCATTCCAATGGTCATACAGATCATCAGGATAAGAAGCAGAAGTTCCCGGAGCCGGCAACCTCTGAAGAGGAAGTGGAGTTCGATGGCGAGCCCAATGTCGAGCCGGACACTTCTAATGAAGATTCTACTCACAACAACCACGAAGGTCACTAGGGACTGATGAGGCTGAGGCAGATGGCGTAAATTTGCGTATACTGCCCCCTCTCCCCTGTACATCCTGAAAGGAGATAAGCCCTTATGAAATGGGACGAATTTTTCGTTACCGGTGAACCATTAATCTATGGCGCCATGGTTAGTATCGTTCTCGTTTCCCTGGCCATTGTAGTAGGCTTGACCTACTTCAAGAAATGGGGATACCTGTGGAAAGAATGGCTGACAACCGTTGATCATAAAAAAATCGGGGTCATGTACATTTTGGCTGCACTCATCATGCTGTTCCGCGGCGGCGTCGATGCGATTATGATGCGGGCGCAAACGTCCATGCCGGATATGAAATTCCTGGACGGACAGCACTACAATGAGATTTTTACAACACACGGGGTTATTATGATCCTGTTTATGGCGATGCCATTTATCTTCGGCCTGATGAACGTTATCATCCCGCTCCAGATCGGGGCGCGCGACGTTGCTTTCCCTCGGCTGAATGCGATCAGCTTCTGGCTCTTCTTCGCCGGAGCGATGCTCTTTAACATCTCGTTTGTGATCGGGGGCTCTCCGGATGCCGGCTGGTCGGCATACTTCCCGCTCGCCGGACCTGAGCTGAGCCCGCATGTGGGGAACAACTATTACTCGTTATCCATCCAGATTTCAGGGATTGGTACTCTGATGACCGGTGTGAACTTTATTGTCACCATCCTCAAGATGCGTGCACCGGGCATGACGCTGATGAAGATGCCGATGTTCACCTGGTCGGTTCTGATCACAAGCGTGATCATCATCTTCGCCTTCCCTGTCCTGACGATTGCATTGCTGCTGATGATGCTGGACCGTCAGTTCGGCACCCAATTCTTTACGATGCAGAACGGCGGCATGGATATGCTCTGGGCCAACCTGTTCTGGGTATGGGGACACCCTGAGGTTTACATTGTCGTACTGCCGGCATTCGGGATTTTCAGTGAGATCATCTCGACCTTTGCCAGAAAAAATCTGTACGGCTACACCTCCATGGTACTCAGTATGCTCGTCATCTCTGCCTTGTCCTTTATCGTATGGGCACACCATTTCTACACGATGGGTCAAGGTGCTATGGTCAACGGCTTCTTCTCCATCACCACGATGGCGATTGCTGTACCGACCGGGGTTAAAATATTCAACTGGCTCTTTACGCTCCATCGAGGGCGAATCCAGTTTACGACACCTATGCTGTATTCCCTGGCCTTCATTCCGATCTTTACGATCGGCGGGGTAACCGGCGTTATGCTGGCTATGGCCAGTGCCGACTACCAGTATCATAATACGATGTTCCTGGTGGCGCATTTCCACTATGTGCTCATCCCGGGTACCGTGTTTGCCGTCATCGCCGGCTTCCACTACTGGTTCCCGAAAGTGTTCGGCTTCCGCTTGAACGAGCGTAAAGGCAAAACCGCTTTCTGGTTCATTATTATCTCGTTTAACGTGACCTTCTTCCCACTGTTCTTCCTGGGTCTGCAGGGCATGACGCGCCGGATGTACACGTATTCGGAAGAGACCGGCTTCGGTCCGCTGAATATGCTGTCGATGGTAGGTGCGATCGGCTTGACCATCGGGTTTATCCTGCTGGTGTACAACATTTACTGGAGTACCCGCTACGAGCCGCGTGATAAGACCGGCGATCCTTGGGACGGACGCTCTCTGGAATGGTCCATTCCAAGTCCGGCTCCCGTGTATAACTTCGCCGTTGTTCCGGAGATTAAGCAGCGGGATGAATACTGGTTTGCCAAGAAAGAGAAGCGTTCCCTGTTTGATAAGAAAATTGAGAAGATTCATATGCCAAGCAATTCGGGCAAGCCATTTGTCCTTGGCATCGCGTTCTTCTTCCTCGGATTCTTCGTGGTATTCAGCTGGTGGAGCCTGGCGATCCCAGCCGGCCTGGCCGTTCTGATCATCATGGCCACCATGTCCTTTGACAGAGACCACGGCTACTACATTCCAGCGGAAGAAGTCGCCCAAACTGAAAAGAAACTGCGGGGTGATACGGTATGAAGATAGATGCCACTCAGCCTCTGGAATATGGAACGGAAGAGAACCGCAATAAGATCTTTGGGTTCTGGTTGTTCCTTGGCGCGGAGATTGCACTGTTCGCGACACTGTTTACCGTATACTTTGTTCTGGTTGACCGGTATGCTTCCGGTCCGAACGGCGCCGAGATCTTTGAGATCGGCCCCGTTCTGGCCGAAACCTTTATCCTCCTGACCTCCAGCTTCACGATCGGCCTGGCGGTTCACGCCATGCGTCTGGGGCTGAAGAAGCAGATGATGATGTTTATGATCATCACGCTGGCATTGGGAGCGGTCTTCCTGGGTATTGAGATTTTCGAATTTTTCACGTACGTTCATGAAGGGGCTACAATTACTACAAGTGCATTCTTGTCCAGCTTGTTCACTCTGCTGGGAACGCACGGTGCTCACGTCACCTTCGGCTTGCTGTGGGGGATTGCCATCCTGGTCCAGCTGAGAAAGCATGGACTGGATCATAGCACAGCGAACAAATCGTTTATCTTCTCGCTGTACTGGCACTTCCTGGACGTCGTTTGGATCTTCATTTTCAGCTTCGTATATCTGAAAGGACTGATGTGACATGTTGAAGCAGCTGTTTCCCATCAAGCACGTCGTTGGCTATGTGGCCTCCCTCGGCCTGACTGCTTTGGCACTGGTCGCATTGATGGACCTGCCCGAAGCTGTCAAAATGGCCATCCTGGTGGTCACTGCCATTCTACAGGCTACGCTCCAGCTGGTCCTGTTCATGCACATCGGTGAATCGGACGACAAGAGATCGCTGTATATCAATATATTCTTTGCCGTCTTCGTAGCCCTCGTCACCATCTTCGGCTCCCTCTTTATCTTCGTGTGGGGATGGTACGCTTAAGCTCGAAGGCCAATCGTTAGAAATACTCACAAAGAAGCTGCCTCGAAGATTAGATCTTCAAGGCAGCTTCTTTGTGCTTACGTAAGGTATTACAGATCATCAATAATCTTTTCTTCATCCAAATCGGGCTTAAGCCCTCTGCGGCGGCTGCGAAGCCAGTGCTCCGACAGAAATTGAACATATCGGTCATCGCGGCAGAGCCAGGCCCCATAGTGTCGTTTGATATGACGCTCGGCGTCTTCAAAGGAAGGGAAGTCAAACGGCAGCGCCTCCTTGTCCCATTCCGCCGTCCAGTTGCCGGAGCCGGATTGATACAATAGGATGTTGCTCTTCCCCGGTGTGTCGTAGAGCACGCCGTGCTCGGAAGCTTTTACGTTATAGGCGTTTCGGGGTGCATCCAGCGGCAGTGGGTCCAGCTCAAACGGCTCTGCCGCATATAAGCGGAACACCTCTTCGTTCATCGTACAGCCCGCTGCCTTGGCATGCCCGCCTCCGCCATAGCGCTTGGCAATGTCCGCTACATCCATATGATCGTGGATCGTTCTCAGACTCATGCGCCGTCCACCCAGGTTCAGAATGGCAATATAATCAAGATGAGGGTTGCCCTTGCCCAGCTCACTCGCCAGCTCGGAATGATAGCTCTCTGCGTACACAATTCCCACGCACTCCTCACCAATAAAGGTCTGAGTCATCTCCCGGCGCTTGCGGCGGATATAGCGTTCAATCTTGTCCTCTTCCAGCGTCAGCAGCTTCTCCTCAAACTCATCAAAGGCAAAGTGACTGCTGCCCTGAAGGCGGCTTAACATGCGGGTCTCAAACTCCTCGGGAGACAGCAGATAAAATAGATCATTCAGCCGCTTTGCCTCAATTTCACCTGCTTTCTCCCACTCCCATGTATCATATAAGCGAACCCATTCTACAAATTGATCTAGTGAGGGTGAAGGCTGCAGCCACTCCCGGGACTGCATATATTCATAAAGCAAGGAGGTGGCAGATGCAGTACGTCCATCCTCATGATGAATGTGCACGCTCCCCCATTCGTGTGCGTTCAGATGCAGTGAGGTCTTATGGTGATCCAGCAGCATCACCTTCCCGCCTGACGTGACAAACCTATTTATGCGCGCTTCAATCTCCGGACTCACAGCAAGATCCGTAATCAGAAGCATATTCTCCGGCTGGTTCTGCTCCGCCTGCTGAAGCAAATACCGTTCTACCTGCGCATTTAAGCTATGAACTGCATGATACCGCACCTCAACCTTGGATCCGAACGCCAGCCTGGCAAGAATTCCACAGCTCACCCCGTCCAGATCATTGTGGCTATATAAGTGAAACAATAGGAACGCTCCTTCACAATTAAAAATGAGGCAGACCTAGCTGCCTCATTAACATTCCCGTCTATTTTCCAAAATACTCAATCGGCTCGGGGTCCCTTGGACGACTCTACAGTATACACCCCGTGGGTGCTGCTGACATGATAGTCAGGCTTGGGCTTGCCAATCTTCGCCTTATGGCCTTGAATATGCGCTTCACTTGTTTCCCAGCGCTTCCATGCTTCTTTGGATTCCCACCGGATGACCACCATAATTTCTTCCGTTTCATCCTGGCGCCGCTTCTCCTTCACCATAACGCTGAGATCGATAAAGCCCTCAATCTTCTCAATCTCACCGGGACCGGTGAAGTTGTCCACCACATGATGTGAATGACCAGCAGTAACTACGATCGTCTTGACCTCTACGAACATGAACAGCACTCCCTTGTATGAAAATAGTCCTCCTGACAGCCAGTCGCTCACTGATCAGATATGAATATCCTCATTGTAAATGATAAAGATTATCATTGTCAAAGAGCGCATGTCTCAATTTCAAACCCGAGATCCTCAATCATCGACCAATCAGACTGCTGATCTTGTCCATCTGTGGTCAAATAGTCACCGACAAAGATCGAATTAGCTGCATAAAGTCCCAGCGGCTGCAGTGATCTTAGGTTGATCTCGCGCCCTCCGGCAATCCGGATTTCTGCGGAGGGGTTCACCATTCGCATCATTGCAAGCCGTTTCAGGCACTGAACAGGGGTGAGCTCCTTGACGCCTTGCAGCGGTGTGCCCTCAATCGAGTTCAGAAAATTACAAGGAATGGATTCAGCTCCCAGCTCACGCAGTGCAAATGCCATCTCTACCGCTTCCTCTTCACGTTCACCCATGCCAAAAATAACTCCGGAGCAAGGTGAAATGCCGGCGGCCTTCACTTGATTCACGGTATCCACCCGATCCTCATACTGATGCGTCGTTGTAATGCGGCTGAAATGGTCCTTCGACGTATTCAGGTTATGGTTGTAGCGATGCACTCCGGCCTCAGCCAGCTGACCTGCCTGATCCTCATTCAGGAAGCCCAGGCAGCAGCAAATTTTCAGGTCGGTGGTGGCTCGTATTTCCTTCACAGCCTCTGCCACATGTCGCACCTCCTTATCCGTCGGACGTCGGCCGGAAGCGACAATGCAGTAGGTACCGGCTTTACGGCGAATCGACTCCTGCGCACCCTCCAGGATCTTCTCCTTGGTCAGCCAGGCATATTTGTCTATGGGTGCTTCCGAAACGATCGACTGGGAGCAATATCCACAGTCCTCGGGACATAACCCGGATTTGGCGTTAATAATCATGTTCAGCTTGACCCGGTTTCCGAAATAATGACGCCGAACTTCATAAGCCGCCTGCATTAAGGACAGCAGCTCCTCATCGGGACATCGAAGAATAGCCAGGGCATCCTGGGGTAGAAGGTCTTGCTTCTGCAGCACTTGAGCGGCCATGTGCTGCCAGCGGTTCTGGGTTAAGGTTATCATCCGTTGTACTCCCTTACTTATATTGTTAACTCAAATATCATATTATCAAGTTAACAATAGACTGGCAAGACTAGGATGAAGCGCTTTTGCGAACGAGAATATAAAAAAGAAGCTGCCAGCATCTCTCGACACGGACAGCTTCTCCTATGGCTCATGGTGCACGGGATGGAAGCAGATTGACATACTCATCAGACAGCTTCATGATTTGCAATATAAAATCATAATCATTTCGGTAAGCCGAGAAATCCTCTACAGGCTCCAGGGTATCCAGCGATACTGCTCTGCCGTCTTCAAATCCATTACCGGGAATGAACAGAATTTCATCGTTCAGAAAAGAGCCCGTTGGCAAGTAGTATCGCATCCCCGTCACATTATGATCAATGTTCAGCAGGTCTTGACCAAAGGCTGTGAAGCCTTCTTTTTCCAAAGAAATCCCCATAATGTTTGCCACCGTCGGGAGAATATCAATCTGCCCTCCGGTGCGCTCGATGGTCTTGCCGCCCTGCTGCCCCGGAATACGTATCACAAGCGGCACGTTCAGCCGACTGACATCATCCTCGTAAGGAATATTTAGCGTGGATGAAATGAGGCTCGCCGGGGTTTCGGCGGGGTTGATGCCAAAATGATCTCCATACACAACAAGCACCGTATTTTCCCATAGCCCTTTCTGCTTCAAAGCGTCAACCAATAGGCCAAGCGCATAGTCCGAGTAGTTCACAGCATCCAGATAATGTCCAAGCTGGGTCCCTTGCAGTTCAGCAGGGATGTCAATCTTGGATCGGTCCTCCGGTACGATAAAGGGAGAATGGCTGGATACCGCAATAAAATGGCCATAGAAGGACTTGCCGGTTTCTTGCACTTCGATCAGCTTTTGCAGTCCGGTTCTGTACATCTCCTCATCCGAAGCACCAAAGTCGTTAAACTGGTCATTGTTGAAGCTCGGCTTATCGTAATATTGATCAAAGCCTAGAGCCGGGTACAGCTGTGCACGATTCCAGAAGGCGGCATCATTAACGTGAAAGGTACTGGAGATATAATTCCGCTCCGCCAAGAGCTTGGGCAGACTCGGCAGCTGTTTATGGCCGAACCCCTTGGACATCGCAATCGACCCTGCGGGATAGATGGACGTATTGGTTAGAAATTCCGCATCCGACGTATTCCCTTGGCCAATCTGCTGAAAAACATTCGGAAAGTACAGTCCCTCATCAGCGAGTGTGTTCATCACCGGAGTAATTTCCTGTCCGTCCAGAAAAGCATGCAGCGGAAAGCGCTGCAGTGACTCCAGCTGTACGATCAGCAGATTCATTCCCTCTCCGCTGCCGAAATAGTCAGGCTCTGCTCTGCTTTCGGTCTTATCCTGATACGTATAGGATGCTTTGAGCTCCTGCACCTTCTGTGCCGTCTCCTCCAAGCTGGTATCTGCCAGCGCTTTGGTGTCCCGCGCATCCCGGAGAGCTTCGGCCACCTGATAACTCACAAACCCCAGCTGTTCTGCGCGCACCTTCTCGTTCTCAATGGTCCAGCTTCTGGTCATCGCCACTGCCGACAATCCGAGGGATGAGATCAATATGAGTGCCATCGAGAGCTTCCAGAGCTTTGACGGTCTCTTTCCTGCTTCACGAGTGCCAAAGGAAAGCGCACTTCGATGTCTTCTGCGAACCGCCACGGCTCGAGCTGCGCGAGCTACCAGCAGCGCCGCCAGATCGATAAAGAATAGAAACTGCTCCGGACGCAGCAGCGTATGGACACTGCCCTTTACCTGATTGACCTGACCCAGTCCGGAAAGCGCTGTGTAGGTCGGGACGGAGCCGAAATATGCGACGTACACGACGGAAGCAAACAACAGGATTGAAATGATTCCATTAAACATCCAGTAGACCAGCGGCCTGACTTTAGCACTGATCGACAGCTCCAGCAATGCGAGTAAGCCTGCAACCGAGATCACATCCCAGATGATCCTGCCCCATTCAATATCCTTAAAAACAAACCATCTGAACAATAGCAGCTTGAGCAGCAGCAAGACAAGCATGCCGCTATACCAGAGCAATCCGGTTCTTGGTGATGTATTCATCGTGTACTCTTCCTTTATGATTGTTATTTTTACATACTTCGGTATTCATTTTTACAATAGTCATTATTATATCAGCAAAATAACACCCAAACCAATAGCGGCAGCCGAAGAGCCTGGAAATGCCCAATCAAGACTCCTCTGGTCATCACCACAAGCGCACCTCCAGCATTTCACGTATCATAGAGCATCCCAACCAAGGCTGGAGGTTGTTCCCGAACATGAAAGTAGTAGTTACCGGAGGTGCCGGATTCATTGGCTCGCATCTCGTGAACCGTCTGGTGATGAGCGGCTATGAGGTGCATGTACTTGATAATCTGGCCAGCGGCGATGCCGGGCGTCTTCATAATGAAGCGATCCTTCATGTCTGTGATGTTCGAAGTGAGTACGCTGCCTCCCGTCTTGCACAGATTAAGCCGGAGCTTATTTTCCACCTGGCGGCCCAGGCTGATGTACAAAGCTCCATTGCCAATCCTTGGCTGGATGCAGACACGAATATTTCAGGTACCTTAAGGCTCCTGGAAGCCGCCAAAGCAACAGGTGTACGGAAAATCATATTTGCCTCCACCTCCGGCGTTTATGGCGCGCTGGATCAGCCGCTCATTACAGAGGGGGACCCTGTGGCTCCGATTTCCTTCTACGCCTTGTCCAAGCTGTGTGGTGAGAGATATATCCAGCTGTACAGTCAGACCTTTGGTCTCGACTATACCATCCTGCGCTATGGCAATGTTTACGGACCGGGACAGACACCGAAAGGAGAAGGCGGTGTTATTTCCGTGTTTGGCGAACGGCTGGCCCAAGAGCTGCCTTTGAATGTGTACGGAGATGGTAATCAGACCCGTGATTTCATTTATGTACAGGATGTTGTAGGGGCCAATCTGGCCGCGATGTACAAGGGACATGGCGAGATTTTGCATGTAAGCACAGGACAGTCTACGAGTATCAACCGCTTAATTGATCTTCTTGCCAGTCGCCTAGCCAGAACCATTATCCCACACTATCATCCTGTCAAAGCCGGTGACGTTTATCATAGCTGTCTCTCCAGCACCAAGGCGCTGAAGGTACTCGACTGGAAGGCTCAGTATGATATGGAACAAGGGCTGGCGGAGACTGTGAAGGCTTGGCGTCTCTCCTCTTGATCCGGGCAGGTTCTTCGCGTATCCCCGTGATCCTGCGAGCGGGAAATCTTATCAAACATTTCAAAAGAGGTGGCACCCGGGATGAACCGGGTGCCACCTCTTGATTTATACGGAGTGCAGCATTTGCGCGAAATTCGCGGCATAGATGTGGGGGTTAAACGCTTGTTGGACATGGCCCTGCGCCTGGGTCCGGATCTGCTCCCGTAAAACTGAATCCTGCATCAGCCCTAACCCTTCATGGACGGCATTCTCTATATTCCCGAGCGTGTAAAATTTCCCGGTAAAATTATGATATACCGAAGTGGAGACGCCGTCTGAATCTGTCGTTAAGACCGGACAGCGACAGCTCATCGCCTCCAGGATCCCATACGGGGCTCCTTCCACCTTGGAGGTGGAGCACAGAAACCCTCCCGAATCTCCGATCACTGAATAGTAATATGGCATATCGGCATTGGGGACATTCGAGAACAGGGTCAGACGTTTTTCGAGACTCAGCTCAGCAATGAGCTGCAAAAACTGCTCTCGTTCTGAAGGGATGCTTAGCTGAGGATCCTCGAACATCCACATGTTCAGTTCCGGGACGTATTGACTCAAGTGATATCCAATCCACAAAAACTCACGCCAGTTTTTATTATCCTCAATTCGGCCGAGCCAGGCAATGACTGGTGATTGCGGTGCAGGAGCAGCATAGTAGGTAAAGCTTGTAGTATCAAAGCAATTATTGAAATTATACTGCGGAATATATGGGTACAGCTCGTTAAACAACGAGGAAATATGAGGCGTGCATGGATTTAGAAGCGCTGATGCGTGTGCGTTTACATAAGGTGCTGCCGATATTAATTGGGTACGCGCATAATCCTTAGGTCCATACCCTTGAATTTCCAAGATCAGCTTGCCAGTGTAGCCCAGCATTCGCAGCCGGGGAAAGCTGAGATGGTCTGTCGTGACGATGATGGCAGCATACTGGTGCAAATCCAGGTAATGCTTGATTTCAATGTCATTTCTGGTCACATAGATCGGGAAATCCACGGGATTCTGCATGCCGGACCCCCAAGTATAATACAAGCAGTGCGCTTCAATGCCCGCTAATCGAAGCGCACGGCAGCGTTGCCGATTCAAGGTCTCAACCCCGCCGCTCGGAGTATAATAAACAAATAATACCTTCATCTTTAGCAGGCCTCCCTTCTTTATTCCATCACACTGAAGTGGGAATTGGAGAACACCGCGATCAACTGTCCCTGGTCCTTGGCATAGACAGTAATGCCGGTCGTAAGAGAGGTGTTAATGTTTGTTACTAGCAGCAGGCTAAACGCCCGGTGGTGATTATAAATATCAGGAAGGCTGACCGTGCTTCCGGCAGCGGCGTGGACCAAGGTGACATAGAATATGCTCCCATCCGGATAATATCCGTGAACCAGCACATCAAAAGGCTCACTGCCATGGTTACTGATATATAGATCACTGCTTTGAATGTATCTGGCATCAATGGGGCTAAAGGGTGCAGCTTCCAAGCGAAATACCGACATGATGAATGACCTCCTTGTACAGACCAGAACCTCGCTTAGCCGATATTGTAAATCAGCGGGTCCGGCAGTACGTAATCTTTGGGCAGAGCGGAGACGATCTGATTCCATACGACATAATCCACCAAGAGCTCGGGATTGGAGGTCTGAACGGCAAACCACCGATTATAGAGGTCGCTGATGACCTGATAGGCATCCGGATTCATATGACAGCCCTCCTGTCGTTATATTTTTCGTGCCAGAACTTCATGATAGGTCATAATCATCTGCTCCATCATTCGATCCATGGACCAGACCTCATTCGCATATGCCTGGCCATTTCTGCCCAGGGCTTGACGATACTCATCGTTGGCCAAGAGCAGTATCAGCTGCTCTGCAATGGCTCCGGCATCTCCCACCTGACTGATCAGTCCGGTGACTCCCTCCTGCACCATTTCCGGCAGCCCTCCCGCGTTGGACACTACGCATGGCAAGCCCGCCAGCTGTGCCTCCATCACGGAATACGGCTGGTTGTCCTGCACACAGGTATGAACGAAAATATCCGATTGCCCCAGCAGAGCCGGGATGTCATTTCGTGCCCCGTGAAATATAACGTACTCCTGCAGGCCCAGCTGCTGCGTCAACGCCTGAAGCGACGCCATAAGCTCTCCGTCACCAACGATCCAGCATACCCAATCGGATCTTCGGCGAGCCACGATGGCGAGCGCGGCAAGCAGCACATCAATCCCTTTGACAGGAACGAGTCTGGCCGGAAAAATGAACACTTTTTTGCCAGGGGGCCGCTGGATCAGAGTACCTCGCGCCATTTTGTCATAGAACGCCTCAGTTTCAATGCCATAAGGCAATACCTGAATCCGCTCTGACGCTACACCGTATTCTTTCACGAGGATGTTCTTGCTCCATTGATTCGCCGTTACTGTCAGATCGGAGGACATCGCGGATTGAAATTCCATCTCCGGGTAGTAGTTCCAGGTTGGAGAGCCGTTGGCTACCTGCAGCTCAGGACGCTTGCGAAAATGCTCATGCATCTCCCGGGCAACCGACCCGTGCACCTGTGAGATGAGCGGGATGTGCTTGGGCTTCACCCGATACAGTGCGCGGGCTGCGAAGATATCCTGTGTGTGGATGATGTCGTAGTGATCCAGTCCAAAAAAAGCTGCTGCCAGCTCCAGACTATAACGTTCAAATTCGTAGTATTTTAGATAGCTTTCGCTGTTCACAATCGGTGCTGTCACCAGATTCAGTTTCGTTCGCAGCATCGGCAGCAGGAGCTCCTTGGGCAGCTCCCGCCCTTGGTTGACAAGATAATAGGATGAGTAGTCCGGGCTATTGCCCAATAGGTCTACCTGATGCCCCATCATCACGAGCCGGTCATGCAGCTGCTGCATAAAGTTCCAGACCCCTCCAACATGAGGCACAAGCCACATCGTAGCCAGCAGTATTCTCATCTTTCTCTCCTCACCCGCCCAGTGCCCACCTTTGATTCAGGCTGGCTCTGTACATTTTCTTAAGCTTTCCGTATTCTCGCAAAATCGTTTTCTTATGCCGGACCGTTCCCATCCCGGAATGAACCCGGTACAGGGTAAGTGGCTCATGCAAATAACCAAACCGTGCGCCGTGCAGAATCATCCGTACCCACATGTCGTAATCATGAGTGTAACGCAGCCGTTCATTGAACAGGCCAAGGCTCATGAACAAATCCTTGCTTGCGACGACGGTGCAGCCGTTCACCGGATTGCTATACGTAAGCTGGCGCGCAAGATCAGCGGTTCCGCTCATGGGTATCCCGCAGGTAGGACGCGTAATGGCATGCTTGCTGTCAATGGTAGAGAAATCGGTGTAGCTCACTTGAAGTCCGTATTCCTGCATGAAGGCCATTTGCTGCTCCAGCTTGCTGTAATGAAACAGATCATCCGAGCTGAGCCATGCGATATATTCTCCGGAGGCATGCAGAATGCCGTGATTCAGCGCACTGGCGGTGCCTCCGTTTTTTTTGCCCAGATAGTGAATGGAGTCCCGAAAGGGTGTAATCCGATGGCTATGCTGGGAAGAACCGTCATCCACAACAACCACCTCGACATTAGGGTAGGTCTGTCCGCAGGCACTGGACAAGGCATGCTCAATATATGGGCAGTTATAAAATGGAATGACGATTGTCACCTTCGGTGTCATCCATGCTTCCCTCCTTCTAATGTGCTTCATAAAGCTTTGCCTCCGCTGCAGCAGGCGGGTTAGTACACCTTATGCAAATATTTCCCAAGGGAAGCGGCTTCCTGCCCTGTGCATTCATCCATTTCCACACAAAGAAAAACCGGATTCCCTGACAGGGACCCGGCATGTTGAATGACTTATGGATGTTATTGACAAGCTATAGCTGCGGCACACTTTCCCTTATGGGAGGAGCCGGTTCGCTGTGAGGCTGCTTATACCTCAGGAACCAGATTAAGCCGCACATCACGAAGAAGCCCCCGGCAAACTGCCAGGCATTCATGGTTTCGTGCAGGAGGATAAAGGCCAGCAGGCTTGCCCCGACCGGTTCCCCTAGCACACTCATCGAGACAACGGACGCGCTGGAGAAGCGCATCATCCAGTTAAACAGCAGATGGCCGAACACGGTCGGAACGATTGCCAGCAGCAGGAAGATTCCCCACTCCTTTGCGGGATAGCCTGTGACGGGAATGCCGAGAGCCATATTGTATACCCCCAAGCACATCGCTGCGGACAGAAACACCATCCAGCTGTACACGAGTGAGCTCATCCTGCTCATAAGCGATTGTCCCAGCAGCATATGAACGGCAACCGCGGCTGTACCTAGCAGTGACATCATATCGCCGGTAAAGCTGGCGTCAGAGCCCGAGACACGACTTGCGCCCATCAGCAGAAAAATGCCCATAAACGCTATAGCCACGCCGACAAGCGCAGATAAACTCGTCCGCTCCTTGAACCAGATATAAGCCCCCAGCATGACAAACACTGGCTCCAGCGCAAGAATCAGGGTCGAGCTGGCAACGCTGGTATAGCGTAAGGACCCCATCCAGAGCAGAAAATGCAGCGCCAGCATGAAGCCCGAGAGAAACAACAGGCCTAGCTGTTTAGGCGTAATTTGATTGATTTCAGGTGCCTTGCGCCAAACAAAGGGCAGCATCATGAAGGCTGTCATAAAGAGACGGTACATCGCCTGCACCGACACCGGCGCCTCCGACCATTTTACGAATATGGATGAGAACGAGATGGCAGTGATGCCGATCAGCAGCAGGATGAGTACAGGAATCGGCGCTTTGCCCGATTTTATCATTGTGGGACCAGCCTTTCATGGTATAGTAGTAATGGTTTAATTTTTGGTAAGGAGCTTTTTATCCCATGATTTCGAAAAAAAACAAAACCCGTAATGATCCCATCAGCCCCCCGAAATTTCTCGCGCTGGGCTTCTCCGCCATCATCTTGACGGGCACCTTTCTCCTGGAGCTTCCGATGGCTACCGCCGATGGCACCCGCACCTCGTTGGCAGACGCCTTCTTCACCGCAGTCTCTGCCACGAGCGTAACCGGACTCGTCGTCGTCGATACCGGCACACATTGGTCCACGTTCGGCCAGATCGTGCTGCTGCTTCTGTTCCAGCTTGGCGGATTGGGATTTATGACCTCGGCTACCTGGATTGCGATGATGCTGAACCGCCGGATCTCGTTCCGTGAACGGATGATTCTGCAGGAAGCTATGGGACAGTATCAGATTCAGGGCATCGTCGATCTGATCCGCAAAGTGTTAGTGTATGCGTTCACTATTGAGGGCATTGGCGCTTTATTGCTGACGCTCAGGTTCTGGAGAGACATGCATTTTGATGAAGCTCTCTATTTAGGCATTTTCCAGAGTGTATCCATCTTTAATAATGCAGGCTTTGATCTGCTGGGCTCGATTCACGGGCCATTTGCCGGCTTCCCGGTATATGGTACGGATATTTATCTTAACCTGGTGAACATGGCTCTTATATTCCTGGGCGGGATTGGATTTATCGTCATGTTCGACGTGATGGAATATCCGAAATGCCGCAAGCTCTCCCTTCATTCCAAGGTCGTGCTGTCCGTCACCGGCTTTCTGATATTGCTCGGAGCGCTTTCCCTGTTCCTGCTAGAATACAGTAATGACGCTACCATTGGCAATATGACCTGGGGTGAAAAGTGGATGGCTGCTTTCTTTCAGTCCATCACCGCAAGATCCGGCGGCATCAGCACCATTGATATCGGAAGTATGCAGCAGTCCAGCCAGTTTTTCCTCATCATCCTGATGTTTATCGGCGCAGCGCCCGGCTCTACCGGCGGCGGCATCAAGGTCACGACCTTCGCTGTCCTGATCGGCGCTGTGATCAGCATGATTCAAGGAAAGCGGGATGTGGTCCTGTTCAAAAAAAGAATTCCGGAAGCGATGGTCTATCGCTCCCTGACCGTTACGATTATCGCCCTGATCGTGCTCGTAAGCTCCGCGATGTTCCTATCGGCTACTGAGGATCAGCAATTTCTAGTCATCTTTTTCGAGGCCGTTTCTGCCTTCGGCACCGTGGGCTTGTCCATGGGGATGACGCCGGAGCTGTCTGAGGTTGGCAAGGTGTTTGTGGCGCTGCTCATGTTTCTCGGGCGATTGGGTCCATTGACCCTCGCTTACGCTCTGACGCGCAAGAAGCACAAGGATTTGTACCGCCACCCGGAAGGCCGGATCATTATCGGGTAACCGTTAAGCGTATCTCTATAGAGGGCGGAGCCTGCGGGCGCCGCCCTTTCTCTATGCAGCTTGGTTTACCCGCGTCTTCGGGCTAAGATCAGCTTCTTCTTACAGTCTTTATTGACTTCAGAGCTTACTGACAGATGAAACGCTTCTAGTGTCCTGCCGATGCTGTAATGCTGTACGGCCGAAAAAATGACGCTCCGTTACAGTTCTGCTAAAATAAAAACAAAGAATGTTAATCATGAATAGGAGCGGCAAAGCTATGTACCCAACACTGGAAGCATGCGTCAATGATCTGGAACGAAATGGACATCTCGTACGGATTCGGGAGGAGGTCGATCCGGATCTGGAGCTGGCTGCCATTCATCTGAGAGTATTCGAGGCGGGAGGGCCGGCTCTCTTGTTTGAGAATGTGAAAGGCTCACGCTACCGGGCTGTCTCCAATCTGTTCGGGACGCTGGAGCGCAGCAAGTTTATGTTTCGTCAGACCTGGGAATCCACAAAAAATGTCATTGCGCTGCGTAACGATCCCATCCAGGCGCTCAAGCAGCCGCTGCGGCATGCCAAATCCGCCGCCGCCGCAGCAAAGGCATTACCTATGCGTCAAGGCGGCGCGGCCGGCTTTCAGGAGATCTCCATTCAGGAGCTGCCCCTGATCAAGCATTGGCCTATGGATGGCGGCCCTTTTATTACACTTCCACAAGTATATTCCGAGGACCCGGACAAGCCTGGCATCATGAATGCGAATCTCGGCATGTACCGTGTACAGCTGCAGGGCAATGACTTCATCGCGGATAAAGAGATTGGCCTGCATTATCAAATCCATAGAGGCATTGGCATTCACCAGCATCATGCGGCCCGCAAAGGCGAGCCTCTGAAGGTGAGCATCTTTGTCGGCGGGCCTCCCTCACATACGCTGTCGGCCGTTATGCCTTTGCCGGAAGGCCTTAGTGAGCTCACCTTCGCCGGCTTGTTAGCGGGGCGCCGCTTCCGATACGGCTACGAGGATGGCTACTGTATAAGTCGCGATGCGGATTTCGTCATCACCGGGGAGATTCATCCCGGCGAGACGAAGCCCGAAGGGCCTTTTGGAGATCATTTAGGCTATTACAGCCTTGCACATCCCTTCCCTCTGATGCGCGTCCATAAGGTATATGCGAAGCCTGAGGCGATCTGGCCGTTCACTGTCGTAGGCCGGCCGCCGCAGGAGGATACTGCGTTCGGAGCACTGATCCATGAGCTGACCGGAGATGCGGTTAAACAGGAAATTCCCGGGGTGAAGGAAGTGCACGCTGTGGATGCGGCAGGTGTTCACCCGCTGCTGTTCGCGATTGGCAGCGAGCGATATACACCGTATGCGCCCGCCAAGCAGCCAGCTGAGCTGCTCACCATCGCCAATCGGATTCTTGGCACAGGACAGCTGAGCCTGGCCAAATATTTGTTCATTGCCGCCGAGGAGCAGGAGCCGATCAGCACGCATGACGAGGCGGCGTTTCTCTCGTATATCCTGGAGCGAATCGATCTTCAGCGGGATCTGCATTTTCAGACGAATACGACGATAGATACCCTGGACTATTCCGGTACGGGACTGAACCAGGGCAGCAAAGTCATCCTGGCCGCTTGCGGCGAGAAGAAGCGCGAGCTGGGCATCAGCGTACCGTCGCAGCTGCAAGAATTGCGGGAGTTCGTTCATCCGCGTATCGTTCAGCCCGGTGTTGTAGCGCTGGAATGTCCACCGTTCACAAGCTATACCGAGGCAAAGGAGCAGCTGCAGGAGCTGTCTCAGGCTATCGTGGAGCGCGGTGGTATACCGGACATTCCTTTGATCGTGATCTGCGACGACAGCGGGTTCCTCTCCGCATCGCTGTCCAATTTCCTGTGGGCGACCTTCACTCGCAGTAATCCGTCTCATGACATGTACGGAGTGAACAGCGGCTATTCCTTCAAGCATTGGGGATGTGACACCCTCATTATTGACGCCCGGATCAAGCCGCACCATGCCCCTCCACTCATTCCTGATACGGCTGTTCAGAAGCGGATTGACCGACTGTTCACCTCAGGCGGCAGCTTGAACGGCATGGGATAAGCATAAAGCAGAAGACGTAAAAGCACCCGCCCCTTCAATTAGCAGGGGGCGGGTGCTTTTTTATTCAAATCCGCCGGCATCAATCGCAGCATCCAGTAGATCGTCAAACAAATCATCGTGAAGCTCCAGCCATTCATCCACCTGAAGGAATTTCTCCTCCGGTCCCGGTTCACCGGCAAAGTGCAGACTGTAATCCCAGTTCTTGCCGTCCTTGCTCATGAACGTAACCTCGTACGATTCAGGATGATCCTCCACATTAAATACCGTGCTGCCGGTGAAATGCTTCTCTTCATCCAGCTGCATGGCTGCCCGCTCTATGGTATATGAAATCAACATCTTTACTCTCTCCTTTAGTGTTCCATAAATGCTTCTCAGGTCCCTGTAAGTATATCACTTTTTCCATTTCTTCATCAGTCGTTTTTCTTATGGAATACAATTTAGTATAATGTGGTTGTTACCCATTAAATCATGTATTGGAGGATACCACAATGTCCGACTTCACAGCATTACTGGACAAATATGCGGAATTGGCCGTCAAGGTGGGGGTCAATATTCAACAAGGACAGACCCTGGTCGTTCACGCTCCGGTGGAATCCGCCGACTTTACCCGGTCCATTGCTGCCAAAGCGTATGAAGCCGGTGCCCGGCTTGTTAAGGTATACTGGAATGATGAAGCGCTAACCCGGATGCAATACGAGCATGCGAGCGACGATGTGTTCACAGAGCAGCCCAAATGGTTCGCCGGCGAAATTACGGAGCTCGTGGAGAACGGAGCTGCGGTGCTTCATATTTTGGCGGAGAACCCGGATTTGTTGAAGGGCATTGACGCGGAACGTATTGCGAATTACTATAAGACCCGCGGAGAAGCGCTGAAGCAATACCGCGCGTATCAGCAGGCAGATAAATTCAGCTGGTGCCTGATCGCTGTTCCTTCTCCTGCGTGGGCAGCGAAGGTGTTTCCGGAGGCGCCGGAGGCAGAACAGATGGAACGCCTGTGGAAAGCAATCTTCCATACCGTGCGCATTGATCAAGAAGCTCCTGTAGAAGCCTGGAAGCAGCATCTGGACGTTTTGAATCAGAAATCGACGGTGCTGAATGCGAAGCAATACAAAGCCTTGCACTATACTGCCCCAGGTACAGATCTTACGATTGAGCTGCCGAAGGGCCACATATGGGCTCAAGGAGACAGCATTAATGAGCAGGGGCACACGTTTGTTGCTAACATGCCAACAGAAGAAGTATTTACCGCACCGCTGAAATCGGGTGTGCATGGGAAGGTCTCCAGCACGAAGCCTTTGAGCTACGCGGGCAACATTATTAACCATTTCTCATTGACCTTTGAGGAAGGTAAAGTGGTTAGCTTTACAGCCGAAGAAGGCTATGAGACGCTGGAGCGTCTGCTGAACATGGACGAAGGTGCCCGCTATCTTGGAGAGGTCGCGCTAGTGCCGCATCAATCACCAATCTCAGAGTCGGGAATCTTGTATTTCAATACGCTCTTTGATGAGAATGCGTCCAATCATCTGGCGATTGGCAGTGCCTATGCATTCTGTCTGGAAGGCGGCAAGCAGATGTCTCAGGAAGAGTTAACTGAAGCGGGCTTGAACACCAGTGTCACCCATGTCGATTTCATGATCGGCTCTGCAGATATGAACATTGACGGCATTACACATGACGGCAGCAAAGAGCCTGTATTCCGGAACGGAAACTGGGCATTTTAAGAATAAGGTTCTAGCAGCCGGCAGATGCTCCTGCCGGCTGGAACATTGTTTCATTGCTTCGTCCTCTCTTTTTTGATATTTATTAACCAACGGTAGAATAAAAGAACATGTGATGGAGGAGTTTTAAGCATGCTGACATTTCAACAAAAGCTGGAGAGATATGCGGAGCTTGCCGTTAAAGTAGGTGTCAACCTGCAGCCTGGGCAGGTGCTGGTTGTGAATGCGATGATTGACTCGGCGGAGCTTGTTCGCCTCGTCGTGCGCAAAGCCTATGAGGCCGGAGCCAAGCATGTTAAGGTCAATTACAGTGACGAGCAAGTGAACCGCTTACGGTTTGATCTTGCGCCGGACGAGGATTTTCTGACGCCCCCTACCTATTATGCCGAAGAAATGACGGAGCTTGCCGGCAACGGCGCCGCATTCATGACGATTCTGTCCTCGAATCCGGATTTGCTGAAAGGGGTACAGCCTGAAAGAGTATCTAACTTTCAGCGTACATTTGGCGCAGCGATGGCTACCTACCGCAGATACCAGCAGGCCGACAAGATGAGCTGGACCGGTCTTGCTTTCGCATCGCCGGACTGGGCTGCCAAGGTGTTTCCCGATGAACCTCAGGATCAGCAGGTGAAGCTGTTATGGGATGCTATTTTTGAAGCAGTACGCGCGGATCAGGAAGACCCGGTTGCTGCCTGGGAGCAGCATATTAATAAGCTTCAGAAGAAATCAGATGAGCTGAACCGCAAGAAATACCACAAGCTGCATTTTACGGCCGAAGGCACTGATCTTGTCATTGAGCTCCCTCCAGGCCATATCTGGGCCCAGGCTGGAAGCCTGAACGAGAAAGGTGATCGTTTCGTCGCCAACATTCCGACCGAAGAGGTGTTTACTGCCCCTCTGAAAACCGGCGTGCATGGCACTGTGCGGAGCACGAAGCCGCTGAGCTATGGCGGGAATATCATCAACAACTTCTCATTAACCTTTGAAGAAGGCCGAATTGTACATTATACTGCTGAAGAAGGCTACGATACCTTGAAGCGACTGATTGAAATGGACGAAGGCTCCCGCTATCTTGGCGAGGTTGCGCTGGTGCCTTTTGATTCCCCGATCTCGAACAGCGGAATACTGTATTACACGACGCTGTTCGATGAAAATGCATCCTGCCATCTTGCTATTGGCAGTGCCTATGCCTTCAACCTGGAGGGCGGCAAGACCATGTCTCCTGAAGAGCTGGCTGAGCACGGACTGAATGCAAGTATCACTCATGTAGACTTTATGATGGGCTCCAAGGATTTGAGCATCACGGGGATTACAAAGGAAGGCCTGGAAGAGCCTATCTTCATCAATGGAAACTGGGCGTAATGCTGGGATGAATGATTCATTCATAACGAAAAGGGGTGCCTTTAGCTGTAATCAGCCGGGCACCCCTTTGTCTTATGTGGCCGCTGCGGTCTCCTGTGCGGCCTTGGATTTCCGAATGGGTACGCGAAATGCAAAGCAAGCGCCTTGTTCAAATCGCGGCTCTACCCAAATCTTTCCGTCCATCAGCTCTACGAGCTTGTGGCAGATGGCAAGGCCAAGCCCTGTGCCTTCGTACTTGCGTTCCCTGCCCTCCTCTTCATGAAGCTGGGAGAAAGGCTGGAACAGCATCTCAGCCTGCTCTGGCTTGATGCCAATACCTGTGTCCGCCACGGTAAATTGAAGGCTGAAGTAGTCTCTGGCTTCCTCTACTACGGATACGTGCAGACTCACATAGCCCCGCTCCGTAAATTTAAGCGCATTGCCAATCAGGTTGACCAGAATTTGTCGTAATCGCATAGGATCTCCTGTCAGCAGGCCTGGAATCTGCTCGTCAACGACGTAACGAACGATAAGATCCTTATCCCGGGATATAATCTCAAACAAATCGAAGCATTCTGATATGAGCTGGTGCAGATTGAAATCATCCCGAACCAGCTTCACCTTGCCCGCTTCCATCTTTGATAAATCCAATATATCGTTGATTACATTTAATAAGGCGTGACTGCTCTTAAGCTGCAAATCTAGCAGCTCCTTCCTGGTATCCTCATCCTCTTCGTCCACAAGCAGCTCGTTGATGCCGATAATCCCGTTTAACGGAGTTCTTAATTCATGGCTCATCGTCGCCAGGAATTCACTTTTCATCCGTGCTGCTCCTTCTGCTGCCTCTTTTGCGGCCATCAGCTCCTGCTCAAACAGACGCTTGTCCGTGACGTCCTTTGTAATAATATAAGACCATTGATGACCCGGCGTCTCCAGAGGAAATACGGTAGCGCTGTGTATGAGCATCACTCCTTGCTGGCTTCGGATACGGATTTCCACTTGCCTCGGGCTTCCCTCCGATGCTTGGCGGACTGCGGAGAGCATAATGAGATAGTCACGGCGATTCCAGAACAGATCATCTAAAGGCAGTGATATTAATTCCTCTGGGGTATAGCCCGTCAGGGCGAGCACAGCCGGATTTACGCTCAAGATTTTTTTCTGATGGTGATCTACACAGACAACAAGGTCGGGGTTATGCTCGAACAATGTCATGTAGCGCCGTTCATTGAATCTCGCATCGGTTAAGACCCTTCTCCGGTCCCAGTAGAGCCCAGTAAGAATGATTGTGATGAGCAGCAGCGAAGCGGTGATGACCATAGCTGCCAACAATGTGCTGTTCATCCCTTCGTTGAGCGAGTCTGCAGTAATCTGAGAGCTTGGTGTAAAGGTCGTTCCCTCCATCGCCGTATCATGCATCAGTGAAACGGACAGCACGAGGATTACCGCACCTGCCCAGCGGCGCAAGCGGGATTGGCGATACGGTGAGACTGAGCGATAGATGCCTAAATATAAAGCGGTATACACGGCCAGCATGGCAATAATTACGGAAAGTGAAGCATAAAGAGGATTTTGGCGGTACATGAAAGGAATATCCAGCGAGAGCATCCCGGCATAGTGCATGGACACCATCGCCAGCGAGATCAGCAGTCCGCTTAATATAAATTGAATTCTGGAGATGACATGGTCCATGAAGACCAGGCGGACAGCAAAAAATGAGGCCATCAATGGGAGAAGAAATGAAACGGCAAACATGGGTGGTTCGTATGCTAAGGCATAGCCGAAATCCATCGACAGCATCCTTGCGAAATGCATACTCCAAAGCCCTGTCCCCAGGGCAAATGAAATGAAGAATGTATATCCTAAAGTTTTAATATTTCTTAACAATGCTTGCTGAATATAATGAAAGGCTGTATAGGTAGACACTACAGCGATCAAGACGGATATGAAGATGAGTACATTCGGGATCCTGTCCGGCAGGTTATCCATAAGCTAACGCTCCTGTCATCATGATCTCCCCCTTGTACTCCCCATTTAAAATTATATATTCCAAAAAAGCAACCCTGTCGACATAACCAGACAGGACAGATTAGTCCTACAAAAGTCCCGGTTTCAAACTGTTGTGGTCACCCTGAAACGGTTTATCTTGACAGGTTATATTTAGAACGCTTACATGCTATACATAAGGTTTATTGGACGTTGTTTCAAGAAAGTTATAAAATATATAAAAGATTAGAGAAAGATGCATCGGAGAGGAGATTATCGTGTGTCTAATCGTCTTCAGCTGTTGTTAGCAGCAGAATTTGAGAATATAAATGAAGCCTTACAGGAAGAAATTTATTATGAATTTTATGATCTGGTATACGGACAGATCATGTATATTGTACGAGATCATGCAGCGGTTGAGGATATTATTCAGGAATCATTTATTAAAGTCATCACCCATAAGCCGGAATTTGAGAATGAAGGCAAGCTAAAAGCCTGGCTGCGTGTAGTAGTCAAAAATTCAACCATGAATTTTTTGAGAAAAAACAAAAACAGCCGTAACCAACTGGATGTTGACCGTGTTTATATTAGTGAAGAAGCGGTGCTGCCTACCTCTAATAATGTGGAGCACCAGGTGGAATCGAAGCTGATGGAAGAATCGATTGCAGCATACCTGGAGGAGATGAAGCCGGAGTACCGACTTCTGATTGAGTATCGCTGGAAGCACGGATTGTCTTATAAGGAAATTGCCGATGTGCTAAATACGAAGGAAGAGATCGTGAAGCAGCGGCTTTATCGCGCCAGGGAATCCGTGAAGAAGAAGCTGAACAGGGAATGGGGTGTTTTTGATGAGCAACGAAAAATTTGAAGATGGATTTGACCCGGCATTTGATGAGGCGTTTGACAAGGCGTTTGACGAGGCCTTCGAGTCGGCCGCATCCAAGATGGATTCCCCCTACCCCGTCCCGACATCTAAAGTGGAATCCTGGCAGAAGGTAAAGCAGCAGCTAGATCAGCAGCATAAAGTAAGAAAGCGTGTTAAGAGGTATCAGATTGCAGGCATTATCGCGGCTTCCATCGCCGGTGGGGCGATTATCTTCTCGCCTCCTGCTGTGACCCAGGCAATCTCCCCGCTCTACCAGCAGGTTAAGGATTGGGGCGATGGGATTATTACCATTGTATCCGGGCGAGATGAACCGGTCAGCGAGAATGAGTCCAAGGCCAAGACGTTACCACCTCCAGACTACAGGGACGATGAGCCCGCGCAATTACATCCGAATGAAGGCCAGGTTACGATTCCTGAAGTCGACAATACGACTTACACCTGGGACGAAATTCAAGAAAAGCTGACCTTTGCGATGCCAGAGCTGGGATATATTCCAGACGGCTACCGTTACGAAGAGGCCTTGCCTCATGTGGTGAAGAGAGACGATCCGATTGGCATGCTGACTATGGTCTACACCAACGATCAGGGTGATCGCTTAACGTTCGACTTCTATGATTTGTCAGATGGCAAGAAGGTTAGCATTGGTGTGCTCGGAGAACTGAGCGAAATTACGTTAGCTTCAGGGGTGACAGCACAGATTAAAGAAACCTCGACCGGCTATAATCAACTGGATTTCGTAGACAACAATGTTCGCACACTCATTACCGCCCCCGTTACCCGGGAAGAGCTCATTGCTATTGCGGATGGCATGCAGCGCTAAAGAAAAGTATAGCTTGACAGTAAGAAGCTGTCCCCAAAAGTAGTTTTTTGAATGCCGAGACAGTTCCCTTTTTGAAAAATTAGTTCTGAAATAAAGACATGGCGATGCCTGGGGAGGTTATCCCAGCACCGCCATGTCTTTATTTTGGTCTATTGCCGCCTTCTTGAGCAAATTAAGGCAAGCGAAAACCATCCGACCTTAAGGCTTACTTTTGTCAGGCCACGAAGCATCTCGCAACAATAAACGAGGCCATCCCGCAAGACCCTAGATCTTTTGGGACAGCCCCTTGAAAAATGATTTAAGTTAGCGGAGAATTGTCTCGGTGTAATTCAGCGTTTCCTCATAGAAAGTACCTTTTCTCACCCAGTGAATCGTTTTGCCTCGGTAGTAGTAGCCTGTAGTGGCGCTGAATATTCGGTTGTCGTTATAGAATGCTGCATTGTTAGATTGTCCGGAGCTGGTACCGCTGTCTACCCAGGCAGAGCCTGTCCAGCGCTGCAATATAAAGTTAACTCCGATGCTGTCGACGACCGTGCTGGAGCTGGTTGAACCATTAAGCTGGAATTGAATGGAGCCGTATCGCTGCAGCGATGCCCCAATCGAGGTTATGTACATGGTGCTGGAGTTGGCGGCGTTGATGTTCATTTCTACTGGAGGCGGAGCCGTTAAAGCACGAGGCTCTTTGTTGGCGCTCTCCAAAGAAGTGTCGGCATAAACGCCAGAAGCGAGGGTCAAGCTAAGGGCACATGCTGCGGCAAACATAGATGTAATTTTAGCAGGCTTGAACAATTTCAACATCATATCACCTTACCCTTTATTTTATTTTCGATCCATATTCTAGCACGACCTCCTTGTATATTCCTTGAAATATTTTGCATTTATGACATGGAAAATAATAAAACCAGCGAAATATTTCGCTGGTTTTATTAGAAACTAAGATGCGCCGGCTTCCAGCAGTTCCATATGGCCCTGCTGGATCAGTCGAATCCGTGATATTCGCTTATGGTCATACTCCTCAACGACGAGCAGCACATGCTCAAACGCATACGATTGACCGACTTGAGGCACTACAGCTTCAAGCTTGGATGATAGCCAGCCGCCAATCGTATCATAATCTTCTGTATCTACGTTCAGGCCGAAATGGCCGTTTATTTCTTCAATTAGCATCAAGCCGTCAATAGAGTACTCGTCCTCTGATATCACTTCAATCCCTTGTCGTTCCTGGTCAAATTCATCTTGAATTTCCCCGACAATCTCTTCCATGATATCCTCCATCGTGACCAGCCCCGAGGTTCCGCCATACTCATCAATAAGAATGGCAATCTGGGTCTTGGAACGCTGCATCCGTTTCAGCAGCTCACTGATTTTGATGGATTCCGGCACGGCAATGATTGGGCGGATCAGGGTGAGCTGATCTCCGATATGTCCCCTCATTAAATCCTTGATATGAATGAAGCCGGATATATGGTCTTTATCCTCTTCACAGATCGGATAACGGGTGCGCATGTTATTCAGCGCAATATCCAGATTTTCTTCCATCGACAGGTTGGTATACAAGCAGATCATATCGGTTCTCGGAATCATGATCTCTCTGGCTGTGGTGTCTGCAAATTCGAAAATATTGTCCACCAGAGCAAGCTCGGTATCATTAATGAGACCTACCTCGCTGCTCTCCTTCATAAGATCGAGAATTTCCTCTTCCGTATGAACCGCTCCCTTCTCCACGACGGGCGTCATCCGAAATACACGCAGCAGCACATTCGACACTCCGTTCACCAGCCAGATCACGGGGTAGGTCAGTACATAAAACCCACGGATCAAGTTGGCGGTATGCAGTGTCATGGTTTCTGCCTTGCGCACGGCTACGGTTTTAGGTGCCAATTCACCAAAGATCATATGCATGATTGCAATGAATGCGAAGGTAATCAGTATAGAAATAGTGTGAAGTACCCCGGTGCTCCAGCCAGTCGCTGACATCAAAGGGGCAAGCATGCCCGCTAGCGTCTGCTCTCCCACAAAGCCAAGTGCCAGGGTCGATAACGTAATGCCCAGCTGACAGGAGATCAGATACGGGTCCAGATTGCGCAGGATTCGCTGCGCCTGTCTTGCTTTACGATGGCCTTCTTCCGCTAATGCGTCAATCCGGCTGCCTTTCACCTTCAGAAATGCAATTTCTGCAGTTACAAAAAAACCGTTCAAAAATACCAAAATCATAACCAAGGATAAACCTATTAGACTCGGTAAGGGGTCACTCAAATGTTCTCCTATCCGCCGGATGTGGCTCTAAGGCGAATAGGAACACCTCCTTCGGTAATTAAAAATGTGTGTTGCCAACTCGGGATACGACGTCATCTCTGTCATCAGATTCAGCTTCAACTTCCCAACGGGCTCATCTCCTCTCAAGATTCAAGGGTTACTATCCTATATCATTAATTATATAGCTAACCTTTTGACAGTCAAATTGAATGTGATGACAACATCTTCAGATGTTACAGGCTGTTTTGCAAGCATAAACCCGATATCTCTTGATTTCGCCTGATTCTGCACCCTGGAGTAAAAAAACACCGGCATGCACCGCGGCTAAGCTGTACAGGCCGGTGTCCGGGCCAAGACGATTATGGATTAACGCCCTGTAGGCGGCGGATTCCCAATGACGCCGGGATATTGATAATTCAGCGGCTCATCAAACACGACATAATCCAGATTTACCATGAGCAGGATCAAGCGCCGACCGCTCTGACGCTCGGAGATGACGATGTGGTCCCGCCCCGCTGCTTCGATGACACCTGTAAAAATTTTGGCGTTCCACTGGGAGTTGTTCTCATAAGTCATGTAGAAGGTCGCTTGCTTTCCAAGATTCAAACGCAGAATATTCTCGATGTAGGACTGCTCGAACTGCGGCGTGGGCAGCACTTGGCCGCTCGGAGTCATGGTTGCGCCGCTCATGACTTGAGGCGGTACATTCGCAGAATACCCTTTGGAGCCCATAGCCTGCTGAGGAACATTCGCCGTATAGCCTGCGCCTCCAGTCATTTGCGGCGGTACGTTTGCGCTGTATCCGGGTGCAGCTCCGCGCTGAGATTGCTGGGATAAGCCTGGATAGCCGTTGCCGTTGCCAATTACCGGATTTGAAGGGACGCCGAAATTCATCATAAGTATTTTCCTCCTCGTACTTCTTAAGTTTTAATACACGGACGGACAATCGGCCGCTGTCGGCCTGAAGAAGCAGTGAGCTTTATAGCGTCCTGTGTTCTGCTGATTGTACCAGGTCGCCGGACAGCCTCCGGCAGGCCGGAAGAACCAGAGCGCGTTGCTTGCAGGCCAGACGCGTTCGCCGGCAATGACGCGGCGGGCCAGCCTGCGGTCGCGCTCTCTTGCCTTTTGATAAAAGTAGCCCTTCTGTGTTGCCTCGAACCCTCCAGGGCTTTGATACACCATGTCATTCATGCTGCGAATTCCCTTGAAGTCCAGGCAATTGGACAGGATGCGGTTCACACCGACATTTCCAACCATCAGCATCCCCTGCTCCCCGTCTCCTTCAGCCTCAGCCCGAATCAGCCTAGCCAATAAATCGACATCAGATGAGTTGGTATTGATGACCGCCATGATGGCTCCTCCTTCCTACCGCACATTAATTGCACAACGTATCGTATGTGCATTCGCCCAGAAATGTGACAATAAATTTTATGATTGCAAAAAAATTACTCTTTCATTACAAATTCATCCATTTTATTTAACATCCTCTTTCTATACTTTGATCTGTAAGCCTAAACCTGATAGAGAGGACTAAAGAAAATATGGACAAAGATCTGCTGCTTTCACCTCCCGGAACTGCAGCCACCGAGGCCCGCTCTCCCAGCACACGTCAGCCGGTCGCTGCCCGTGTCTTGCGAAACCCGCGGCTGCAAGACAGCTGGGTCGCCTATTTGTTGCTGTCCCCTTCATTGGTGCTGTTCGGCCTCTTTTTGTTTTATCCGCTGCTGAAATCCATATATCTGAGCTTATTTTTAACGGATCCTCAAGGAAGAGTCGCTGTCTTTGTCGGCATGGACAACTTTATGGACATACTGACGGCCGATATATTTGTAAAGAGTCTGAGTAATACCTTTCTGTTTATGCTGATGACCGTACCGACCGCCATGGCGGCGGCTCTTATTCTGGCGGTTCTCTCTTTCAATACGCTAAAGGGGATGAAAATATTCCGGTTTATCTTCTCCCTGCCTATGGCTGTTTCCGTCGGCACAGGATCCATGATCTGGATGATCCTCTATCATCCGACCATGGGCATGTTCAATTATTTACTCTCCTTGGCAGGGATCGGACCCGTTCAGTGGCTCACAGATCCCGATTGGGCTATGTTCTCGGTCGCGCTTATGACGGTTTGGATGAATCTAGGCTTTAACTACATCCTGATGCTGAGCGGGATTCAAGGCATTTCAGAGGACATTTTTGACAGCGCCCGGATCGATGGCAGTGATCCCTTTAGAACGTTTTTCCGTATCACACTGCCGCTAATTTCTCCTACCCTTTTCTTTACCCTGGTCGTTTCCATCATCGGAGCATTTCAGGCGTTTGGCCAGATTAATATTTTAACGAAGGGCGGTCCAATAAACAGCACGAATGTGATTGTATTTAACATTTATCAAGACGCATTCGTCAATTTCCGTTTCGGTATCGGCAGTGCGCAGGCCCTGATCCTGTTTGTCATCATTTTGCTGCTGACGCTGCTCCAATTTAAATTCGTAGAGAGGAAGGTGCATTATCAGTGAGCGTAAAAATCGCTTCTTCTACGTTAAATTATGTGCTGCTGGTGCTATGCGCGCTTCTGATCACTTTTCCGCTGCTGTATACTTTGTCCTCTTCTATGATGACCGAGGCCGAATCGTCAGTGTATCCGCCTCCTTTACTGCCAGAGAGCATCAGCTTACATAATTACATGAAGGTTATAGAGACCGTACCGGTCCTTCGCTTTATTACGAACAGCTTCTGGGTATCCCTGGTCATTATGCTGGGACAAATAGTGACATCAAGTCTGGCAGCTTATGCGTTTGCTTTTATGCGATTTCCAGGCAAAACCCTGCTCTTCAGCCTGTTTCTATCCACGATGATGGTTCCTTGGGAGGTCATTATGATCCCGAATTATCTAACGATCAAAAGCTGGGGCTGGCTGGATTCCTATCCCGGCCTGATCGTTCCGTTTCTGGCTACCGCATTCGGCACTTTTTTGCTGCGGCAAACCTTTCTCCAGCTTCCCAAAGAGCTGTTCGAGGCTGCGCGGGTTGACGGCTGCGGACATATTCGCACCTTTATCACCATGGCGCTTCCGCTTTCCCTGCCCGGTATAGCGACACTGGGTGTCTATTCCTTTCTGAATCACTGGAATATGTATTTATGGCCCCTCCTGACCACCAACCGCGAAGAGATGCGCACGGTGCAAATCGGTGTAGGCATGCTGCAATTTGAGGAGATGAATGCCTGGAATCTGATTCTCTCCGGTGTGCTGCTCATGCTGCTTCCCTCCCTGCTGCTGCTCGCCTTAGGCTTGAAGCCTCTCATTCGCGGCATTACGGCAGGAGCGCTGAAGGGTTAACAATCAGCCTTGAGCTGAAGCTTCAGTCAGCTCAATTTCTGATATAGCAAGCTCAATAACTCATAAGGGAGAGATTATGAAGATGAAGAAGGGCTATGGAAGAAGGTCACTGACGCTCATGCTGCTGGCATGGACCATGCTGGTCAGCGCAGCGTGCAGCAGTAACGGAGCAGGGGGCAGTGAAGAGCCGCTGGCTCCACCGGCTAAAGCAGCGGCAGCTACCTCTAGTACTCCGGTTAAGGTCGTATGGTGGCATTCTATGAGTGGTGAGCTGGGACAGGCGGTAGACAAGCTGATCGCAGATTTTAATGGGAAGCAGGATGGAATCGAAGTGGAGGGCGTTTTTCAGGGCACCTATGACGAGAGCTTGAACAAGCTAAAGGCGTCTCTTGGCTCGGACAGCGGACCCACGATGATTCAGGTGTATGAAATCGGCAGCCGCTTTATGATGGATACACAAGCGACCCGCCCTGTTCAGGATTTTATGGATGCTGAAGGCTATGACATTTCAGGCCTGGAGCCGAATATCAAGAACTATTACACCTTTGATGGCAAGCTGTATTCTATGCCTTTTAACTCCTCTAACCCGATTCTGTACTACAACAAGGATGCTTTTAAAGCAGCCGGTCTTGACCCTGAGAACCCGCCTCAAACGTATGAAGAGGTAGCTGAAGCTGCCAAGAAGCTGACTCAAGGTGGACAAACCGGAGCATCCTTTGCCATTTACGGCTGGTTCATGGAGCAGTTCTTTGCGAACCAGGGACAGGAGCTTCTTAACAATGGGAATGGCCGTTCTTCAGCCGCAACGGCATCTCAGCTAAATAGCGAAGCCGGTGTGAACACCCTTGAGTGGTGGAAGGAAATGCTGGACGATCAATCTCTGTTAAACCTGGGCCGGAAAACGGATGACACGAAAAAAGCCTTTGCGGCCGGCCAAATCGCGATGATGCTGGATTCTACTGCTTCCTTGAGAGGTATTGTCAGCTCTGCCGAAGGCAAGTTTGAAGTCGGAACAGGCTTCCTGCCGAAGCCTTCAGACGCCGGTGAAGGCGGTGTTATCATCGGTGGAGCCAGCCTGTGGCTCATGAACAATAAATCCGAGGAGGAATCAAAAGCAGCCTGGGAGTTCATGAAGTATCTTGCGGACCCGGTTACGCAGGCCGAGTGGCATATTAACACCGGCTACTTCCCGGTGCACACCAAGGCGTATGAGGAAGACAGCGTCAAAGAGAACCTGAAGAAGTATCCTCAGTTTCAAACCGCGGTAGACCAGCTGCATCAAACGGTGCCGAATGCGGCAACTCAGGGCGCAGTGATGGGCGTGTTCCCAGAGGCAAGACAGATTACCGAAACAGCGATTGAAGAAGTATTAAACGGGCAAAGCAGCCCTCAAGAAGCTCTGGACAAGGCTGCCAAAGAAATTACGTCCAAGATTGAAACCTACAATAAGACGGTAAAATAAGTAAAAGGCTCAGATGCGTCGCGTGACGCATCTGAGCCTTTTATTTCATAATTCAGGCAACACTAAACATGATGCCTGCATAAGCCGCAGCCGCAGCGCCCAGCGATAGCAGAAGCGCGGTGACTGCTTTTTTATGCTTGATAAAGGACCATAGCATTCCTGCCAGCATTCCGGCAGCCAGAAGCAGCAGCAGGGTTCCAGTAAAGCTCCACTCCAGCATGATGGGTCCCTCGGTAAACTCAGGATGAAACCATAGGAACGGCTTTGCTGCAAAGGAGGACGTTAGGACCTCGGGGTAGGCATGCGGTGCGCCTTGCTGGTTTAAAAAACCGGTAACGACATAAATGAGAAACAGCAGCACCCCCTCCGCCTTGGCCCAGCTTGCAGGAGCAAAGCTTGAGGAGCGTTCCAGCCTTTGCCGGACCCAGCGTCCATTGACCAGCCCGAACACCAAAACCGGAAGGATCAATATGTGCTTAAGGAGCAAGGCCTGTCCATAGGGCAGAATCCAGCTCTGCACGGGCTGGGGGGTGACCGCCGACATCAGAAAAAGGCCTGATGATATAACCAGAAGGACTGCCGTGACCGCTAACGGATGAAACCAACGCAGGTATGAGCTCCAGCCCTCTCTGCCCTTATTGTAGAAGCCTGCGATCAACAGCGTCCCCGTCCAGATTGCCATGGCCGTAAAATGAATGAAGTACCCAGCCTGCCCTTTCCAGCCCATGAGCGAAGCGGCATGGTTAAAGGCGGACATCGCCGCTGCTGTAGCCAGCAGCAGCAGCAATAGCACGCCTCTCAGTCTGGATTGCGGGTTCTTGATGACTCTCCTTGAAGTCACAGCCATTAGCAAGGACAGAATCAGAATCCAGGTATAGCGTTCACCTTCCGAGAAGGAAAACATCACCGCTTCAAAGGAAGCATACAGACCGATATCATCTTTGAAGAACATAATAATTTGCAGCACTGGAACAAAAGAGCCGATCATCACGACACCTGCAGCCGCGGGTCCGAGCCACGATGGAAGCGAAAGCTTCGGCTTCTGACTGGAGGGAACCAGAGACAAGACGGCAATCCCGGCAAGAACTGAATATCCCAGATAGAGGATGGGTTCGCTGAGCCAGTACATGGCTTATCCTTTGTTACGGGCTTGTCGTCTTACGATATACACTCCCGCAGCAGCCACAATCACAAGGACAATGACTCCGATCAGGATCGCAGGAGAGCTTCCGGCTTCAGCTGCTTCCGAGGTCTTGGATTGTGCTTCATCTTCGCCTTCGGCGGCATTACCGTTATCTTCCGGAGCAGACTCTTCTTCAGGTGCCGCCTCAGAAGCTGCCTCCTCTTGGCTGTCCGTCTCTTCCGATGCTTCGGAGCCCGCAGGAGGCTGTTCTGTCGCATTCTCACTAGAGTCTGCTGCCTTTTCCGGGGCCGTAACGGTAAATGAATACTTGTCTTGAATAGGATGGCCATCCGCACTAATAATCTTCCACTGTACCTCATACGTCCCGGATGGAAGTGCGTTCTCGAGAACAGCCTTCATTTCCAGTCCGGTAACCGTAACCGCGGATAAGGCTGAGGACTGTCCCTCTGCATTCGTAATCGTGAGACTGCTAAGCTTGGGATCAATATTTTCATTGAAGGTCAGGACCAGCTCAGATACAACATCATTAACATCCGATCCGGCCGCTGGCTCCGATGCCGTAAGCTTGGAATGAGCCCAGACGTCAGTCGGATGGCTAAGGATGAGAAGCATGATGAATAGTAGTGCGGCAGCTTTGATAGATTTAGACACGTTCGCTCCTCCTTTAAGGATGATTATGGTCGTTCATGTAACATAATATCAAAGCGTGCTGACCAAAGCTAATGAGAGTTTTGTGACTGAAGCTTATAAGCGTGATGTAAAAAATTAAAGTGGCGAGAAAATAGTTTACATAATAATTAATATGATCACTCATGTATTGAAAAGGACAGCAAGCTTTGCTTACTGTCCTGACGCTTTCTATGACTGGAAGGAACAAAGGAGTGATCTACTCTTCATATATCATTTTGCGAGTCATTCCGCCATCGACTACCATATAGGTACCTGTAACGAAGGTATTATCCGGATCTGTGAGATAGAAGCAGGCTCTTGCAATATCCTGCGGGGTTCCTACTCTCCCGGCAGGGTGCTGTTCGTGATCTTCTGTCCGGAGTGCACTATAGTTTTGAGTTTCGATCCATCCGGGACTGACGCAGTTCACTCGAATCTGAGGTCCAAGACTCATTGCGAGCGCATGCGTTAAGGCAACAATGGCTCCTTTAGACGCAGCATAAGCTTCTGAATGGGGCTCCGACATCAGAGAGCGGGTAGAGGAAATGTTAACAATGGCTCCCCCCTGCTCCTGGGATTTCATATGCTTGGCTGCCTCCCTAGATAGCAAGAAGCTGCTGCGCACATTAATGTTCAGCACATCGTCCCATTCCTCTATAGTCAGCTCAAGCGGCGATTTCCAACGAGAAACTCCGGCGTTGTTGATGACAATGTCCACTCGCCCTGTCTGCTGGATTGCCGCCTGGACGAAGTGCTGAATCTGATGCTCCTTTCGAACATCACAGGGTACAAACGTGGCAGACCATCCTTTCTGCCGCAGGGTCTGGGCCAGCTCCTCCCCTTCCTTCTCCTGCACATCTGCCATATATACATGTGCACCTGCAGCTGCATACGCTTCTGCAAGACCACGGCCAATGCCTTGAGCAGCACCGGTAATTAGTACAGTCTGTTGTTGAAATTTCATGCGTTCCTCATCCTCGAAGCGCCTGACGGCGTATTTTATGATGTCTTTCGAACTTTAAATATCGGGTCCCTTGAAAAGAGAGCCGGCCTTCATCTCCTTCGGCGCACATGCCGAATTCATCGCCGCTGACGGCAAATTCCATTCGATCGCCGCTCTCCACCTCAAAGGTGATGAAATACAGGGTACGAGGGCGACTTCCGCTGCCATCCTCCGCAGGAGCCGTGTGCTTCAGCTCGCTTCGCTTGCTAACAATCACCGAATACACCGTCAACAGCGGCTGATGGTTGTTGCGATTCCATTGCAGTATATTTTTGCCGGCTGACAGCAATACAATGCCCAGTACTGCAACCAAAAAAACGGGCATCACGCTTCCGAAAAAGTCGAACATCCACAGTGAATCCGATCCCATTTCGGCACCCTCCCCGCAAGGTTCATCTCACGCAGGCCATCCCTCGTGATCATTCAAGTATATGCGCCTGTACGAGAAAATAACTTGAATCCTTGCAAAGGAGGACACGTTGCGCTATACCGCGGCTTTGGTGTTTCGTATTATCGCACCTTCCAGCTCTTCCCTCCATCGAGGCTAAGAAGCAGTCTGGATCGGGATCCATCCAACGTTTCAACCAGCATCCAGCCTACCTCACTCGAAGCAAACTGCAGCTTGGATATGATCGGGTAGTTGTCCAAATTCTGAGCCAATACTTCATCCTCTTCAAAGGGCTCCCAGGTTTGACCCTTGTCCTCTGTAACATAAACGATGCCGTCCATAATGGCATAGCCCCGATTCATGCGATAAAAGAAAGGGGCGGCATTCCGGGTGCTGCTCTTACGAACCAACGGAAATTCAATCAGCTCCCACGACTTGCCCCCATCCTCGGAGAAATAGCCCAGATCGTGAAGCTGTTCTTCCATAAAGCATTGCAAGGGAACCCAAACCTTCTGCGCATTTCCTAAAAATACGGCCGAGCCGGGATAAAAGGTTTCGCACTCCGTCAGCGGTTCTTCCGAAAACACGCGGTCGACCGGACTCCAGGTTTCGCCTCCATCCCGGGTAATATAAAGCGCTCCACCCCGGCGCTCTTTTACGGAAACTAATCCGGTATAGGCATTGGCATAGGACATGCCTGTCACGAAGCCGCTTCTTGGAAGTACAAAATCAGGTACTCGCGAAGCCGGATAGTTCCGGTTCTGCATAATCTCTGTCCAAGCCGTATCTTGTGGATCGAGACGGTACAGAATTTTCTCCTGGATACCCAGAATGGATTTAGGAGCCGTCATGACCCAGCCCTGATCAGAGTCAAAGCTCAAGGCTGTAACCCGTCCGGTGTTCGGTAAAGACGAAAATCTCCACTCTCTTCCCCCGTCCACCGTTGTCAAAATCATCGTATCTCTCTGTCCCTGTCCATTCCGGACAATATAGCCATGCCGCTCATCGGTGAACACCAGATCGGTGCCATAGACAAGCTTGTCCATAAATTTCACATTGGAGGAGGGAGAAATGTCTACCCACGTTTCACCATAATCGTCTGTAATGTAGAGGCGCAGAGCCGTTCCATTGAGTCCCCAGGCTACTCCGGATGCCTCGTCCAGCATATGAAAATCGGTTAAACGGGTTTGGATTTGATATTTATTTTTGGTTTCAGGAGGGTTTTTAGCAGTTTCCGGAGTGACCACTGTAAGAGTTTGTCCATCCTTGATGGACTCTTCTTCTTCCGGTTTTGTCATTGCGGGAAGGCTGTCTGCGGCCTCTGGAGCTTCTTGATCCGGGGTACACGCTGTGAACATTAAGATCATGAACCCGAGGATTCCCCAGCGCCTGAGCTGTATGGTGTAACCTTTCATCTCACCTGTCCTCCTCATTCTTGCCGCGTAAATGGACTCCTTTAGTCGGAGTCATTATAACATACCCGTCCGCTCTTTTCAGGACAAGGATGAAGTGGGATGAAGTTACAATATTGTAGCCATCGGCTTTTACACGCCGTTCGTGCATAACGCTCGGCAACGTTTGGAAGACTGATGACGTGCTGCATCCGCACCTGGACGGATAAGCCACAACCATTAAGATCAGGAGGGTGAATATTGATGCCGAAACCGGATGACCGCAGTGATAACGTAGAACGTCTACAAGAAGCCGTGCAAAATACGATTGAGAATTTTCGGGAGACCAAGGACTACTTGTATGAGCATGGTGACGAAATATCAGCCTCCGAGAAAGAACAGCTGATGGAGAAAAACGAACGCCGTCAGAGAAGCATCGCGAGCTTCCGCAACGAAATTAAAGATGAGGCGGCGCAGCGGGAAGAAACCTGATTGGGGTCTAGATCAAACAAGCAGGAAGCCGATCTGGCTCCCTGCTTGTTTGATTTACATTTTGGTGAAGAGCAGCTTGATGCCGAGCGCCGCAAAAATAGCACTTCCAGCGGTTTGACTCCAAATCCCGAAGCTTGGCTTGCTGAGCAGCTGTTCGCTGAATGCACCCGCAAAATAAGCCAGCAGTCCAAAGATCAAGCCGCTGAGCACCAAGAAGATCACCCCGAGCAGAATCAACTGCAGAGCCTCACTCCCATAGGAATAATTGACGAACTGAGGCAGAAACGTTAGAAAAAAGAGTGCCACCTTCGGATTCAGGACATTCATCATGAACCCTTTTAGAAGAAGCTGAAATCCACTTTGATTCTTGCCCTGCTTCCATTCAATGGGGTCCTTGCGGTGTTTAAAGGACATGTACGCCAGATACAATAAATAGCCAGCAGCGAGAATTTTGAACAGCGTAAATGCAAACGCAGAAGTTTTCAGAATCAGGGAGAGCCCCAAAGCAGCAGCTAAAGTATGAATGACATTGCCGAGACTAAGCCCGATGGCCGTCATGACGCCTGCTTTTTTGCCGCTGGTCAAGCCCTGGGTTACTGCAAAGATCAAATCAGGTCCAGGGACAAGGATCAACAGCACGGCAGCGCCGATAAAAAATAATAACGATGAAATTGTAATCATTTGTTCAATCCTTTCTATTGCGGAGGCTAATCTGCATCCCTTAGTATTAAGGTGACAAGTCGTTCCAATGCTTTCCACGCGTGTGTATACCTCAATCTTACTTTAAAGGAGACGGTAACATGAACACAACGACGTACAAGCCCACTCGAGCCGTAATTATCGGAGCGGGAGCGGTAGGAACTACGACAGCCTATACCCTTATGCTGCGCAAACGGGTATCCGAAATTGTTCTCATTGACGTGAATCATGAGAAGGCTGTCGGCGAGGCGCTGGATATGAATCACGGTCTTCCCTTCGTTGGCGGTGTAAAGATCTGGGCTGGGGATTACTCCGACTGTGCCGGCGCGGATATTATGATCGTTACGGCCGGCGCTGCTCAAAAGACTGGTGAAACCCGTCTGGACCTCCTTAAGAAGAACGCTGCCATCTTCAAAGACATTGTACATAATATTACGCAATATAATCAGGAAGGCATTCTTCTGATCGCTACCAATCCTGTTGATATTTTATCTTATGTGACCTTAAAATATAGCGGGTTCCCTGTTCACCGCGTGATCGGCTCCGGAACCTTGCTCGACAGCGCCAGATACCGTTATTTACTCGGCAAGCACAAGCAGATTGATCCCCGCAGCATTCATGCTCACATTATCGGCGAGCACGGAGATACGGAGGTTCCTGTATGGAGTCTTGCCAATGTCGCCGGTGCAGCGCTGGCCATTGAAGATGAGCACAAAGAACGTATTTTTGACAGCACGAAAAATGCAGCCTATGAGATTATCCACGCTAAAGGCGCCACCTTCTATGCCATTGCCTTGGCCCTTGATCGAATTGTCACCGCCATCCTGCAAAATCAAAGCGCCGTACTCAATGTGTCCACACTGCTAGATCAATATAATGGCGTGTCCGATGTGTATCTGGGCGTGCCGTGTGTTGTAGACCGATCTGGCGTGCGGGAAGTGTTGGATCTTCCTCTGAGTGAAGAAGAAACCAAGCTGTTCCATCAATCTGCCGACAAGCTGAAGGCCGAGATTGCCAAGCTGAATCTGTAAATGTAAGGCGTCCATCTTATAAAATGAGGTGGGCGTCTTTTTTTGCCGCAAATCATGCGTGATGTGAGAATCTCGGAGTGAATCATAGCTACCCGTTCATTAGTTTACATAATAATTAATATGTATTAATTGGTTATACTAATGGGAAGCTGGATGTCGAGCTTGTCTACGGCCGCTGCTTTTTCTTTGTCAGTGACATGTGTATAGACCGTAGTCGTTTGAATGGAGGAGTGACCTAAAAGCTCCTGCACTGTTCTCAAATCAGCCCCTTTGCGCAGCAGCATGGTCGCGAAGGAGTGTCTCAGCTTATGACTGGAATACGCAATTCGCCGTTCTGCCGGTAAATGATGCTGAAAGCGGTCAAACGTTTCGGCGGCAATTTGCTGGATACATCGAACAGACAGCCGGCGTCCTTTTTGCGAGGTGAACATGGCGTCCTCCTTGATCCGGCGAGGCTCAATTCTGTCCTTCAAAGCACCTTCGAGCATCATAGCGACAGTCTCTGGTACCGGTATGGTTCTCCACTTACGTCCTTTACCGAATACGTTCAGTGACCGCTGCGAAGCTCTATAATCGGCTAAGTTCAGCGAATGCACCTCACCGATTCGAAGCCCCATATAAGCCATAAGCAGGAAGATCGCAATGTTCCGAGTCCGGTACTTCCCTTGCACCGATGCAAAAAAACGGGACAATTCCTGTTCGTCTAGATACATGGGTGTTTTGTTCTTTTCGGTTTTGGATTTTTTGACTCCGGCAGCAGGATTGTGAGTTGCAAGCTCCAGCTCCATCAGCGCTTTAAAAAAACAGGTCACAGCTGCATGCTTGCGATTACGCGTGGCATCACTTACCCCTCTCTCCCTCACCGAGGATAAATACGACATGACATGAATCTTCTTCACTTGATGAATCTGTTTACCATTTAAAGCGTTCAAAAACTCCAGCAAGTCACTTATGTACGAACGAATCGTATATGAGGTATAGCCGGCATCCTTCATCCAGATCAAGAACCCCTCTATTTCTTCTGCATATTGTTCTCTAACATCTTGCTCTTCCTCCATGACAGAACCTCCTTGATACTTTGAAATCCAGCAGAGCGATGATGAATCATCTGTTTATAAATGTATGATATAGATGATTATTACACTTATTGAGGTGGGACAAGGGTGCATTAGTCATTGAAAAATTGCTTAAAATCGAAACAGCGTATAATTTATATTATACGCTGTTTTTTAAAGAGAGTAAATCTTTGTTAGGAGTCTAGCCATGCTATGGCGCGAAGCGCTTTAAAACCTGTGAGTCGCTAGGGATTTAGGGACAGTGATCGGGGGAAGCAAGATCGCATTTTTTTGCCCTTCCCGATCTCTAAATTTTCGCATATAATGTAGTCATGGAATCTAGGAATCAAAGAAATTTACAGTTTTGAATAAAAGAAAGCAAGGAGGGTTAGACTCTGGCTATGAATCATAAGGATGTGTCTGCAATGGAATGGAGACGTGGCCGTGTTTCCGGAAAGCGCCAAGTCACAATACCACAAAAGCTTTTTGAGCAATTGGGTATTAAAGACGAAGTAGAATTTTCCGTAAAAGATCAATGTATTCTGATACGACCGGTTCGAGAAGATATGGGGAGTGACCATTTCTCCGACATGATCCTGGCTGATCTGATTCAAGAAGGTTACGAGGGCAAGGAACTGTTGGGCAAGTTTCGTGAGAAACAAACAGCCTTGCGCGGCGCTGTACAGCATTTGATTACGGAATCCGGAGATGCCGCTCGCCAATACAAAAAAGACAGCCAAACCGAAGAACTATTTACCGATGTTATGGGGGATTAGATGCTTCCAGTTACGTATCTACCTCCAGCAGCACGCTATTTTAAGAAACTCGTGGAAAAACCGCTAAAACGGCTATATTTTGAAGCTATCGAGGCCATCCGTAATGACCCTTCGGTTGGTTCCCCAAAGACCGGCGATCTACGAGGCTTATATGGTTACGACGTATTCTACCAAGGTAAGAACTATGAAATCGCCTACCGGCTGGAGGAAAACGACGAAGGCGAGATCATAGTTGTCATTCTCGCTGGTTCTCGCGAAAATTTCTACAACGAGTTGAAACGATATATGAAAAGCTGAATCAATAAAGCGCCGTGACCCAAAACGGGAGTCGCGGCGCTTTATTTGTCTTTTTTTGCAGCACACCTACCAGGACCGGGTCCTGCTGGATTCCGCATCCAAAATCCGAATGATAATTGAATACTGGCGGATTAATCATTCGGATTTTTTGGCTCAAAGCTTGTGCCTCATCATTCTAACCACATTGATACTCGGATGTGAGAAGGAGCGCCAAGGCCCACCTACGGATGTCCTTTCACAAAAGGAAGGGAAATATGTGTTGTGTATAGTTTCGAATTCAGTTGAATTCGATTTTGAAGTGAACAAAGTCGTTAATGCGGATAATGCACTTCTAAATGCAATAGATATGGTAGTTGTGCATCACACCGAAGATGAAAGAGAGATGTGGCATAAGCTGGGCGTCAATGAATTCCCCAGCGTAGTGGTATTGGACTCCACAAAAATAGTATTTCAATCCACTGATCCTAGTATGCTGAACGATTTTGCCATAACTCATGGAAAGTAAGATCCCGAGTGCCAATCATCCGCCTCCCGTTAATAACGAAAATTACAAGGCAAAACAACTTTCAACATGCTGCCAGGGCGTGACGATACCATGAGAAAAGCCGTAAATCCCCCTTTAGGGTTTACGGCGCTTCTTAGCTACAACGATCATTCCGCCAGCTTGTTCTCTATTCGACAAGTCTGCAACCAAGCAATGACCAGGAGGTGTTCATATAGGGGTCACCTCACGAAACGGAAAAAATCGTACGCTAAGCAATTCATAACAGAAAAAACCGGACCCTTTACCCTACAAAGGAATCCGGTTTTCTTAATTCGGGGTAGCTAGAAATTAAACTAACGGTATCCGCAACAATCTAAGCTACTGGGCTGCTTTTCTTTCGTGGTCGATATTTAATGCGGATACAGCATTGGATCCGTGCACAGTTACACGGATGCATTCTGTATTGGGATAATACCAGCGTAACTGTCACAGACCGCAAACGTATGGAACCGAAATGGTAATTGTCACTATGCTTTTTCACTGTACCACTATCAATTATCAATCAAAGTTCCGAATTTGTTTTCGCAATTGGAACTCTAATGACTTTTGAAGCTGGAACCTAATACTAACATTTACTCACAGATGTCTGCCCCTGGTGTCAGCTACGCTGGTACTGGGCCAGTTCCTCTATTAAATTCATTAATGCTGAAGCCATTTGACGAAACATTAATTCGTTTGATTGATTGGAGATATAATCTCAAACTCAACTTCTCCATTATTGTTTTTAGCATCCATATATGAATATCCTAAGTAATCTGACGTATTGAAGATCTTCGATGTTGATAGACGGTATTCAGACAGTTCACTTGTCTTGCCGGTCGTTAAATCAACGTCAAAGATTTGATACATCGAATACCGATAATAGAGATGGTTATCTCTAATAAATGGAGAATCTATTGTAAGGTCTTTATCTTTAGCTTCGATTACGTACCTGATTTCTCCTGTTTTTCTGTCCGCGACACTGAGTTTCCCTATCTCGCTCCATACAAACCACTTTTGATCAGCTGTGAAATCAACCATACCTTGTTGGCTTTGTCGTAATGTAATCGGCTTTGATTGATCATAGGGATAAAATACAATTTCATAGGATTTATCCGTTGTATCTCCTACGGTCTTGAATACTGATTGTTGAACAAGCATGCCATCAGGAACCGGTCGTTGAATGGCCATATAAATGCCTTTACGATGCTTTCCTTGCTCATTCAGTTCACTTGTAGCCACTTTAACAAAATCATTAGTAATTGGTTTGTATAACATTGCAGAACTGTATACAATGTGATCTTTGATCGTTTTTTCAATCCATGTGACTTGATCGTCGAACACCCTTAGAATGGGTGGCTCTATATTATCCTCACTAGCTCCAGAAAATAATGTCTTTTTCTGATTGGTTTTTAGGTCAAGAGATTTTATTTCCCAAGATTTATCTTTTTCTTGGTCTCTACTGTATTCCACCCAGAATAACTTATCTTCTACGCCAACTAATGAGTTAATGATTTCTTTGTTTGGTGTTTGATATATATTTTTAAGCTGCTTTGTGGTTAAGGAGAAGGTATCAATATAACTCGTTGCTTTTTCGCTGATATCTTTTTCAAATGCAATAAACGAATCGCTGATATAACTGGGAGCAACGAAGGTCGAGACAAAGCTTTCGCTCTTAAGTTTGTACTGTTGAACAGCTGGAGGAGAAGAAGCAGTCGCAGTTATAGATTGAGGTGGTTTCTTCTCCGCGATTTCTGAAGGTGTGGCCTGCTGGTTACTTGTAGGTTTATCATTTTTGTTAGCGATATTAATTGTAACGATTCCTGCTGCTATTATGACGACAGTGAGCATTATCACTATGTATTTCGATTTCTTCCGCTGCATTATTTTTCCCCTTCTTTCGACAAATAGAGGGGATCGCTCCCCTCCACATTGTCTATTGTTTAACGCTTACCAAAGAATCGCTTTACGGAAGTGTGCTTGGTTTGCGTTCCATACGCCATCGAACGGATGCCACACATTACCGAGTGTTACCCCTCGACAACGACAAGTTGCGTCTTTATTTTAGCATTGGTCGAGCGCTATTGGAAGCCAAGCAAAGCGGAGGTGATCCGTTTGCGGCCATCGAATCCATTTTGCCGTGGCAGGTTTTTACCGATAGCGTTACAGAAGCAGAAAAATTGGCTCAGCCCGTAGACTTCGACTATCTTCCGCTAATCGGCGACGGTTTCTCCCAGCTTCGTCGCTATACTCCAAGTCTTTTGGAATCGCTGCAACTCAAAGCTGCGCCAACCGCACGTGACATTCTCGAAGGAGTGGAATTGCTTAAGAGCATAAATCAACATCAGTTGCGTAAGGTGTCAGAGGATGCACCGACGAGTTTTGTTCGCAAGCGCTGGGAAAACGTTGTCCGCACAGAGGACGGCTTTGACCGTCGCTTCTACGAAATCTGCGTGTTGTCTGAGATGAAGAACTCTCTGCGCTCCGGTGATATTTGGGTGCAGGGATCACGCCAGTTCAAGGACTTCGAGGAGTATCTTTTACCGATACCACGCTTCACAAATCAACGTCAACGCCAAGAACTAGGCCTAGCCGTGGACACCGATTGTGAGCGCTTCCTTGAAGAGCGGCTGAAGATCCTAAATAGCGAATTGATCAAAACGGAACAGCTTGCTATGCAAAACGAGCTGTCAGATGCGGTCATTACAGACAGTGGACTCAATGGCATGGCTTTATTGCCTGCGTCTAGTCCGGAATAAGACAAAAACAAGCCGTGCCCAAATGGATACGGCTTGTTTTTACGTTTTTACCATATTAGACGTTACCCATGGGTGGTAATAGGATCAGGATTACTCTCACTTGAAGAATTTTTTATTCAGACTTGTAATTACCGTATTTATGCATACAGTTAGCACTTACAGTAACGCTGGAATCGTCAGCTAAGAAAGTGTCAAATCATTATTTAACGAGAAAAGAGAACTGCAAAATAAGAGACAAACACAACGAAGACCATTTAATTACATCTACTTTGCGGGTGGTGTCAGCTTCGCTGGTACTACCCCTATCCGGGAAGGTACAGTCTCTGCATCGTTGATTATGGAGAAATTAGGCTCATATGCAAGTCAGAACCGATTAGCAACGGCACTCCGAGAAATGGGGCGAATTGAAAAAACGATCTTCATTCTGAATTACCTCTCAAGCGAGGCGATGCGGCGAAGAATACATCGAGGATTGAATAAAGGGGAAGCCATGAATGAATTGGCCAGAGCGATCTTTGTTGGGAGGCGAGGGGAACTCCGGGAACGGGCGCTTCAAGACCAGCTTCAGCGGGCCAGCGCGTTAAACATTATCATCAATGCAATAAGCGTATGGAACACGGTTTATTTAACCCGAGTGACAGAATTTATGAGAGACAACAGACAATTGAACGAAGAACTTTTGAAGCACATTTCTCCGCTCGGATGGGAACACATCAATTTCTTGGGAGAATACAAGTTTGACATCAAGCAAATCAAGGCGTTGAAGGGTTCACGTCCGTTAAAATCCCCGTCAAGCGAAGCGTAGCATCTAGCGAATATAAATTCCGGATTTCCTTAGCGTACGGGAAATCCGGGTTATTGGGAGAAATGATCGCTTAGCGTACGTTTTTCGCGTTTTGTTGGCGGGACCCCTTAATACATCTCGCCGGAAAACAATTGATTGACAAGCCCCCATATTAGCGTCAGTTTATTTGAACCTCAGCGCCTACTTAGGTTGAAACAACAATCTTAATTACTATTGCCAGTTGTGAATAAATACACAATCCCCTCCTTTTTACGTGAATTTAGATTCATCTGACTGATGGGTTTTTGTATAGTGACTAGAAAAGTTTATGTTTACTATTATGAATTTTTCACATAATGAAATAGTTTAATTAGGGCGGCTATAATAACAAAAAAACGGCTGCTTCAGCCGTTTCGACAGTTCAAAAGGTGTTTAATCTCGAGCGCGATAGTTGGTAGCCAGTAGCAGCATGGATGATATGAAAATCATAGCATAGGTCCAGATCCAAGCCATCGGCATATTTCCAGTGTCTACAGCGACGTAAATGGCTGTCGGTACCGTTTGAGTTTGGCCAGGAATATTGCCGGCGATCATTAACGTTGCCCCGAATTCTCCAAGGCTGCGTGCAAAGCCTAGAATCCAGGCAGAGATTAGAGATGGCAGTACAAGCGGGAACGTAATATGACGAAATACCTGCCATTCACTCGCCCCGATGGATCGACCGGCTTCTTCCAGATGGTGATCGACCGATCTGAAGCCTACCTTCATCGTCTGATACACAAGCGGGAAGGCAACGACGACCGAAGCTATGACTCCAGCCCACCATGTGAATATGATAGGTGAAGAAAATAAGGTTTCAATCCATTGCCCCATCCAGCTTTTTCGACCTAACAGCTTGAGCAGAATAAATCCCACCACTGTAGGAGGAAGAACCAGTGGCAGCATAAACACCGTTTCAATGATCACTCTTCCTCGGATGACAGGTCGGCGGGTCATCATCCAGGCAGCTGCCAGGCCTAGCAGAAGCACAGCGATACTGGAAAGCAAAGCGATCCGCATAGACAGTAACACAGGTGACCAGAATTCACCCCAACTCACTTGATTCAGTATCATTCTGCAACATCGAAGCCATAGGATTGAAATTGTAAAATGGCTTCATCTCCCCGGAGAAAATCGTATAGCTGTTGGGCTTGCTCTGTGTGCTTCGTCGCTTTCACAATGCCGATCGGATAGATTATAGCCGAATATGTAGAACGATCAGGCTTTAATGCAATAACAGCTTGATCGGTGGTTTGGGCATCGGATTGATAGACAAAACCGGCATCCACATTCCCTGTTTCTACATATTGAAGCACCTGCCTGACGTCCTTCGCTTGAATCATATGATCTTGTACATCCTCCCATAGACCCGCAGCCTGCAAGCTTTCTTTTGCATAGCGCCCCGCCGGTACACTCTCGGGTATGCCCAGGGCGATCTTGTTGATGTTCTCTCCCGCCAGGTCCTGAATCGTCTTAATCTCTCCTGCTCTCTCCGGGGCTGTGACAACAACGATCGAGTTACTTAATAACGGCGTCTGCTGATGTGGCTCTACAAGCTGCTGAGTGACTAGACTCTGCATTTCCTCAGAGGAGGCCGAAATAAACAAATCGACCGGTGCGCCCTCCTCAATCTGCTGACGCAGACTGCCGGATGACCCGAAATTGAACTGTAGCTGAATCTCCGGGTGAACTTCAACAAACGCCAGCTCCAGCTTTTCAAGAGCATCTCTCAGGCTGGATGCTGCGGATACTGTTAACGTTATTTTTTCCTTCGAGCCCCGCCCTTCTTCCCCACCGCAGCCACTTAATAGAATGATAAATAGTGCAGCTAACTTGAGCCACAAATAAGGCTTTAAATATCGTGCGTTCATTCTCCTGATCACTCCTGAGGTCCGGTTGAAATTCTAAGTTTCACTTTAGCACATATTGTCGTTTATGAAAAAGCGGCCCGGCACGATTTTAGTATTTTATCAAACGAATGTTGACTTCGTACCTCAAGCATGGAACACTCATTGACACGATCATTATTTTAAATTTTATTGTGAATTTTTCATATGATGAAAATATTTAGTTTACATAATATTTATTATTTACTAATGTGTTGCTCATACGATAAAAATTAAAAAAAGCCCGGTTATTACGCCGGGCTGAGCACAATTTTCCCACCTACGATGGGATTAGTCGTTTTGTAGGCTTAGTGAATCAAAAGCTTGCTTCACGATGCTTCGCTCACTGATCTATGATCGAGCTATATTTGGCCAATCCAATCCTCGCTCGATATCTCTTTCCAGCGTGCGCGGATGGCTTCATAAGCAGGCTGACTCAAGGCAGAGCCGCCCGCGAGCAGACTGGCATTCTGCTGCCAGCGATTTGGATTATTCGTTCCTACAATAGCAGTAGCTACACCCGGAACACTAAGCGTAAATTTTAACGCTTGTTCTACGTCTGATTCCGCATCCGTATCCTGAAGAAATTCATACTGCAGCTTCTTCAATCTCTCCCAATACGGAAACCCGTAATGATCCTTCTCCATCGTCTCATGCTTCCAGGCTACGTTTGCAATCGGACGCTTGGCAATGATCCCCATGCCTCGTTGGGCTGCTACCGGAATGGTCAGCTCAATAGACTGCTGATCTGCAATATTAAGTGAGGTTTGAAAGCTGTCAAATACTCCACTCTGAACGGCAGCATAGGCGTCATCAGCATCTCCGCTGTAGCCGATGAATCGGGTTTTACCGGCCTCTTTAGCCCGCTGCAGCACTTCAATCACGTCACCTTGCCGCAATATTTCTGCAGAACAGCTATGCAGATGAATCACGTCCACATTATCTACCTGCAGCCGCTTTAAGCTGCGGTCGATCGTGCCTGCGAGTACCTTTGGATCCCAATTGTGACCGGCAATCCCATCGGCATGTCCACATTTCGTAAACAGATACGCTTCGCTTCTGCGTCCTTTCAAGGCTTGTCCGATCAACTCCTCGCTGCTTCCATAGCATTCAGCCGTATCAATCATGTTTAGTCCCGCATCCAGCGCTGAGTGCAGCAGCCGATTCACCGTGGCTTGATCAGAATCCCGTATTTCCGAACCTCCAAAGCCGAGTATACTCACATTCATGCCTGTATTGCCAAAGGCTCTTCTTTCCATAATCCACACTCCTTCGTTTAAATGTCATTGTGATTCATGCTGATGGGTCTGGGTCTTATTCATTCTACGGCTCTGCAAATACTGCGAGGGGTTCCCGCTCTCCGGATCTTTCTCTTCTCGGTAGCTGCCGTTCGTATACGCATGAATGACTTTTCGCCAGAAGGCCTGAGCCGGGACATTGGATGCGACCTCCGTCACCTTCCAGCTTCCCTGCAAGCGGTCAAACAGCTCCTTCGCTGCCCAGGTGCCTAGCCCGCTCCGGCGATACTTTTTCATGACAAAAAACTCCGTCAGATAATAATCCGCCGCCGCGGTATCGATCCGTTCAACCAAGGCAAACCCGGCGGGCTGCTGCTGGTACGTGATAAGAAACGGAAATTTATCTCCCCGGCTTGTAAAAAACAGCTCCAAATCCGGATACGCACTATACATCCCCTCAGCATTAACGTCAAAATCCAGAAACTCCGTAAAATCGTAAAAATAAAACTGCATCAAGTTGTGAATAATCTGTTTCTGCCTTGCTGGAAGCAGGCTCAGTCTCATATGAGCTTCAGATGCCGCTCTCATCAGGTTCACTGTCCCTTCGTCATAGAATACCAAGCCACTACACTTCTTCATTTCGCAGCCCCCTCATATCTGATATGATGAAGCTAGAAGCAACATATGTTCTCCGTGAAGGAAAGGAGTTTCAACCTCCCATGAATATTCAAAAAGTCATCGACCGTACCAAGCTGGATGAAAAGGTTCCTTCCATGCCTTGGTTTGTGCAGCAGTTTATTGACTATAAGCTGCCTGATCTGTCTCCCTCCACGCTGCTTGAATATGTAAGAGATTATGAAACCTTTTTCAACTGGCTGCGGGCTGAAGGCCTCTCACTCAGTGAAGATAACCGCCATATCAAGCTGGAGGAGCTGGAAACGCTTCGAATGGAGGACGTTACGGGCTTTCGACTCTATTTGACGACCCGACGTGAAGGAACCAATTCAAGGATTACCGTATCCAGGAAGCTTTCGTCCCTGCGCTCCCTTTTTCACTATTTAAGTCAAATTGCGGAAGATGAAAACTTCTACCCCTTGCTCAAGCGCAACATTATGGCCAAAATCGAAAACAAAAGAATACATAAGCCCAAGGACACCGCCGCTAAATTGAAAGGCAAAATTCTGGAGGAAGATGAGCTGATTGAATTCATCTCCTATATCCATGAAGGATATGCACTGGATGTTGCTGATAACAAACAAGCTCTGTTCGCCCACGGATTAAATTCAGAACGGGATGCCTGTATCGTCAGCCTGATTTTGAACTCGGGTCTGCGAGTGTCGGAGGTCGTCAATTTGAATGTTGATGATCTGGATCTTGGCAACAAAATGCTGCACGTCTACAGAAAAGGCAATAATGACGAAACCTTCAAATCTCCGGTCTATTTCCGCAACCAGGCCAAGGATGATTTGGAGCATTATATCGCTCTCAGACCTCATCGTTATCACGTGCCCAAGAAAGAAAAAGCACTGTTTGTCGCCATTCGTAACGGTCAGAAAGAAGGATCTCGAATGACCAAACGGGCGATTCAAGCGATGATCATTAAATACGCCAAGCGGTTTGGCAAGCCTTTCCTGACTGTGCACAAGCTGAGACACTCCTTTGCTACCGATTATTATCTCCAGAACGATATTTACAAAACCAAGGAGCAGCTTGGACACGCTTCAACGGAAACGACCGAGGTATACGCCCATCTGACCGACAAGACGATGTCCCAGGCTATTGAACGGCGCAATGACTCATCGGATTGAGAGCTGCGAATAGAGATGCTCAAAAATATGATTCCGGTCCTCCCGGCTAAACCAAGGTACCGTAGCTTCTGCTTCCTGCTGCAAGGCTTGCAGGCGCTGCGGTTCCTTTGCCATGTCCGGATGCACGACAACTGCGAGAATGTGGCTCAATCCCCCCACCAGGCTTACATCCTGAAAGCCGGAGAGCAGCACCAGCTTGGGATAGCACTCTTGCTTGAAGCCCTCGACTACAATCCAGTCGATGCAATCATCGACCTCGCCTATGAGCTCCTCCAGCTCCATTGGACGCTGTCTGAGGACTGCCATACGAAATGGTGAGGAGATCAGTGCTGCCTCGGCGCCAGACTCTATGAAACATGAGGTGTCTGTGCCCGTGTGGTCCATCTGAAAATCATGACCATCATGCTTGATGACCGCCACTCTGTGGCCTCTCTGCTTCAACCAGGGAATTAGAGAAGAGATCAAGGTGGTTTTGCCGCTATTCTTATACCCTGTAATTTGAAGGATGACCTGACCGCTCAATGCAGAGCTCCCGGCAGCAGCAGGACGTTCACCTCTGTTCCCTCAGAGGCCCCCTTCAGCTCTGGAGGAATAATGATCAAGCATGAGCTGTCCTTGATCGTCACCATGACGCTGGATTCATCCAGCTGTGCGGGATAGGCCACGACTTGTCCGTCCGATACCTCCAGGGTACCTCTGACAAAGCGAGTAAAGTTGTTCACTTTTGTATAGGCTCGGCCCAGTTTTGCGCTCCAGCTTGGGAGCCGCAGCTTGTCTTTAGGCATGCCGAGCATTTTGCGAATGGCCGGCCGCACAAAGAGCAGGAAGCCGACATAACAGGCACCCGGATTGCCGGAAAGAGCAAATAGCAGGCGTCCGTCCTGTACAGCAGCTGTAGTAACACTGCCGGGCCGCATGGCCACCTTGTTAAACAGCATATCCATCGAACCGCTTCGCACCAGATCCCCCATAATATCATAATCTCCGACAGAAACGCCTCCTGTCGTCACGACCAGGTCGTAAGCCTTCAAGGCTTCCTCGACCTTTGCCTTTGCCAGCTCGATGTCGTCAGGAATCGCGTCCATGACCACCGGCTCGGCGCCCGCCTCTACAATTTGAGCCGCGAGCATGTGGGTGTTGCTATTGCGGATTTTCCCCGGCTCCAAAGGGTCTGTAATATCCAGAAGCTCACTCCCTGTGGAGAAAATACCCACGACCGGCTTGCGGTACACATTCACCTGATGGACTCCGAAGGTGGCGAGCACTGACAGCTCTCCAGGACCAATCAGCCGGCCTGGTTTGAGGAGAACCTCACCGGAAGGAATCTCAAAGCCGATGGGCGTAATATGCTGTCCGCTTGCGGCTGGCTTTTTCACAGTGACCAGCTTCCTGCCGTTCTCCACGTGTTGCTCTGTCACCTCCAGCATAACTACAGCGTCAGCCCCTTCCGGAACCTGGGCTCCGGTCATAATTCTGGCCGCTGTCCCTGCGGTTATTGCCTCCTTCGGCACCGCTCCGCAGGGCACATCGTCAATGACCTCCAGCCACGGTAATTCTCCGTCATCCGGTACTGTGTCTTGTGCCCGAACCGCATACCCGTCCATGCCGGATCTTCGAAAAGCGGGGTAGTCATGAGGTGCCTGTACCGTTTCCGCTAGGGTTCTCCTGTCACTGGTTACCGTCGAAATCAATTCTGTGTGCCCTGCTGCTACATGAGATAATACCAATTCCTGTGCTGCTGGAACCTGCAGCGCTTTACGTGTAAACCGATCTGTACTCAATGCTTCGTGCCTCCCTCTGCTGTTCATCCTACTACTGTTATATCCTCTTTAGCCCTCAAAGTGCAAACCGTTTCTCCGCACTAATAGGTTTCCGTAAACAAAAAAGCCGCTCCGAAAGATCCGCAGATCTTTACAGAACAGCCTCTTTGAGCTAGCCTTTGCCGGGGTCAAGCTGGGCGCTTCTCGCGTATACCGCTTTCGATAGTCCAATGCTGATCTCGTACAGCAGAAACAGCGGCACGATCACAATGAGATCGGACATGATATCTGGCGGTGTGATGGTTACAGCGATAATACAGAGTAGAAAATAAGCCATTTTCCGTGATTTGGACAGCCTCTCAGGGTTCAGAATTCCCAGCTTCGTCAGAAAGACGATGACGACCGGCATCTCGAACAGTACACCGAAGGGCACGGTCATATGCACCAGAAAGGTGAAATACTTCTGCGCGGTATACATCGTTTCAAAGCTTCCCGCAGCCATCCCCTTCATAAACTCATAGACCATGGGAAAAAGCACGAAATACCCGAAGCTGATTCCCAGCACAAACTGCACACTGATCAGCGGAATGAAGACTTGAGCAGCACGCCGGCCGTGATCTGGAAGGGCTGGCTGCACAAACCTCCAGATCTGGTAGGCTGCGATGGGAAGCGTCACCACCAGTGCCGCCACTGCCGCAATGACCATATACACCCAGATCACATCCGAGGGACCGAGCAGGATCAGCTTCTGATCCAGATCCCGGACCAGCCAGGCATACATCGGCTTGACACCGATCAAGGCAGCGGCCATGGATACCAGGAACGCAGTGAACACGGTGATTAAACGCCGGCGCAGCTCCTCCAGATGCTGGATCGCATTTTGCGCATTGGGATCAGCTCTGCGGTTTAGAGACCGTTGCAGCAGATGCTTGATCATTCTTCGTATTCTCCTCTTCATCCCCGTTCACCAATCCGCGCGTAGCCCCTTTAAACTCGCTCAGTGTCCGTCCGAATGCCCGGCCGAGCTCTGGCAGCTTGGAGGGTCCGAAAATAATTAACGCGATGATCAGGATCAATATAAGACCACCGACTCCAATATTTCCAAATGGCATATTCTAGCTCCTTTCTCTTCTATGGATGAGTGCCTGTCCTACTGCAGCTTGAAGCCGCTAATTGCGACCACACCGCAGCGTGCCATATTCTCGCCACGGCGATGAGGCCAGGTGCTGGTCGGATTGCTCAGGTCTTGTGTCGTTTCTCCCGGATGCTGAATGGAAAGGAACAGTGTCTGCTCGTCCGGTGTGAAATAAGGGCCGGTCAGCTCGGATTCTACAGGACCTGAAGCAAATTGCATGGCTTTGCCTTGATCCGGACCGCTGGTTGGAATGACGAACATGCCATTGTTTTTAAAGGACTTATGTACGCCTTTATTCTGGCTGCTGCTCGAAATATCGGTAACGACCCACAGATCACCGTTGGAATCAAAAGCAAGGTTATCCGGTGCGCTGAAGCCGGATTGGCGTCCGCCGGCAGCAAAAATTTCAAAATCAAACTCCATGGCGCCGAGATCATTCCCTGCTTCAAAAATACGTGTGATATGGCCGTGAATATTGCCATGGCTGTCATTGTTCGTATGACAGATGAACACGGTGTTATCAAATGGTGAAATCTCGATATCCTCCGGACGGTCTGTCGGTGTTCCACCCACCAGCTTGGCAGCCTCCTGGCAGTATGTAACCACGTCGCCCTGGGATTTGAACTTGTTCTTAAGGCTTGGATCCTTAGCCGCAGCCTTGCTCACTTCTGCAAGCGTAATAGGGAGCCACTTACCACTCTTCAGATTAGCCACATACAGCGTTCCGTCTTCCAGCAATGCAGAGTTGCCGCGGCCCTTGCTCTTATCGTACTTGTTCTTGCTAATAAATTTGTACACACAAGCGTCCTTTTTGTCATCGCCCATATAAACGACAACCCGGCCGTCTGCTGCAAGGCCCATGGCGGTATTCTCGTGGTTAAAGCGGCCCAGTGCGGTATGCTTTCTGAGATAGGATTTGTCAAACGGATCAACCTCAACAACCCAGCCGTAATGAGTATCCGGAAGCTTGGATACAGCAGCGGTACCTTCAAAGTTCTCTTCGCATGAAAGCACGGTATTCCACAGCGTCACCCCGCCGGAGCAGTTTGCAAACGTACCTTGAACGGATGTAGCTCCCTTAAGCGCTGGGATCCCCTTGGCCGGCCCGGTCAGCTGGAAAGGAGTGAAGCCGTTAATACGGCGTGCGTAGGACGAACGGGTATCCATTTTCCAGACACCATTTTCATCACGGTACACCTCAATGACAGACATGCCGAGGTAATACAAATTTTTCTGAATTTGATCTGCGGTCATTTTTCCGTCCTTCACCGGACCGATGGAGAAAATGGTGGAGTACTCATGATTCGTTACGAGCAATCCGCGCACGTTCGAGCCCTTCAGCGGGAAAAAGGCATTGTAGTCGCAGCCAGAGCCGAATTTCTCGCCGGCCGAGTTGATGACATCGTCAAAAGCGGCTACAATGTCATATTTGAAGTTTTTAGGAAGTACCAATTCATCAATATCCGTAGGCTCAATGGGATTGAAGTATCCGCTAACCTTGTTGGTTTTGAACCCGAATAGGTGATCGGCGGTTCCGGTCATCGCTGATGCTTTTCCTTCCAGCAGTCCCAGGCCGGCAGATGCTGCCGCCAATGCGGCAGTTCCAGTACCCAGGTAAGAAAGAAATGTTTTACGATCCATCGTTTTATTCAAGTGCTCCACCCCTTGTCCAATTGTTCATACATTCCTAGCATAATGATGAATTGTTACGTAAATATTATGTCTTTTGTCGGAATTGTAAAAATAATGTAATAAAAAGAGACCGCCTGATGCGGAGGTGATCGCATCAGACGGTCTCGTCAAGAACCTTATCTTCGGCCGCGGCGGCCGATTTTGCCGGAACCGAAGCTCGTTTTGGGCTTCGTATAGGAACGCTTAGGAGGAGAGAACAGACCTCCTCCGCTGCTGCCGCTGCTTTTGTCGCGGCTGATCGTGCCCTTACTGCTATTATCAGAAGGCCGCTTGAAAATGCTGCCGCTTGACCCTACTGAATCCTGACCTCGGCGCGTAATCTTTCCGCTTCGGTCAGAGGTCAGGGGCGGAGCCAGCTTCTTATCATCAGCGGTTGGTACCTTATACGTACCGGCTTTGGGCTGGTACACCTCCCGGCTTGTATATCCCCGGTAGCCGCCCCCCCGTCCATCCAGAGCATCAAACAGATTGCCGATCAGCACAGCCGTCAAATACCCTTGCAGAAAGCTGGAATCATAATTCTGCCTTACATATTCTCTGGAGCTGATCTCTACCAGCGTGTCCTCCGGCTTTTCAGGGTCCTGCTGCAAATGATAGATATCATCTCCATAGACCAGGAACATCCGCTCGGTGTCTTCCTTCGACATTTCATCCGGCGCGGTATCTGCCGCAAGCTCCTGGGCGACGATGGGAACACTCTTATTCTCTGCCCGGTACACATAGGAGGACGCATTGTCCATCCGGTTGACCGATTCCAGCGGATAGCTGGATTTCACATCTGGCGGCGTCCCGCAGCCGCTGAGAATCGACACGAGAAAGCTGAGAACCAGCAATAATTTAACAAACAGCATTGAGCGTTGCTTCATTTAACCACTCCTAGGTTGCCCGGATGACCTTAACATCTCCCGGTATGACTTTCTCCCCTTCGTAGAGCATAAACCTTCCATTCTGCCATTCCACGCGAACCAGTCGGTAGTCATCAGATTGATGCTGCCAGACGTGCTGCTCGCCATTTTGAGTAAACGGGGTCCGGCCGGCAAGCGTAACCATTCCGCCGTACTCTTCCTCCAAATGATACATCCTGTCATCCAGCTCAATCGTGGTCGGAACCTCATGCGGGTTATCCAATCGCCCATCAATCGGCTCATACAGTCTATACTGGAGCGTTTCGCGCTCTTCAATCTGCAAATACATGGTCGTATTGCCGTCCTGCAGGGTGAGCATCACTGCATTTCTGCCGCGATTATGTACGCGGCCTGTTACCTCGTAAGTCACGAGAGAAACCTCGCATATATCTCCCGGCGACAGCTCCAGCATGCTTTTCTCCCGCTTCGGCGGCTCGGGCTTGGTCATTAGATTGCGGATTCGTTTCCATACACTCATGATAAGCGGCTCCTATCGTTCATAAATATCTTTACAGGCAGGCTGTAATAATTAATGCTCCTACAATATGGAGCGAGCCTGCAAATAATCCATAGCCCGTCTTGCCCTGCTGAGTGCCCAGATCCAGATTGATGCCACCCAGCAGCTTGAGCATCCACTCCGTCAGCCGCTCCACAATAAAGAGAATGATAAAAGAGACGACCGACACGACAATGGCTTCCACCAGATCCGGTGAGGTCTGAATCGATACAGAAAGAATATAGCCCTGTGCAAACAGCTTCATGATCAGCCTGGCTGTCACGGCCATATTCCCTTTCTTCACTTCCTCGAGATCCTTGTATTTCGTAAACAGCGAATCTACATACATCAGGATAAACAGCAGCAGCGCGCCAACCCCGGTCCAAATGCTGATTCCTAAGATCATTTCAAAAGTCATACTCAACCTCCGTCATAATAGGCTTGTAACCTCATGGAAAACGGAGGAAAAGCTCGCATCCAGCGCTCATTCTCCTCCGTTATGATCCATAGATCCGCCGCTGTTCCAGCAGCGGCTTACTGCTATTCGTTCTTGTTCTCGTATTGCTTCATCAGCGCTGCCAGCTCGTCTTCAACGGCCTTATCCTTGCCCAGCGCTTCAAACTCATCATCCAGCGACTTCTCTTTGGCGTTCAGCTCATTGCCCGCCTCGGCACGTGCCTCCATCTGAAGCATTTTCTCTTCCATGCGCTTCAGCCCTGATGATGCGGAGTCACTGCTGAAGCCGTTCATCGCTTTGTTAATTTCGGTTTGAGCTTTCGCTGCATTATAACGGGCAACCAGGGTCTCGCGCTTGTTCTTCATCGCGGTAAGCTGCTTGCGCATTTCGTCCAGCTTGGCACGAAGGTTATCGGCGGCAGCCTTGTTCTGATCATAGCTTGCCTTGTATTCATCCCGCTTGGCTTCAGCCGTCTTCTTCTCCTCCAGCGCCCGGCGCGCCAGATCCACGTTCTGTGCCTGTGCTGCAGTATGAGCCTGCTGCGTACGCTTCTCGGCCAGCGCCTGCTGCTCTTCGAACAGAGCCTTAAAGCGCTTCTCAATCGCGATCTGTGCTGCTACGGCCTTCTCGGCATCCTCCAGGTCTTCTGTCATATCCCGAATGTATTGATCCGTCAGCTTGATGGGATCCTCGGCCTTATCGATCATCGCATTGATATTGGACATGGTCAGATCACGCAGTCTTTTGAAAATGGACATGGTATTGTTCCTCCTGAAATTTTCTTATTAGTAGGTTCACTTGCTAAATGAATACGCAGCAGGTTGCGCATGGTTTCACGAAAATGCACGAGAATTCATTATTTTTTGGGAAAGCCACGCTCGTAGGCTTTCGGCACCTTCTGTTCACCCTGCAGTGCATGGGAGGCATGCAGCGCCCAGTACGGGTCGTTTAGCATCCCCCGGCCTACGGCTACCAGATCCGCTTTACCGGACAATACCACATCCTGCGCCGCCTGATATTCATCAAGCAGCCCGACGGCGATCACTGGCACCTGCAGCTTCTGCTTCAATGCAGAGGCCATCTCCACCTGGTACCCCGGCACCGCCTTCGGCCCTCCGTCGGAGCCAATGGGACCCTCTCCTCCGGAAGTCACATGAAAGAGATCAACTCCCGCGGCCTTGTACCTTTGACATATTTCTGCGCAGTAATCCAAGCCATAGCCGCCATCCACATATTCCATTGCAGACACCCGCATCATAATCGGCATGCCGGCAGGCACAACTTCTTTGACCGCTTGAACTACGCGCTCACCGAAGAGAGCGTAATCCTGTCCAAATTCATCCTCGCGCTCGTTGCTAAGCGGCGAATGAAACTGATGGATCAAGTATCCGTGGGCACCGTGAATTTCCACCGTATCAAAGCCCGCTTCCACCGCCCGTCTGGCCCCCTCCCGAAAAGAGTTGATCACATTCTCAATGTCCTCAGCTGACATCGCTGCAGGCATTTTATAGGTGGAGCTAAACGGAATATTGGAAGGAGCTGCTGGCGGATCCGCATCCTGCGCCTTTCGTCCCGCATGACCGAGCTGAATTCCGATCTTGGTGCCATAGGTATGAACACTTTCCACAATCCTGCGATATGCCGGAATATGCTCATCACTCCATATACCGGTATCCCGATTCGTAATTCGGCCGTCCGGCTCGACTGCCGTCATTTCTACGATAATGAGACCCGTTCCACCGACAGCACGGCTGACATAATGGACGAAATGCCAGTCATTAGGCTTGCCATCCTCCGCCTGAACGGAATATTGACACATGGGAGGCATGACGATCCGGTTTTTTAACGTTAAATTATGAAAGCTATATGGTGTAAATAAGTCAGCCACAACATTCATTCCTTCCGTGCTTAAATAGTTCACGCTCCTTTATTATACACCCTTTAAACCAGGCATCCAAAACGCTGGAATGCTTTAATATTCATCCCCATAGCATATTTTCACCGCTGCCAGGGAATACCATAAAAAAATAAAAAGGAGCGGAGTCTTGTGAAATACACTGCCTTCATCAGCAGATGTCTGATGCTCCTGGTCGTGTTGCTGATGTCATCACCGGAAGCTGCTATGGCTTCCAGCAGCATGGACACCAACCCGCGGAGCGGACGGTCAGATCCTCTGACCTTAAGTCAGTTGATCAAAAAGTATCCGGACACCTTTCGTACTAAGGGGCTCTCTTCACAGCAAATCGCTTTAACTTTTGATGATGTGCCTGATCCGCGCTTCACCCCCCAGGTGCTGGATGCCTTGAAAGAGCATGGCGTCAAAGCGACCTTCTTCGTGGTCGGCAGCCGGGCCGAAAAGCATCCCGAGCTTGTTCTTCGAATGAAGCAGGAAGGGCATGCCATCGGCAACCATTCATACAATCACGCTCAGTTCGGCAAGCTGAGCCTGATCCAATTTCAGGATCAGATTCAACGTACGAATGAGATCATTCAGAAGATTACTGGCGAGGCCACCTTGCTCATTCGTCCCCCTTACGGCGATATTACTGAAGAACAGCTGCTTTGGGCACGTAAGCACCAATACAAGATTGTAAATTGGAACGTGGACTCCCTGGACTGGAAAGGGCTCGGCAAAGATGAGGTGAAGAGCAATGTACTGTCAGCAGCCGGTCCGGGGGCCATCGTGCTGCAGCATGCAGGCGGAGGAACCGGCTCGGATTTGAGTGGAACGATTGAGGCTTTGCCGGAGATTATTACCGAGCTTCGCAGCCAAGGCTATGAGTTTGTTACCTTACCTGAGCTATTGTCTTTGTCTGAGCCGCGTTGAATCGAACCGATCTGCGCCTCATAACATCATAAGGCCGCTTCCAGAGCATCCACGGAAGCGGCCTTGTTTGAATTATTGAATGAAATAAAGCTTGATATCCTGAAATCCGAACATTCTGACTGACTGCTGAGAACCAGGGATAAAGATGTCGATCTTATTGCCTTTAATCGCTCCGCCAATATCCCGTGCAACAGCTACAAAGGCTTTTTTAGGCAGTCCAGGATGCGCATGTCCGGTCACCAGCACCTTGGTGCCTAAGGGAATGACCTTGGGGTCTACAGCAATAGTGCCCAGCACAAGAGGGTTGCCGAAGTAATCCACAGCCCCCCAGCCCCCGTTCTCGGCAGCGTCCGAGGAATAGGCCGTCGCTCTGACCCCCAGCGTCTTACTGTAGCTAAAGGTTTTTCCCCAAGCCTCGACGATCTTTTGGTCTGGGAAGACATTCAGGCTTGGTACAAACACACCTGGCTTCGCGCTGATGCCAGGAATTGTAATCTTTAGACCGGGATAAATGTTCAGGGCGTGAATGGAAGGATTCTCCTTCATCAACGTAGTCAGATTCACGTTATACTGCTTGGATAACAAATAAAAGGTATCTCCCTGCTTGGCTGTATGTATCCGTGCTGCTTCTGCTTTCGGAATTGCAAGTCCAGCGGTCATGGTGCATGCCATTATGGCGGCGGTAAACCATTTTAATGCTTTACTGCTCTGCATCCTTTTGTTTCGCAAACGTCTGTTCATCTAGCTGCCTCCTGTGGTAAGTTGGTTACAAATATATCACGATTTTGTAACTAATTCCGCATGAAAATGCTGCCAATCTAAGCGAAACGAAAAGAAGCCGGAACCTCCAATAGAGGAACCGGCTTAGAATCGAAACACCCTATTACAGAACTTTGCTCAGAAACTCCCGGGTACGAGGATGCTTCGCCTGGGTGAAAATCTGCTCCGGGGTCCCTTCCTCGGCAATGCTGCCCTGGTCAATGAACAGAATGCGGTCGCCAACCTCCCGGGCGAAGCCCATCTCATGCGTGACGATCACCATGGTCATGCCGTTCATTGCAAGCTTCTTCATCACCTCCAGCACTTCACCGACCATTTCAGGGTCCAGCGCTGAGGTCGGCTCATCAAACAGCATGACATGCGGACGCATGGCGAGTGCCCTTGCAATAGCAATCCGCTGCTTTTGGCCGCCGGACAATTGTGACGGATACGCCCCTTTCTTGTCCAGCAGACCCACGGTTGTGAGCAGCTCATCTGCAATGGCTTCTGCTTCTGCGGATGACATGCCTTGAACCTGAATCGGTGCCAGGGTAATGTTCTCTAACACGCTTTTATGCGGGAACAAATTAAATTGCTGAAATACCATCCCCATCTTTTCCCGGGTTTCATTGATGTTATGATTCTTCGCGGTAATATTCTTGCCTTCAAACATAATTTCACCGGACGTCGGCTCCTCCAGCAGATTCAGGCAGCGGAGAAAGGTGCTCTTGCCCGAGCCGCTGGGACCGATGACAACGACAACCTCACCCTTTTGAATCTCCACATCCATGCCTTTCAAAATATCAACTTTACCGAAGGATTTATGCAAATTCTTAACGTTGATCACTTGAGCTCAGCTTCCTTTCCAGCACACCCATCAGCTTCGAGAGCGTGAAGGTGAGTATAAAGTATATGATGGCCGCAACCAGCAGCGGATTTAATGGAGCATAGGTGCTGCCCCGCAAAATTTGCGCTTGATACATCAGATCGAATACGCCGATAAAAGACACGATAGACGATTCCTTGATGATGACAATAAACTCGTTGCCAATGGCCGGCAGAACGCCCTTAAATGCCTGCGGAAGAATGACATGCCTCATCGCTTGCTTGCGGCTCATCCCGAGGGACCTCGCGGCTTCCAGCTGTCCCCGGTCCACTCCCTGAATGCCTGCCCGGAATATTTCAGCAAGATAGGCTGCGCTATTCAAAGAGAGCGTCAATACACCGGACTGGATTGGCGTGAAGTTAATGCCAAACGAGGTCAAACTGTAATGAATGATGAAGAGCTGCACCAGCATCGGCGTCCCCCGCAGCACCTCGATATAGCTGACAGCAATCCAGCGCAGAACAGCCATGCCGGACATTCTCATCAGTGCCAAAAGCAGGCCCAGAATAAAGCCGAAAAATACTCCAAGCGCGGATATCAGCAAAGTGTATTGGATGCCTTTCAGGTAATAGTCGCGATATTTCCAAAAAAATTCAACGGTGTTCAGCTGCTCCTTCACGCGTCCTGCGGCAAGATCGCCTGCTTCATCCACATACTGCTGCACCAGATCATTCTCGATCAGGCGCTGCAGCGTCTGATTAATGCTGTTCAGCAGCTCCTCATTGTTCTTGCGCACACCGACGGCATACTCGTCATTTTCACTTTGTGGCACAGCAGCCGTGATCGCCATCGTTTCAGCATTCATATTGGCGTTGGCAATGGGATACTCGGCGATGACCGCATCCACCCGGCCGCTTTCCAGCTGCAGAAGGAGATCCGGGATTTTGTCCAGCGACGTTACCGTGGCATTTGAAATCTTTGAGGCGATGCCCTCTTGAACCGACGCCTTCTGAACACCAATTCTTGCGCCTTCCAGGCTCTCCATAGTGCTGTACTTCTCTTCGTCCTCCTTGCGGACGATGACCGACTGCTCTGCCCGATAATACGGGATGGAGAAGTCAATGCTCTGGCGGCGCTCCTCCGTCGGATTCATGCCAGAAATAACGAAATCGACCCGGCCGCTGGTTAACTCCGGTAACAGCGCATCAAAGGACGTATCCTTGATGATCAGTTCCGCACCCAGATCCTTGGCGATCTCCTTGGCAATTTCAATATCAAAGCCAACGATGGTATCGACGCCATCAATGGTTTTGTGAAATTCATAAGGCATATAGTCTGCGCTTGTGCCCAGAATGATTGTCTTTTTCACACCCTCAGCGCCAGCCACGCTGCCAAAAGACAGCAACATAACCAGAAGCATAAGCATGGACATTTTTATTTTGGTTCTCACGTTTGCACTCTCTCCTCTTCATTGTATCTGTAGGTGATCTTGATGACTGAGTTATTATAGACCAGTGTGTATGATTATTCAATCCTCTTCCATTTATTTTCATGAAAAAATGTTGGACCTGTGTATTAACGAGTGATTTCAGGCATATTTTATCTTAACCATGGTCAATTCTCTGATTCCAGCCTCCTTCTTTTTATATGAAGAAAAAAATTCCTGTTTTGATTCAATAGACAAGCTGGCTGGTTATTAAACCCTACTGACTGAATAAATGTATTGGAGGTGCTGCCATGCTGCTCGAAGCAATCTACCATGTTCCCCGAGACAAGTGGGCTTACGCTTATGATACTTCAACCATTCACCTGCGTGTCCGCACCCAGAAGGATGACGTGGACAGTGTGATGGCACTGACCGGCGATAAATATGACTGGGATCGTACGTATTTTGAGATTACGATGGAAAAAGCAGCGTCTGACGGGATGTTTGATTATTGGGAGTGTGCCGTAAATCCAATGTACAAACGTTTGTCTTACGGCTTCCGCTTCCATAAAGGGGATGAAACCGTCTATCTCATCGACAATGGCTTCTGCTCTGATTACCCTTACCCTCCAGGGGGCTATTTCGAGTTTCCTTACATCCATGAGATTGATGTATTTAAGGTTCCGGCCTGGGCCAAGGAGGCAGTATTTTATCAGATCATGCCGGAGCGCTTTGCCAATGGAGATCCCTCTAATGACCCTGAGGGAACGGAGCCTTGGGGCGGTCAGCCTCAGCTGGACAATTTTTTTGGCGGCGACCTGCAGGGCGTAATGGATCACCTGGATGACCTGTTGGATCTCGGCATTAATGCAATCTATTTTACCCCCTTATTCCTCTCCCCCTCCAACCATAAATATGACATTGTAGACTATAAGCAGGTAGACCCTCATCTTGGCAGTAATGAGCTGTTGAAGGAGCTGGTGGAAGCCTGCCATGAGCGAGGAATTCGTGTCATGCTGGACGCGGTGTTCAATCATTGCAGTGATCAATTCGGGCCGTTCAAGGATGTAATGGAGAACGGAGAGAACTCCCGCTATGCAGACTGGTTTCATGTGAATGAGTTTCCATGTACAGTGCATGAAGGCATACCAACCTACGATACGTTCGGATTTTTTGCCAATATGCCCAAATTCAATACAGCGAATCCGGAGGTCAAGCAGTACCTGCTTGATGTCGCCGAATATTGGATCAAGGAAATCAAGCTGGATGGCTGGAGGCTCGATGTCGCGAATGAGATTGACCATGAGTTCTGGCGAGACTTCCGCAAGGTTGTAAAGGGTGCGAACCCGGAGGCTTATATTGTCGGCGAGGTCTGGTCCGATTCCCTGAACTGGCTGATGGGCGACGAGTTTGATTCCGTCATGAATTATCCGTTCGCTGACAAGGTGCTCAGCTTCTTCAATGGAGAACTGGATGGGCGTACGTTTGCTGATAATATGGCCTCCTTGATCATGCGCTACCCGCAGCAAACGAATGAAGTTGTATTCAATATGCTGTGCAGCCATGATACACCGCGCTTGCTTACCCGGGTCGGACATGACATCCGCAAAATGAAGCTGACCGTCGTATTTCTGTTTACATATATGGGAACCCCATGTATCTTCTACGGCGATGAGATTGGCTTGACCGGTGGCGATGATCCCGATTGCCGTAAATGTATGGAATGGGATCCCGACAAGCAGCAGCGGGAGCTGTATGATTTCTACCAGCTTATGATCGGGTTACGGCGCAAGCATAAAGCACTGCGCGAAGGCCGCTTCCGATTCCTCAAGGCTGACCCTCATGACCCATGCGTGGTATATGAGCGCGTCGATGACAAGGTTCATTTCATCATCTGGATGAACAATACCGACCAGCCCTGCACCCTGTCTCATCCGCTCGTCAAGAATGACTGGTACGACTCCTTTACGAATGAAAAGGTAGATACCGAGGGCGGCATCATGAAGATTAGCCTGGATCCCTATGGCTTCCGTATTCTCTGCCGAAATCTTCATGAACAAACTTCATGAACAATAAACCAAAAAAACTTCCGAAGCAGACAGGCGCTTTCGCCCTTTCCCTGCTTCGGAAGTTTTTGTATTCATGCCGTCTTACTCTGAGCTGTTAATGAGATCATAAATATCCATGTATTGCTTTGCGGACACCAGCCAGCTGTAATCTCCGGACATAGCGTTCTTGGTAACCTTTTTCCAATGCTCCGGCTTCCGGTAGATGTCTTCCGCTCGGCGGATCGTGTTCAACATATCGTGGGCATTATAATTCGTAAATGAGAAGCCGTTACCCTCGCCGGTAAATTCATTATAAGCCTGTACCGTATCATTCAGCCCTCCGGTTTCACGAACGATGGGAATGCTTCCGTAACGAAGCGCAATCAGCTGGCTGATGCCGCACGGCTCGAACTTCGATGGCATTAAGAACAAGTCACTGGCGGCATACAGCTTGCGGGACAAGGGCTCACTGAAGGAGATCTGTGCGGAGCATTTATTCGGAAAGCGAATGGCTGCCTCGCGGAACCAGTGCTCATAAGACGGGTCACCGGTACCCAGAATAACAATCTGAATATCGTCGTAATATAACAGCTCGTCCAGAATACGAACGACAAGATCCAGTCCTTTGGAGTCCACCAATCGGGTGACCATCGCCATCAATGGAACAGTACTGGATTCCGGTAAGCCCAGCTCCTGCTGCAGCTGCAGCTTGTTTTTGACCTTTTTCCCCAGATTGCTGCGGTATTTCACCGCGATGTGAGGATCGGTAGCAGGATTATAGCTCTTGGTATCGATGCCGTTCACAATGCCGCTTAAACGGTCACCGCAGGACGACAGCATGCCATCGAGACCATAGCCATAGTACGAGGTCTGAATTTCACGGGCATATGTCGGACTTACGGTTGTAACGTGATCAGAATAGACAATGCCGGCCTTCAGGAAATTCACATTCCCGTAGTACTCGACACCTTCAGCATGGAAGTAACGGCTATGCAGTCCCAATGTATCCACCAGCACCTCATACGGAAATACACCTTGGTACAGCAGGTTGTGGATCGTAAATACAGAGCGGATATTACCATAGCCCTCTCGATGCCGATAATCTGCCTCCAGCAGCAGCGGGATCATGCCTGCATGCCAGTCATGACAGTGAACGACATCCGGCATGAAATCGACAAGCGGCAGCATTTCCAGAACGGCCCGATTGAAAAAGGAAAAACGTTCGCCATCGTCCATATAGCCGTAAATTCCATCCCGTTTGAAATAATACTCATTGTCGATGAAATAGATCGTAATTCCGTCCTCCACGATCTTTTCCACACCACAAAACTGTCGTCTCCAGCCTACCTGCACCCGGGTCTCCCCGACGTGCTCCATCTGTGAGACATACTCCTCGGAAATGGATCCATACTTTGGCATCACGATACGGATGTCAGCACCGGCCTTTTGCAGCGCTTTGGGCAAAGCCCCAATCACGTCGGCAAGTCCGCCTGTTTTGACAAAAGGTACACCTTCTGCCGCGGCAAATAACAGCTTCATGGTTTCTCTCCCCCTGATCTCCTGATTTTTATGTGGTGTTTGTGTTCTACTTGTTCGCTGCAGTAGTCCCCTTCGTGCCCGGCTTGCTTGAGGCAGTTGTTTTACGGGGACGAGGCGGTTTTTTTTTGAGTACGAGCATGCCTAGTGGCGGAACCATCACCTCGAGGCTCTGATGCTGATTGTGCCATGGGACCTTGTCCGTCTTCAACGTCTCATTATTCCTGCGGCCTTCCCCGCCGTACAGCACGTCATCGGAATTAAAAATCTCTTCATACTGTCCCGGCTTCGGAACGCCGATGCGGTAACGCTCATGCTGCTGAGGCTGAAAGTTGATGATCACGATCAAGGTGTCGCCTGGCTTGGTGCTCTTCCTTAAATACGTGACTACGCTCTGCCCCGCATCATCCGCACAGATCCATTGAAAGCCGTCCAGATCATGATCCAGCTCCCATAGCGCGCGTTGCTCTTTATACAGCTTGTTCAATGACGCTGTATAGGTGTGCAGCTGACGATGGGCTTCATAATCCAGCAGCAGCCAGTCCAGCTGCTCCTGATCCTTCCATTCGATAAACTGGCCGAATTCTCCTCCCATGAACAGAAGCTTCTTGCCCGGCTGGGTCATCTGGTAGCCCAGAAGCCCCCGCAGTCCGGCAAATTTCTGCTCATACGACCCTGGACATTTGTCCAGCAGTGATTTCTTGCCATGCACAACCTCATCATGGGAAAAGGGAAGCGCAAAGTTCTCGGAATACGCATAGCAGATCGGGAACGTCAGCAGATGATGCTTGCCCGGCCGCTGGTCGAAATCTTCTTCTATGTAAGAAAGCGTATCGTTCATCCAGCCCATGTTCCATTTGTAATTAAAGCCGAGTCCGCCTTCGTGCGCAGGGGATGTTACACCAGGCCAAGCACTGGATTCCTCTGCCATCATAAGTGCATTCGGGTAGTACTCAAATACCGTCTTGTTAAGCTGCTGCAGGAAGGAGATGGCTTCCAGGTTCTCCAGTGTGCCCTGCTCATTGGGATGATATTGCCACTCTTCCTTCTCAAAATCGAGACGAATCATGCTTGTGACGGCATCCACTCGAAGACCGTCAATATGATACATTTCCATCCAGAAAATAGCGTTAGAAATGAGGAATGAAACCACTTCTGGCTTGGAATAATCGAAGGAGAGTGTGCCCCATCCCGGCTTTTCGGCTTTTGAGGGATCTTCATACTCATACAGCGGACCCCCATCAAACTGACGCAGGCCATGCGCGTCCTTGGCAAAATGCGCAGGTACCCAGTCCAGCAATACCCCGATATCTGCCTGATGCAGCTGATCCACCAGATACATGAAATCGTGTGGGGAGCCGTAACGGCTCGTCAAGGAGTAAAACCCGGTACCCTGATAGCCCCAGGATAGATCATAAGGGTGCTCCGCCAAGGGCATAAATTCTACATGCGTGTAGTTCATGTCCAGCAAGTAAGGAATGAGGTGATCTGCCATTTCACGGTATGTCAGGAAGCTTCCGTCCTCATGCTGGCGCCAGGTTCCAAAGTGCATTTCGTAAATATTGACCGGCTTGCGGTAGCCAGCGGATTTCTTGCGGCGGTAAGCTGCATCGCTCCACTTGTAGCCGGTAAGATCCGTCACCGCTGAGGCTGTAGCCGGGCGGAGCTCGGAGGCAAACGCATAAGGATCTGCTTTTAGAAACATTTCTTGATGAGGCCCCGTGATTTCATATTTGTATAAAGTACCAACCGTAAGTCCGGGGAAAAAGCGAGTCCAAATGCCCGTTTCGGGTATCTTATGTAATGAATCCTTGGAGCCGTCCCAGGCGTTCCAATCGCCTGCAAGCCCCACATGAGAAGCATTCGGAGCCCATACCGTAAACCGGACACCCTCCTGACCGTTTTCTATACGCGGATGCGCGCCCATAAATCGGTAGCTGTGAAACGAAGTGCCTTCATGAAACAAATACATGGCTTCCAAGCTTGCGTTTCCTTCCCAAAAGGTTTTACCGATCAAATTATCACCTGCTTTAGAATAGATCTTATGGTTAAACAATATAACACTATTACCCCATTTTAACCATGTTGAAAATAAAAATGATACTGAAAAATTATTTTGTAATTTTCATAAAAATTGCTCAATATAATCGTTTCAAACCCTGGAGCAGTCGTTTATTAATGTATTACGTTGAAAATTTTTGGGAGGGAAACGTGATGAAGAGAAAAGAATGCATCGCTATGCTGTTGGCCGGAGGAGAAGGTAAACGACTCGCTCCACTGACCTCAAAGCTTGCCAAACCAGCCGTTCCGTTTGGGGGCCATTACCGTATTATCGATTTTCCTCTCAGCAACTGTGTAAACTCGGGAATCGATACCGTAGGCGTATTGACACAATACGAGAGCAGCTCGCTGCACGAGCACATCGGGGACGGAGCACCTTGGGGTATGACGCGCAGTGAAGCAGGTGGAGTTGCGCTATTATCCTCTGACGAGATTCCACAGGGTCAATACCTGGGAACGGCAGATGCGATTTACAAAAACATGACTTACATTGACGGTCAGAATCCGGAGCATGTGCTCGTTCTCTCCGGTGATCACATTTATCATATGAACTACCGTGAAATGCTGGAAAGCCATATCGAACAAGGAGCCTCAGCAACCATTTCTGTGATGGAGGTGCCTTGGGAGCAGGCCAGCCGTTTTGGCGTGATGAGTGTAGATGAGAATCTGAAAATTACTGAATTTGCTGAAAAGCCCGAAAAGCCGGAAAGCAATTTGGCCTCAATGGGCATCTACTTGTTCCAATGGGATTACCTGAAGCGCCACCTCGAAGAGGATGCACAGGATCATCAGTCCAGTCATGACTTTGGCAAGGATGTTATTCCAAAGATGCTGGCCGAGCAGAATCCGCTGTACGCGTTCCGGTTTAAAGGCTACTGGAGAGATGTGGGTACGGTGGAGAGCTTGTGGGAAGCTCATATGGACGTTCTGGATCAAACAGAGCTCGTTCTGGAGAAGCCTGAGTGGCCTATGTACACCCGCCCATGGCGCACAAAGCTGTCTGCTCACAGTGGTCGTCAATACGATTACAGCAGTGACAGCCTGCTTCATAAATCCTGTCAATTTGAAGGTAAAGCGAAGCGGTCCGTCATTTTCTGCGGCGCTGAGATCGGAAAGAATGCGATCGTCAAGGACAGCATTATTATGCCTAATGCAAAAATCGGGAAAAATGTTCACATCGAGCATGCCATCATTGGCGAAGGTGCTGTGATTAAAGACGGTGCCAGCGTAAAAGGAACACTAGGCAATGTTGTTGTCGTTGCCCCTCACGAAACCGTGACACCGAAGCCGACGGTTCGTACTCAGCCTGCGCGTCTGCTGGAGGTCTATGAGAAAGGCCGTCTGCGCGCCAACGTCTCCTCTTCTTAATTATCCTTATACAAAAAGCGATCCGATGACTCGGATCGCTTTTTTGATACCCTCTTTAGCTTAGATCATTAGGACTACCACTGCTTCTGATATAAATTAACCGTACGGCCACCCATATCTTGCATAGCAACAAATTGATAGCCTAGTCTTAGGTAATAATCATTTAACCCCTGGAGGTGTGTTACACAATCCAGGCGTAAGCCTGCCTTCCCTTGCTCTCTGGAGCGCCTCTCGGCGAAGGCGATCATCTGACGCCCCAGCTCGAAGCCCCGATACCTGGGAAGAACAGCGAGACGGTGTAAATAATGATAACGGGTGTCGTTCCGATCCTGCCAATAGGAGGGGTCGCTCTCCTGGATCGTAAACATGCCAGCAGGCTCCCCCTCATGTTTGAGCAGAAACACGGATCTTTCGCTCAGGTACTGCTCCATCAGGTTGAGATCAAATAAGGCCGGCGTCCATTGATGACGCGCTTGCCGAACCATCTCCTCCGCGGTAGAGACCAGAACCTGAAGCATCATGCCCTCTTCCCCTGCTTCCGCCGGGGCCAGCGTGAATACACCGGATGAGGTTTCTATAAATGCTGTTGAATTATTGAACATTACAGGCTCCTCCTGTCTCTGCGTAAACCTGATTACGTATGATCCTGCTGTGACGGAGAAGCCGTTGCTTCGATCTCTGTCTGCTGATCATTTACGGACATGTCCTGCGGCTGCGGCTCAAGCAACGGCAGCCGCACGGTCACAGTAGTGCCTTGACCCAGCTCACTGGCCATCTGCAGCGTCCCGCGATGCAGTTCCACGAGCTGCTGCGTAATTGCCAGACCCAGCCCGGTTCCACCATTGACAGGGTTCACCTGGAAAAACCGATCCTTAACTCTTTGAATATGCTCCTCGCTAATGCCAATGCCATAGTCGCGCACGACAACGGCCACAAAGCCCTCTTCCATCTCAAAGGTGAGATCGACAGTGCCGTGCTCATGCGAGAATTTGACGGCATTGTCCACCAGGTTGAGGAATACCTGCTTCAATCGGTTGGCATCTCCCTGAATGACTGGCTTCCAATCCGCGACCAGATTCAGCTTGATGCCTTTTTTCTCCGCCTTGGCCCACATATTCAGCATGATTTCCTGCAGCAGCTCTTTCAGATTGACTGAGCTGGTTACGAGCTTCATCTCGTTTTGCTGCAGCTTGGAGAAGTCCAGAATTTCTTCTACGAGGCCGATAAGCCGATCGGTTTCCTTCGTAATGATCTGCATTCCGATGCGCGTCTCTTCGGGATCGTACCCGCCAGAATTGAGTGTTTCACTCCAGCCTTTAATGCTCGTGAGCGGTGTCCGAAGCTCATGGGAGATGGAGGATATGAAGTCATCCTTGACCTGGTTACTGCGTACAATTTCTTGTGCCATATAATTCAGCGTTGAAGCCAGCTCACCCAGCTCATATTTGTAATCGCCCTTTACCCGTACGTTGAAGCGCCCCTTTGCCATCTGAGCAGACACAGCACGAATATTGTTAATGGGCTTAACAATCGAGTTCGCCAAGCCAATACTGAAGGCCAGCACGGTAGCCAGCACGGCAGTTCCGATCAGAATGGACAGCATCGTGAGATTCAGCAGCTTGTCGTTGATCTTCTCCAGTGAGGTTACATAGCGAAGTATGTATTGATTCTCACCTGCGTTTTTCAAGGTTTTGGAGACGGACATGACAATCTGATTCGTTCCGGGCTGTTTCCCTACCCACCGGCTCGTTTCACCGGCCAGCGCCTGGGTCACATCACTGGTCTGAATCACATTATCCGTATCAAAATCATTAGAGCTGGAAAGTATTCTTCCATCGAGATTCAGCACCTGCAGCTCTGTCCCGTATAGCTCGAAGTAGGAAATGACCTGATTGATGATCGATGTATTTTTATCCCGCAGCGCATAGGTTTGATAATATTCATCCGCTAGCACGATATGGGAGGCGATATGGCTGTAGACACTGTCATAGTAATAAGTCCTTACCGCCAAAAGAAATATAACCTCGACCAGCAGGAGCGCCATAAACACTACCAGAAAGTAGTGAACCACGATCTCCCGCCGGATCCCTTTTTTGATCATTGGCCCTTACCCTTCCACTTGTAGCCATGTCCCCATACCGTTTGCAGGAACTCCGGCTCGGAAGGATTGTCTTCAATTTTCTGGCGTAATCTGCGGATGTTCACGTCCACAATTTTGGGATCGCCCATATATTCCTTGCCCCATACATGATCCAGCAGCACGTCCCGGCTCAGCGGCGTATTCTCCTTTTCCAGGAAAAACTGCACCAGAGAGAATTCAGTCGGCGTCAGCTCCAGCGTCTTGCCGTTCTTCTTAAACAGCTTGGATATGAGGTCCAGCGTAAACGGCCCCGACTGAAAGCTAACCTTGGCGCTTCCGGCACGCTGTACATTGACACGGCGAAGGAGTGACTGCAGCCTCGCGATCAGCTCGGTCGGACTGAACGGCTTGCTGACATGATCGTCGGCGCCGACCGAAAGCGCGTATACCTTATCCTGCTCCTGCACCTTGGCTGTGAGGAAAATAATCCCGATTCGCTCATTCGCTTCGCGGATTCTGCGGCATACCTCAAACCCGTCAATGCCAGGCACCATCACATCGAGAAGCGCAATATCAATGTCCGGTACAGTCTGCAGCAGATGCAGCGCTTCATTTCCGTCTCCCGCTTCCAGAACCTCCAGACCGTTACGCTTCAAATTGATCACAATAAAGCTGCGGATGGATTCTTCATCTTCCAATATGAGAACTTTGCTCAATGGTTAATTCCCCTTTCTCTCAATAGGCGCAACCTCGCTGCTGGCCTTTTTCTCATTTTTAATCAGCTTCATGTCCCCTTTATAGCCAATAATCTGATCGTCGTCCTTGACCAGCAGCTTCCATTCCTGCTTCTCCTGCTCCCACTCTGCAGCCGGGAAAAACTTCACTTCCGCTACGGTCTTGCCGGTATTCGTCATCACAAAACGCAGATACTCATCTTTGTCCGATGCAGGATCAATCGTAATCAGGTTATACCATTCGACAGGAAAATTCAGAAAAAATCGGCGTTCCATATCCTCATACCGCTGTGATACGAAGGACAAGCCCTCTTTCTTGCTGGCCAGCCTTGTCTCGCCATCCCATTGATAGTAAGAGCTGAGAAACGGAATATCCTCATATCGGGCATCCTTCCAGCCTGCGGGCTCCTCCAGCAGTCCGATTTCCAGAATTCCATCACCATTTACATCCTGGCTGAGCACAGGCAGCTCTTTATACGCTGCATCCTCCTTCAGCACATCAATCAGTTCGCCATTCTCCATCACAATCATCTTGGAGGTAGAGGAATTGGACACAATCGTCGTATCCAGAATGACTCCTTCTTTGTCCTTCGACACGTTTCCTGAGACAATATTGTAATAACTCTCAATGTTTTGGCCTAGGTCCAGCTTCGAGAGCTCCTTGAAATCATCTTCACTGCTGTCATACTGATACGTTGCAATAAAGGACAGCTCATATCGCTGCAGCGAGACGACGGTAAGCTCATCCACCCGGTCACCGTTAAGGTCAGTAATCTCCACCTGCGTGAATGGAATTGTCAAAATTTTGCGAAGTGAGTCTCCTGTGAAGCTGTATACAGCCAGACCGTTTTGCAGCTCCTCCTGTCCTCTGGAGAACCCTGCGACAATATCCAGCTTGCCGTCATTCGTAATATCAATGAGCTCGAAGGATTCAAGAACAGTCCCTTCTCCGTCAAAATCCAGTTTTTTCACCCATGAGCTGCCTTGCTCCTGCATAATCATGCCGTGAATCTGCACCTCTTGATTCGGAGTCTTGTAGAACACCACGGCCTCCATGACACCGTCACCGTTCAAATCCTCGATTCGAATCGAGCTGGGATCCGGATCGCGGCGGGGACGAATAATATCCCCCTTCTCAGAGCCTTTGGCACTCAGAGCCGAGCTGACAGCCCCCATCAGCGTCGCCTTATCAGCAGGCAGATCCGGTGTCGTCATGAGCGATACCGGGTCGCTAATAAAGCTGCATCCGCTGAGCAGAAGCGCCATTAGACCGGCTGTCGTCTGCTTTATCCATTTCAATGTTCCATGCATCACCTTTCTATAACGTACCTGTTCCTGAGAATACACTTAAATTACAGTCTGCTTTTTTCACCGTGGGTAAGACGTCTTCCGGTCACATCTACGGCAATCTCCCCGCCGGCAAGACCCAGTATGCGAGTACAATATTTCTCAGCAAGCTCCAGCGGGATCACTGCGATGACGGTTAGGCGCTCCTCTTCGCACAGAGAACGCAGCGTTTGCAGGACATGCTCGGCTGACTTTGGATCAAGGCCCATAACCGGCTCATCTGCGAGAATGACCTTCGCACCATGGACGAGCGCCCGTGCAATCGCAATTCTTTGCTTCTCGCCACCACTCAGCTCTCCTGTCTTGCGTTTGGCCTTGTCCAGCAAACCTAAATGCTCAATCGTATCCATCGCTCCCATATAATCATCCGAGCGGACCATACCGGTGATCATGCGCCACAGCGGCGTTTGGCTGGACTGTCCTACCAGAACATTTTTTAGGGCTGTACGGTTGCGGTTCAGCTCCGGATTTTGCTCCAGATAAGCCCACTCCCGGCGGATTCTGCGCCGGCCGCCAGCCTTAAGCACATCCTCTCCGTCAATGAGAAAGCGTCCGCCGTCCCATTTTTGGCGCAGTGCCAGACAGCTGAGCAGCAGACTCTTCCCGCTGCCGCTGCCGCCGATCAGGCCGATCATTTCTCCTGGCTCCATTTGAAAGCTTATATCTTTTAGCACCGGCTTGGGCTCGGTGACAATTTTCTTGATCAGGCGATCCACTTTTATCATTTGTCTCTCTCCCGTCGCGTTACATTCCATACCTCTAGTTTAGAAGAAACTACCCTTAATTGCCATGAGAACACATGTTCCCTATAGCTTGAACGGGCTTCCTTTAAACCAAGGGCTAAGGCTGGAAAAGATCAGATAAAACAGCCCCAGCAGAACAAACACGCCGCCGATCCAGCCGGTCTGCATGACCGCTCCTCCTATATTCGGCCCGAGGATGCTTCCCATGTTAAAATGGAAGGAAGCGACAACATTCGCTGCCGGAAGTATGGCCCTCGGCAAGATATCCGCTGCATAGGCGAGACCAAGCGAGAAGAATGATCCTACCATGCCCCCGGCAAGGGTAAGAAGAATCAAAACCATCCAAAAGTTCGTTCCCGCGAACGGAATGAGCAGAAAGCTGATTCCGCCAATGAAGCCGGAAAGCGTAAGCACTCTTTTTCTGCCGAATCGGTCACTCCAGATGCCTAGCGGAAGCTGCAGGATCAGTCCACCAATGCCGATAAAAGGAAGCAGGGACGAAATCTGCTCCAGCGTAAAGCCGCTACGAAGCCCGTAAACCGGGAAGTTACTATGCAGGCCCGCCTCCATATATCCGTACAAAAAGGCGGGAATAAGTGCAAACCAGGCAAGCCGGTAGCTTAAACGGTATCTTCCTCTGGTTTCGGCGGCGCTGCCTGAGTGCTTCTCCGGACGTGCATCCGGCAATCTAAGCAGAACCACCACGAGCAGGGCAGCATACAAGGCAGCCAGTGCGAAGAAGGGTACCGCTGTGCCGTAATTCAAAAGATTAATTCCCAGCGGACCGATGCTGAAGCCGATGCCATAAGACATTCCGTATATGGAAATGCTTCTGCCGCGGTTGCGGTCCGTGGACATCATCAGCACCCATAGCTGAGAGGCGTAGTGAAGGGCACTGTCGCCAACACCGACCAGAATTCGCAGAACGAACCACAGACCCAGGCTTGGAAACAACGGAAATGCCATAAGTGCTGCCATCACGAGCAGAAGCCCGCCGATAATCAGTTTTTTGAAGCCTAGTCTTCCGAGAATCCGTTCAGCTACGAGGGTCATGCCGAAGGAGCCGACATACAGAGCAGCCGCGTTCAGGCCGTTCATCCCGGAGGAGACACCCATGCGTTCCAAAAATATAGCCAGTACTGGCAGCAGCAGTCCCTGGCTAATTCCCGCCGCAATAATGACAGCGATGAGAATGATATAGTGTGTTGAATTCTGACTGACCGTGCGGGTCATTGACATTTCAGGATATTCCCCTTCCAGCGTATGCTGTACATTTGTGTTCTTAGCCTTAAAATAAAAAAAGCCAAAGAAACATTATAGTAGACAAGCCTATTCCTTACAAGCCATAATAAAATAATGTCATTTATCAGGAGGGTACTTTAGTTTATGAAGTACAAAGTAAGCGTTGATGTATCGGTGGTCTATGAATGCCTCAGCAGCTTTATGATCTATGTAACCAAGAAGTGGACGGACAATCTCGACATCGGCCCTTCATTTATGCAGGATCTGGATCAGCGTCTTCCTGAAGAGGTCAAGTCTAAGCTGAATGAAGCCCGTAACTGCCCGTTTCTAGATTTCGATGTTCTGTACGCCCTGATTATGCTACGCGACCCTCATATGGACGATCAGCCCGCGGCGTTCCTGGATTGGCTGGACAGCACCCCTGTGGAAGAGCTGTATTCTCGCCTGATAACCTATATGCCCGTCCTGTCTCAGGATGAGCTGCAGCGCGTGATTGATACTTATCCTGCCCTGATGCGCCTATGGTACCATCATTATTTTCAAGAGGCTGAACATGAATACCGCCTTCTGCTGGAAGAGGATGCTCAAGAAAAGAGTATTTTGCTAAGCAAGATGGAGCCGGAGAGCCTGGTTGAATATGCAACCGGCGGCGTAATTCTTGACAATTTGCCTGTCACGAGCGTCATTTTGTTTCCGGGTGTTCATTTTCGTCCCATTAATACATACTGCTTTTATGAAAACCTGCTGCTGATTCAGTATCCGGTCGATGTGCCAGAGGACAATGAGGACGACCCGCCGATGGTGCTGCTTCGCATGACCGACGCCCTCGCCCATCCGGAACGTCTCCGCCTGCTGCGATTTGTGGCGCATGAGCCCAAGACCGTCGGCGAAATCGGAAAGCACCTGGCCTTATCCGACGAAAGGCTGCTTCATCATCTGGTTATTCTGAGAGCAGCAGGACTGCTGCGTTCTCATGTTGATACTACCGATGAGAATGGCCGTTTTAGCTTAAGACCGGATGGAGCCGCGGAGCTGCAAATGTTTCTGGAATCTTACATGCGGTTAACCTAATAGCGGTATACTAGAGAGAGATGTTGTGAGGAGTGAGAGCATGAACAGCATGAACCAGCATATTATTTTTGACATGGATGATACGTTAATTCATTGCAATAAGTATTTTGATTTGATTCTGGCCGCCTACTTCGAGCAGATCACAGACTGGTTTCGGGATTACGGCGTGACCACAGAGGAAGTGCGTTCCAAGCAGATCGAAATTGATGTCGAGGGGATTAACAAGCTGGGCTTTGCCAGCAGCAACTTTCCGGAATCGCTGATTGCCACTTATCGCTTCTTCAGCAAGCGGCACCGCAGAACGCCGGTCACCTCAGAGGAGCAGGAGCTGTATCAGCTGGGACTGAGCGTCTACGATCAGGAGGTTGAGGCCTATCCCGGGATGGTCGAAACGCTGAACGCTTTGCAGGAATCCGGTCATCACCTCTACTTGTACACAGGAGGAGAGACAAAGATTCAGCAGCGCAAGATTCAGCAGATGAAGCTTTTCCAGTATTTTGACGACCGGATCTACATTCGTCAGCACAAAAATATTCATGCCCTGGAGGAAATTCTCCAGATGCGAAGCTTCGAGCGCACCCGTACCTGGATGGTCGGCAACTCCCTGCGTACGGATGTTATGCCGGCTTTGACGGCAGGCATTAACACCATTTATTTGAAGCAGGAAACGGAATGGCAGTACAATATGGTGGAGTTAAAGAAGCAGCCCCACAATATTTTATACACCGTGGAGGCCCTGACAGAGGTGCCAGAAATTATTACGAGCCATCTCACACAGACCTCCCTTTAATTTCCTCACTACAAACAGGCAGAAGGCACTCTAATAGAGAGCGCCTTCTGCCTGTTTGACATTTGATAAACGTGCTGCTTCATGATCCTTGCTCCCGCTCCACCCGAAGCTGTCCGCTGTCGGGACGCTGCTGCACAATTCTCGCTTTAAAGGGATGGCCCCGCTCATCCTTAAAGGACAAGAGCTGTGTTCGCCCCTGGCTCAGGAGTGATTTCAGCATTGCCTGTGAGATCGTTTTGCCGGCAAACTCCTTCCAGATGACAAATGTACAGCCGGATTTAAAGCTGGAGCAGCCATAGCCTTTGCGTCCCTCAATAATGTGTCCGCCGCAGCCCTCAACAGGACAACTGCCTAACGTCGTCTTCACTCTCGTGTCCACGGCGGAGGCTGCTGATGATGTTCGCCCCGTCTTCGCAGCTTTAGAGGATCCCGCTGTGCCTGAAGCTGCCTTGGTCCGCGTCCCTGTAGGACCCTCACTTCGCTTCCCGGTGCGCGGTGAGCTTGGGCTGTTCTCATCTCCAAACATGGAAGGCGGCGCTGCCTGCTGCGTGGACACCTTCTGAATGATGGATACCGCAAAGCGCTGCACATTGCTCATAAATTGCTCGGAGGAAGCCTCGCCTTTAGAGATCTGATTTAATCGGCGCTCCCATTGTCCGGTCATTTCCGGGGAAGCCAGCAGTTCAACGCCGGCGTGACGGATCAGCTCAATAGCGGATCTGCCCTTTTGCGTCACGGTAATCTTTTTCCCCTGCATCGTAATGTAGCCAACCTTCTTCAGCCGTTCGATCGTAGCTGCTCGTGTTGCCGGCGTGCCGAGGCCGCTATCCTTCATAATATCGCGCAGCTCTTCATTTTCCATGCTTTTGCCGGCGCTCTCCATGGCCTTCAATAGGGTTCCTTCCGTAAAGCTTTTTGGAGGCTGTGTCGCCTTCTCCTTCGCTTCGCTCTGCACACATTGCACCGGCTTGTCTTCTTCTAGACCGAATGATTTGCCGCTCCATTCCTGTGTTTCTTCTTCCTCATCGTCCTTAGCTTTCTTTGATGAACGCGCTGGCTTTCGCTCTGCATCCTGCTGAATCAGTACCTTCCACCCTAGGGAGACAAGCTCCTTGATGCTGGTCTTAAAAGCATCGCGCTCCACTTGCGTAATGACCGTATGCTGTTTATATTCTGCCGGAGGGTAAAATTGTGATAAGAAGCGGATGATGATCAGGTCATACAGCTGCTGCTCTTCCTTGCTTAATGTTCCTGGCTTCTTCAGGGTCGGAAGAATGGCATGGTGATCCTCGACCCGCTGCGGATTGCATATAGATTTATTATTCTTATGCACCCGGGATGGATCCGCATTCTCCGCCATGGCTTGATAAGCTGTAGCTTTCAGCATATTTAACGCCTTGTGCATCGGCTCGATGTTCTGCTCCGTCACATAGTTGGAGTTCGTACGAGGATAAGAGATAACCTTGTGCCGCTCGTACAATGCCTGAGCAATATCCAGTGTTTTTTTGGCTGAGAAGCCCAGCTTCGCATTTGCCTCCCGTTGAAGCAGTGTCAGGTCGTAGAGCTTGAAGGGATAATCCCGCGTGTCCTTAACCTCATAAGAAGCAATACGGCCTATTCGGCCTTGTACGCGAGCGGCAATGTCCTCCGCAAGCTCTTTGGAGGTCAAACGGTCTCCTTGCCAGACCCCGGTGTACTGCAGCGTGCCTTGAGAAAAAGCCGCCTTTACTTCATAAAAGGTTTGAGATTCAAAGGCTTCAATTTCCTTCTGCCGGTCATAGATTAACGCCAGCACCGGAGTCTGTACTCTGCCTACAGACAGCAGGGTCTGATGCTTCGTTGTGAACGCCCGGGATGCATTCATCCCGATCAGCCAATCTGCCTCGCTCCGTGCCCGTGCCGCCTTCGTTAAATTATCAAATTCCGCCCCGTCCTTTAGCCCTTTGAAGCCATTCGCAATACTCTCTGGTGTCAGATCCGAGATCCACAGGCGTTTAACCGGCTGCTTAAGCTTCAACTGCTGCTGAATGAGTGCAAAAATGTACTGCCCTTCCCGCCCTGCATCACAGGCGTTAATAATCTGGTTGCACTTCTTCGCCAGTTCACCGATGACCTTAAGCTGATCCTTGGTTTTGGGGTTTGGAACAATCTTGAAGGACTCCGGAATAATCGGCAGATCCTTGATATTCCAGCGTTTGTATTTGGGATCATAGGCATCCGGCTCTGCCAGTCCAACCAAGTGGCCGATCGCCCAGGTAATGATATACTGCTCTCCTTCGATATATGTCCGGTTATTCTTTGCTCGCGGCTCCATGACCGCAGCGATATTTCTGCCCATATCCGGCTTCTCCGCAATGACCAGTGTCTTCAATAGCAAGACCCTCCTATCCGCCGACTCTTCAGCTGAATCTACCACTTGCAGACTCCCGCTGGACTCTAAAAAAGGACTCCGCCCAGGCGAAGTCCTTCTCAACATGATATTTAATTATAGCATAGATGACAGAGTGATTAAACCAGCACCGTGCTGCCCATCAAAAACTTATCCACTTCACGGGCAGCCTCACGGCCCTCATTAATTGCCCATACAACCAAGCTCTGTCCCCGGCGCATATCACCTGCTGCAAAAACCTTGTCAACGTTCGTTGTATATTTGCCGTATTTCGCTTTTACATTAGAGCGGCGGTCGGCTTCCAGACCGAGCTGATCCAGAATCGTAGATTCCGGTCCGTCAAAACCGATGGCAATAAACGCCTTCTGAGCCGGAAAAATCCGCTCTGTGCCCGGTACCGGCTGGTATACCTTACGTCCTGTTTCATCTACAATCCGTTCAATCTGAATCGTATGGAGCTCTTTCAGATTACCTTCTTCATCCCCGACAAATTTCGTCGTCATAATGGAGAATTCACGCGGATCCTGTCCAAACATAGCCTTGGCTTCTTCGTGTGCATAATCCAGCGTGTACACGTTCGGGAATTGCGGCCACGGATTGTTCATGGTATCACGCTCTAATGGCGCTTTCTTGTGTGTACCGAACTGCGTAATGCTTCTGCAGCCGTGACGCAGAGCAGTAGCCACACAGTCAGAGCCTGTATCGCCGCCGCCAATCACGATCACATCCTGATCCTTAGCGGAGATATAATTGCCATCCTCCAGGTTGGAATCGAGATAGCTCTTGATTGTACCGTTGAGGTAATCCATCGCATAGTGAACGCCCTTCAAGTCACTGCCTTCAATGTTGAACTGACGGGGCTTTGTGGCTCCGCCGCACAGGACAACCGCATCGTAATCATCCACCAGCTGCTGGGCAGGAATGTCCTTCCCAATCTCCGTGTTCACAATGAACTCTACACCCTCTGCAGCGAGAAGATCCACACGGCGCTGAACAACTGCTTTATCCAGCTTCATAGATGGAATACCGTACATAAGCAGTCCTCCAACACGGTCAGAACGCTCGTAAACTGTAACGGTATGTCCAGCCTTATTCAGCTGCGCCGCCGCCGCCAGACCGGCAGGACCGGAGCCTACTACGGCAACACGGCGCCCTGTCCGCTTCTCCGGCGGCTCTGGAACTACCCAGCCCTCTTCAAAGCCTTTATCAATAATGGCCTGTTCAATGGTCTTAATTGTCACAGGCTGACCAATCAAGCCTACTGTACATGAGCCTTCACAAGGCGCCGGACAGATTCGTCCCGTAAACTCCGGAAAATTGTTCGTCTTATGAAGACGCTCCAGCGCATCTCTCCACAAGCCGCGATAGACAAGATTATTCCACTCCGGAATCAGGTTGTGCACAGGACAGCCTGCCGTACCTCCAACCATGTCGATGCCCGTATGACAATATGGCGTTCCGCAATCCATACAGCGAGCTCCCTGGGTTTGAAGCTCTTCTTCTTCCATATGTTTGTGAAACTCTTCCCAGTCTTTAATCCGCTCCGCCGGTTCCCGATCTGCCGGCAGCTGACGGTTATATTCCATAAATCCAGTTGGTGTTGACATCCTGCTTTCCCCCATCCGTTCTAGTCATGCTGAGTCATTCGTGTGATTGTATTTTTAATCATATCATAAAATGTGAGCTATCTATCTGTGAAAGAAGGAATAAACCGTGAAAATCGCGATTTATTTTTTCTATGCCTGTTAAGAAAAACTTTTATCACCGCTTGTCCGCTGGCTTGTCAGCATCTTTACCGGTTCACAGTGTAAAAATATCGTAGCATTAGTTCTTTCTGCTGTTAAATGGATTATATGCATAATCATTTGTGTTTTCCTACAACCATCTCAGCACGAAGAGTCACCACAGGAAATCGTTTCTAGCTCTCAGCCCGCTCATAAATTGCAAATCGATAGCTGTACGGATTGTTCTCATCCATAATTCCGGCCTCATTGCTCACAAGCGTCCACTGACTCCAATCAACCTCGGGGAAATACGTGTCTCCCTCAAAATCTTCTTCAATAAATGTTACATACAATCGGTCCGCTTTTGGCAGCATCTGCTTGTAGATTTGAGATCCGCCAATAACCATTAGCTCCTGATCCTGAGAGTAAGGCATCGCCTCCTCCAAATCATGAAGGATGTGCACCTCTTCAAAAGGAACCGAATAATTATGATCTCCGGTCACTACTAAATGGCGACGCTGAGGCAGCGGCTGGCCACCGAACGACTCCCACGTTTTTCTGCCCATGAGAATCGTTTTTTGCAGTGTCATTTTCTTAAAGTAGGCCAGATCCCGCGGCAAACGCCAAGGGATGTCATTATCCTTGCCGATCACTCCGTTTCGGCCCATAGCCCAAATCATTGAGATGCTCATCCTTTAAAGACGCTCCTTTGCCTTAAATTACGCTCAGACCTGCTACAGTAGAGATATCGTTAAATGGCGACCGTTGCCTTGATTGTCGGATGATGCTCGTAATTCTGGAATTCAAAATCCTCAAATTCGTACTGAAAAATACTGTCTGGCTTGCGCTTGATCACGAGCTGCGGCGGAGCATATGGCTCTCTTTCCAGCTGGGTTTTTACCTGTTCCAAGTGGTTGGAGTAGATATGAACATCACCGCCGGACCAGATGAATTCTCCAGGCTCTAAATCGCATTGCTGAGCGACCATGTGCGTCAATAATGCATAGCTCGCAATGTTAAAGGGCAGTCCCAGAAACGTATCCACGGATCTCATCGTCAGCATGCAGGATAGCTTCCCGCCGGCTACATAGAATTGAAAGACGAAATGGCATGGCGGCAGCTTCATTTGCTCAATCTCCGCGACATTCCATGCACTCACAATATGCCGGCGAGAGTCTGGGTTCTGTCGGATGGATTCAATCACATTCGCAATCTGATCAATCTGTCGACCGTCCGGCGCTTCCCAATGACGCCACTGTGAGCCGTATACAGGCCCAAGCTCACCTTGCTCGTCTGCCCATTCGTCCCAGATCCGCACCTTATTTTCCTTCAGATAACGGATATTCGTGTCTCCGCTCAGGAACCATAGCAGCTCATGGACGACAGATTTTAGATGGATACGCTTTGTTGTTACCAGTGGAAAGCCTTCAGCGAGATTAAAGCGAAGCTGGCGACCAAATACGGACAAGGTTCCCGTACCGGTGCGGTCCTCTTTTTCCACTCCATGATCTAGAATATCCTGTAATAATTCCAGGTAACTTTTCAACCGGATTCCCACCTTATATCTCTTTTAATTTAGCTTCTCTCATTTAGTTTATGTGATCCATGTATTCCTATCAAGTGAAATCAAGTGGAACTTTGACCACAAGCTAACCAGGTGAAAAGAAAAAAAACCGGCAGAGTCCTAATGGAGTCCGCCGGCCATTTTATCATGAAAGTGATATGAATTCTTTATTTGCGCGGTGCCATGGCGTGAATTGGATGACCGAGCACCAGCTCAGCGCCTTCCGCAACGATTTCGCCAAGCGTAGGATGTGCATGAATGGTCAGGGCGATATCTTCCAGGGTAGCTCCCATTTCGATAGCAAGACCAAGCTCAGCAATCAGATTGGAAGCTTCGATCCCGGCAATATGAGCGCCCAGCACCAAACCGGTATCTTCATCAGCAACAATCTTCACGAAGCCTTCAGGGCTGTTCAGAGACAGGGCACGGCCGTTACCCGCAAACGGGAACTTCCCGGACTTCGGCTTGTAGCCTTGCTCTTTAGCCTGTGCTTCTGTCAAGCCTACGCTGGAGCATTCCGGATCTGTAAACGCAACCGCTGGTACACATTTGTAGTCTACTACGGATGGAAGACCGGAAATCGCTTCAGCAGCTACTTTACCTTCATAAGAAGCTTTGTGCGCCAATGCAGGACCTGGCACGATATCACCAATCGCAAAGATATGCGGATGGTTGGTACGTCCCTGGTGATCCACCTTGATCAGACCGCGGTCTGTCATTTCAATATCGATCAGATCCAGACCGAGCTCACCGTCGGTGTTCGGACGGCGTCCAACGGTTACAAGCAGATAATCTGCAGTGATTTCTTTGTTCTCACCGTTGACAGTGTACTTCACAGTGACGTCTTTATCCGTCTGCTCTGCACTTTCAGCTTTAGCATTCGTAATAATTTCAACGCCGGTTTTTTGCATGTTCTTAGCAACCAGCTTCGTCATATCAGGATCAAATCCGTTCAGGATCGAGTCCAGACCTTCCAGGATCGTAACCTTCGTGCCGAATTTGGAGAACATTTGACCCAGCTCAGCGCCGATGTACCCGCCGCCGATTACAACGAGGCTCTTCGGCAGCTCTTGCAGCTCCAGAGCTTCCGTGGAAGACATAATGCGTCCACCGAACGGGAATGCTTTCAGCTCAATCGGACGGGAGCCGGTAGCAATGATACAGTTTTTGAAACGATAACGTGGAGATTCATGCTCATTGAATACACGAGCTTCGTTTTCATTAATGAACATGCACTCGCCGTTGAATATTTCAACCTTGTTGCCCTTAAGCAGCGCGCCAACTCCGCCGGTCAGCTTCTTGACCACACCGCTCTTGAACTCTTGAGTCTTGGCAAAGTCAACCGTCACGTCACCAACCTGAACACCGAAAGCATCTGCATGCTTCGCGGATTCAAAGCTGTGTGCCGCAGAGATCAGTGCTTTTGAAGGAATACATCCTCTGTTCAAGCACACGCCGCCAACCTCAGCCTTGTCCACAATCAGAACCTTTTGGCCCAGCTGGGCCGCACGAATTGCCGCCACATAGCCGCCGGGACCAGCACCAATAACTAATGTATCAATATCCAGAGAAGCGTCTCCTACTACCATGTGTTACACCTCCATCACAAGCAGCTCAGGGTTAGCGAGCAGTTGTTTAATGTAATTCATAAAGTTTTGGGCAGTTGCTCCATCAATAATACGGTGGTCAAAGCTCAGGGAAAGAGCCATGACAGGTGCAGCTACAATTTCTCCGTTCTTCACAACCGGCTTCTCGGAAATCCGGCCTGTACCCAGAATAGCAACCTCAGGGAAATTGATAATCGGAGTAAAGAACATACCGCCAGCAGATCCAATGTTCGTGATGGAGATGGTCGAGCCTCTCATTTCATTAGGGCTCAGCTTGCCATCACGACCACGGCTTGCCAGATCACGGATGCTGTCCGCGATCATCCAGATGCTCTTACGATCCGCGTCCTTAATTACAGGAACGATCAAACCGCTGTCTGTATCTGTTGCAATTCCGATGTTGTAGTACTTCTTGTACACAATTTCATTGGACTCTTCGTCGATCATGGCATTCAGGGCCGGGAACTGACGGCATGCCGCTACCAATGCCTTCACGATGAATGGCAGGTAGGTTACCTTCGTACCCTTCTTCTCAGCAATCGGCTTCATCCGGGTGCGGAATGCAACCAGCTCGGTAACGTCCACTTCATCCATGATGGTTACGTGAGGTGCAGTATAGGCTGACTTCACCATTGCGTTTGAAATTGCCTTGCGAATCCCTTTGAACGGAACGCGCTCTTCTTCAGCACGTGCATCGGAAGGAGCCGCCGCTGCAGGTACTGCCGCTTCAGCCGCTTCTTCTACTGGAGCAGCCTCAGCCTTCTGGGCAGGAGCTTGACCTCCGCCGTTCTTGAACGCTTCTACATCCTCGCGGGTAATCTTGCCGTTGTTGCCGGAACCGGATACCTGCGACAGGTCTACGCCCTGTTCCCGTGCAAATTTACGTACGCTTGGGGTAGCAAGCACGTCTTTGTTCGGTGCTGCAGGTGCAGATGACTCCGCTCCACCTTGCTTCGAATCGGCAGGCGCATCCGCTGCTGGGGAGGAATCGGTATCCACTCCGCCTTGGGAAGCGTCAACCTCTTGAGCGGATTGTTCATTTTCCTGGACTTCCTGTTCAGGAATTTCACCCTCCGCATCAATGATGGCAACCACTTCACCTACACGGCATACCTGACCGTCCTTGGCAAATACCTCCTGAACCGTACCATTTACGGGACAAGGAACTTCAACGACGGCCTTGTCGTTCTGCACTTCCATGATGATGTCGTCGTCTGTTACTTTGTCACCCGGCTTGATGTGCATTTTGATGATTTCACCTTCATGCAGACCTTCGCCCAGCTCGGGGAAACGATATTCGAATTTTGCCAACTGTATAACCTCCCTAGATAATTCTGCGATTAAAATTCCATAACTTTCTTGACCGCCGCTGCAATACGGGCAGGCGTCGGCAGCCAGGCATCCTCAACCTGGGCAAAAGGATATACCGTATCCGGAGCAGCTACCCGAAGGACAGGAGCTTCCAGATGCAGAATAGCTCTTTCATTGATCTGAGCGATAACCTCAGCAGCTACGCCGGCAGACTTTTGAGCTTCCTGCACAACAATCGCACGGTTCGTTTTCTTCACAGAGTTTACGATCGTATCAATGTCGATCGGAGATACGGTGCGCAGGTCGATAATCTCAGCTTTAATGCCCTGCTTCTCCAGCTCATCTGCAGCCTTCGTCGCGGTATGAACCATCATGCCATAAGCGATAATAGTCACATCAGAGCCATCACGCACAATATTAGCCTTGCCGATCTCAACGGTATATTCACCCTCCGGCACTTCAGCACGGAATGCATGATACAGATTCAAATGCTCCATGAAAAAGACCGGGTCGTTATCACGGATCGCCGCAATCATCAGTCCCTTGGCATCATAAGGATTGGAAGGAACTACGACTTTAATACCCGGGGATTGTGTAATCAAACCCTCCAGCGCATCGGTGTGAAGCTCAGCTGCTTTAACACCGCCGCCAAAAGGAGTACGGAATACGATTGGGGACGTATATTTGCCGCCGGAACGGTAACGCATCCGGGCAGCTTGAACCAGAATCTGATCCAATGCTTCAAAAATAAATCCGACGAACTGAATCTCAGCGATCGGGCGGAAGCCCTGAATACCGAGACCGACAGCCATACCGCCAATTGCGGATTCAGCCAGCGGTGTATCAAATACGCGCTCGTCACCGAACTCCTTCTGCAGGCCTTCCGTTACCCGGAAAACACCGCCTACATTACCCACGTCCTCACCGAAGATGACAACGTTAGGGTCACGGTTCAATTCGACGCGCATAGCGTCGCGAATCGCTTCTTTCATGTTCATTTGTGCCATTGCTTCATTTCCTCCTTAGACATTACAAGTCACATCAGGTTGACAGTACCGTATTTATAGCGCAGCCAAGAGCTGCATAATCTTATTGGAAATCAGCCTTTTGCTCTTCCAGGTGCTTCGGTGTTTGCTCGAACATGCTGTCGATCAGGCCCGAAACCGTCATTTTCTCGGTCTTCTCCGCCTTCTTGATCTGTTCATTCACCGTTGCCTTCGCTTCTTCCTTCACACGAGCCGTATCTTCTTCTGACCAAAGTCCCTTCTTCTCCAGGAATTTAGCCATACGAACGATCGGATCCTTCGCGTTCCACTCTGCTTCTTCTTCTTTGCTCCGATACTTCGAAGCATCGTCAGACATGGAGTGAGGACGGAAACGGTAAGTGACAGCCTCGATCAGCGTCGCACCTTCACCGTTGCGGCCGCGCTCAGCAGCGTCACGAACAGCTTTAATGACAGCCAGCACGTCCATACCGTCTACCTTAACACCCTTGATGCCGGCAGCTACAGCCTTGTGCGCGATGGACAATGCAGCCGTCTGTTTAGAGAACGGAGTTGTGATAGCATAGCCGTTGTTTTGAACGAAGAAAATGGTTGGAAGCTTATATACGCCTGCAAAGTTCAAGCCCTCGTAGAAGTCGCCTTCAGAGGAGCCGCCATCACCGGTATAAGTAATAACAACCTGCTTCTGCTTCTTCAGCTTATAGCCCATGGCAATCCCCATAGCATGCAGAATCTGTGCGCCGATAATGATCTGCGGCATCAGAACGTTTACGCCATCTGGAATCTGGCCGCCATGCTGATGTCCACGGGAGTACAGAAATGCTTGGTAAAGCGGAAGTCCATGCCAGACGATCTGCGGCATATCACGGTAGCCCGGACATACAAAATCTTCTTTATCCAGAGCGTACACACTGCCGACCATCGTAGCTTCTTGACCGGATACAGGCGCGTAAAACCCGAGACGTCCTTGGCGGCCGAGGTTAACGGCGCGGTCATCCCAGGTGCGGGTAAATACCATGCGGTACATAATTTCCTTCAACTGCTCATCGGTAAGCTCAGGCATCAGATCCTGGTTTACAATCTCGCCTTCCGGAGAAAGTACGGATAGCGCTTCAACTTCCTCGGAATATACTTCGTAAGGAACCTTGGTCATTTTTTTCACCTCAATAAATATTTGAATATCAAGTTCCGCTGTTATAGAATTATTATACACCTGTTTCACTATGTTCGTCAAAGAATTACTGAACAAAAGTGAATTTAATTCACTTTGTATATGTAACAGGTTAAGATAATTAGTATAACAGTTTAACAGTTAACGGGGTTTCCATTTCTTTTTTCCTGGCTGCAGGTTAATCTTAACTTATTGTGGACATCTTTTCAAAAACTTACCCTCGAAAGGTGACGAAATATGACAGACCGTTCTTTATTGAAGCGTACCATTGTCAAGGAAGAGATTCAGAGCGCTCATTTAAAGGAATCCAGAGCCCTGCGGATTTATCTGCCTCCAGGCTATGATCCCAAGCTCAGCTACCGTGCTGTCTACTGCCAGGATGGCGAGGAATTTTTCAATTTCGGGCGAATCGCAACCTGGGCTAACCAGCTTATACTTGAAGAAGGAATTGAGCCATTCATCATTATCGGCGTGGAAGTGAATACCAAAGTCCGGACCGAGGAGTATGCGCCATTTGGCAACCGGTTTGACCATTATTTGTCGTGCTTCGCCGAAGAAATTGTTCCCTATATAGAAGGGAAATATCCTGTGCGGCCCGAGCCCTCTCAGCGTGTGCTTGCCGGAGACTCACTTGGAGGCAGCGTGTCACTGCATCTCGCGCTTTCCTATCCCGAGCTCTTTCAACAAATTATCAGCTTGTCCGGCGCCTATTACGAGCAGACGCAGCATCATACGGCACTCGAAACCGATCTATCCTGGCTAAATATCTTTATGATTGTCGGACTGCAGGAGGACAGCTACACCACGGATACGGGCGTATACAATTTTGTTGAGCTCAATCGGAACACGCGGGATTTATTAGAGGAACGGGGTGCTACAGTCCATTATGAAGAGAAGGACGGCCGTCATATTTGGGGCTTTTGGCAGCAGGAGCTGCCGGCGGCTTTGAAATACTTCCTTCAATAAAGGCTCCACTATACAAATCCTTGCAAAAAAGATGAACAGCGTGCGCATTCTTTCTCAATGTGCCTTGTTCATCTTTTTTTAGTAGCTGATGCTCTCAACTTATTCATGATTCCGCTTTCAATAAGAACTAATGAGGAATGCTGCCGCATCCCTTTACACGAACATGATTATAACTTTTCATTCACAATTCTGTCCAGCAATACATCACAGCCTGAATCGATCAGGCGATAAACCTCTTCAAAGTTTCCTGTAAAGTACGGGTCTGGCACTTCTCTCAGCTTCTCTTCCGGAAGCAGGTCCATAAATTTGAGAATGTCCGCCTCCGAACCTCCAGGCAGAGCGCTAAGATTCTCGGCGTTTGTGTTATCCATTGCAATAACATAATCAAAGTCGGACAAGTCCTCATGCTGCACCTGCCTTGCACTCATGCCCTCATAGCTGATTCTCCAGCTGTCCAGCAGCTTGCGCGTGCCCTCATGAGGTATTTTGCCGATATGCCAATCTCCTGTTCCAGCTGAATCTACTTCAATCTGCTCACTCAGTCCTCTTTGATTCACCTTGTGACGGAACACGGCCTCCGCCATGGGCGAGCGGCAAATGTTCCCGAGACATACGAATAGCACTGTGATCATGGTCCTCATCCTTTCTTTCATTATTACTGATTACCCTCTCAAGCTTTATTCCAAAGCTAAGCGGCTGTATCCTTACCGGTCGGTGCCGATTCTGCCTGAAGCAGCCTTCTTGGCAAGCGCCATTTGTAATGTACAGAAAGCATACGAAACACAATAACGAGCAGAAATAACAGCAGCAGCTGCCATGTGGACTGGGTCAGTCCCAGGCCGATGGCTGCTCCCGCGGCCATCGCCCAGACGGCATAAATCTCATCTCGAAGCACGAGCGGCTTGCGTCCTGCAAGCAGGTCGCGGATAATTCCGCCGCCAATTCCGGTCAAAGCCGCGGCAACGACGACCGCACTAAGCGGATGATTCATTTGCGTGGCATAAATGCCGCCTTGTACCGCAAAAGCTGATAATCCAATAGCATCAAAAAGAGCCTCGGTCCGCTTCCAATGCTTGATCCAAGCCATCGGCAGCACAAAAGCAACAAAAACTGAAATGATGGCCAGCAGAATAAGATCACCTTGGCTCCATAAGGTCGTAACTGGAACCCCGATTAATACATTTCGGACCACACCGCCGCCAAAGGCAGTTACAAGGCCCAGCACCACAATCCCCAAAATGTCATAATCCTCTTCCATCGCTACAAATGCGCCGGACATCGCAAAAGCAACCGTACCGATAATGCTGAACCACTCAAAAACGTGCATGTCCAAAATCCTTCATCCCGCTTTCTCTCATCATCCTCACATCGCTCTTCCATTTTATCCGCCGCCGATTCAATTGTGCAAGATGAAAAACTTCTTTATACTGTATAATACGACAGCTTCCGATACATTGATCGTACATTGGAGGGTATAACATGAGCTCGGACCGAATTGTAATCGTCACCGGCGGCCAAATGTCTCCTGCTTTACTGGAGCACATTGAAGACGATGATTTTCTGATAGGCGCTGACCGCGGCGCTCTCTATTTAATTGAGCACGGCTTGACACCTCATATCGCTCTTGGTGATTTTGACTCTGTGACGAGAGAGGAAATGATGGTGATCCAGAAGAACAGCGGTGAGGTATGGAGCTGTGATCCCATCTCTAAGGATTTAACGGATACCGAGATGGCCTTCAACCTGGCTATTGACCGCAGCCCTAAACAGATTCTGATAATTGGAGGCACGGGAACCCGAATGGATCACACGCTTGCCAATATTCAGATGCTCGTTCGCGGGGTCCAGCATCACATCGACTGCTCCATCCTGGATCTGCATAATTTCATTACATTAACCGGCTCCTCCTGCTCGCTCGTGGATCGAGGCTATACCTACGTATCTATTTTACCAATTACTCATGAGGTCACTGGCATTCATTTAGAAGGGTTTCAGTATCCTCTTCACAATGCGACCGTTAAGCTCGGACAATCCCTCGGAATTAGCAACCGTTTCTTAGATAAGGTGGGACATGTCAGTATTGAGAGTGGTCTGCTGCTGATTATTCAGAGCAAGGACGCATAGTTATTACTTTTTTGTAACTTAATAAATTCATAGTCTCCGAGCTGCAATCCCTTATATGATAAGGGGTTGTGGCTCTTTTTATTTCTTTTACAATCATTATTTTTAAAGATTTGTAACTTTTAATCAACTTTTAATAAATCGCTTTCAATGCAGTAACAGTAAGCTTTTTGCAGGGAAAGGAAAAATATGTATAGTTTCATATCTGTTATACTCGGTTCATCGGCAAAACAATAAACCCTTTGGAGGTAATTACAACATGAACAAACATACTTGGGTCAAAAAAGCGATTATTGTCAGCCTTAGCGCATCGGTGGGCTTTGGTACTCTGCTGGCAGCAGGTCCTGTCGGACAAGCTGAAGCGGCTGTAAGCTCCAGTTATTCCACGGCCAAGAAGGTCGTCAATTACGGCAAACAATTTATGGGTACTCCTTATCAATTTGGCGCTTCCACAAGCACAACTAGAGTGTTCGACTGCTCGTCTCTGATGAAGCATATTTTCAAAAAATACGGCGTTTACCTGCCGCGTACTTCTGCGGCTCAATCCAAGGTGGGTACCTACGTATCCAAATCCAATCTGCGGACAGGTGATCTGGTCTTTTTCTCCAGTGGCAGCCGCTCTACAGGCAAAAATGTAACGCATGTTGGCGTTTATATTGGCAGCGGCAAATTCCTTCACACGTACGGCAAGCCTGGCGTTATGGTTTCTTCCCTAACTTCAGGGCATTGGAGCAAGACATATGTGAAAGCACGCCGCGTGCTATAAATCGAATTGGATTCATCGCCTTATAGGCCGTCTCTCTTGCAGTAAGCTGCTGGGAGGCGGCCTTTTCATATTCCAACCCATGTGGTCATTGGCGCTATGAAGTGACGGGGCTCTGAAGAAGGTATCCCGCTCCGCGCACCGTGCGTATTAGCTTCCACTTATGACCCTTGTCCATTTTCTCGCGCAAATGAAGAATGTACACATCAACCACATTTGTTCCTGTATGAAAATCAAAATTCCATACCTGTCCTAAGATATCCTCTCGTAAACAAACCTCGTCCTTCCGGACAGCCAAATATAGCAGAAGATCATATTCTTTTCTTGTCAATTCAATGGTTTTTCCCGCTCGCTTGACATGGCGTGTTTGAGCATTAATGCATAAATCGCCAATCTTGATAAGCCCATTATCATTGACAGCAGCAGATGAGGCTTTGCTTCGAAACAACGTGATCATGTTCCGTACTCGCGCGATAAACTCTCTTTGATCTGCATATTCAAAGATATAGTCATTAGCTCCAGCTTCTAACACATCCGCAGCCTCAACTGTACTGCCAGTTCCATAAATCACGATCGGGACTCCTTCCCTCAAGGCATGAAGCTCGTGGATCAACGCGATCAGATTCGCCTGCTCCTGCAAGCTGTCGAGAATGATTAAATCAACAGATGCTTGTGCAGCCTGGATGAACGCTGTGGACAGCTGCTGTGCAACAAGGACTTCATATCCAGCTTCTTGAAGCCATTCTTCAATGCATAGCCTGCGCTCCGCGTGAGACACAATCCATAGCACCTCTCCCGTCACAGTGCGCACCGCCTTCTCATTTCATCTTGAACTCTCAATTCATAGCTTGCCAAGGAGCAAGGGGGCTTATGCTTTAACCACACGATATCATCCACTCTGAACTGATTGGTTATAAAGAAAAAACCACTCCGAAGAGTGGCTCAGCATATCTACAGCTTGATTATTCTAAGAACGATGAGACCAATCCTCAACATTCCAGGTCTTGGTGACCCAATCCTCATAGAACTCCGGCTCGTGCGAGACGAGCAGTACGGTGCCTTTATATTCCTTGAGCGCTCTTCTCAGCTCTTCTTTGGCCGCGACATCCAAATGATTGGTCGGCTCGTCAAACAAAATCCAGTTGCTCTCCCGCATCAGCAGCTTACACAATCTTACCTTCGCTTGTTCACCGCCGCTGAGCGCCTTCATCGGACGTGTAATGTGCTCATTCTTTAAACCGCAACGGGCTAGATGGGCACGAACCTCATGCTGATTCAGATGTGAAAACTCGTTCCAGACCTCATCTATTGGCGTCAGATTTCCGGCCCGAACCTCCTGCTCGAAATAAGCCGGCTCAAGAAAATCACCTTGATAGGTCTTGCCGCTGAAGGGCTTGATCTTACCCAAAATCGTCTTAAGCAGAGTTGACTTACCGACGCCGTTGCAGCCAACAATTGCAATTTTCTCGCCGCGCTCAATCGTAATCGACATCTTTGGAAGCAGCGGACGATCGTAGCCGATCTCAAAATCAATGCCTTCAAAGACGGTCTTGCCGCTTGCCCGGGATTCTTTAAACTGGAACACCGGCTTGGCCGCTTCCTCCGGACGATCAATGCGCTCCAGACGATTCAGCTGCTTCTCCCGGCTCTTGGCACGGCCTGAGGTTGAGTATCTCGCCTTATTTCGCTGAATAAAATCTTCTTGCTTCTTAATGAACTCCTGCTGCTTCTCATAAGCGTCAATGTGCTGATTCTTGTTGATATCCGCCATTTCCAGGAATTTCTCGTAATTCGCCGTGTATCTTGTCAGCTTCGCAAATTCTAAATGATAGATCACATTGACAACCTGATTCATAAATTCAGTATCATGAGAAATAAGTATGAACGCGTACGGATAATCCTTCAAATATTGAGTCAGCCATTCGATGTGCTCTACATCCAGATAGTTCGTTGGCTCGTCCAGCAGCAGCACATTCGGCTTCTCAAGCAGCAGCTTGGCCAGCAGAACCTTCGTACGCTGCCCGCCGCTCAGGCTTGCCACATCGCGATCAAGTCCTATTACGGACAGCCCAAGGCCATTTGCCATTTCCTCGACCTTTACATCAAGCAAGTAGAAGTCGCCAATCTCCAGCTGCTCCTGTATTTCACCCATCTGCTCCAGCAACAGCTCCAGTTCTTCCGGAGATGCCTCACCCATGCGGTCGGTGATCTTCATCATCTCTTGCTCCAGCTCCAGCAGCGGCAGAAATGCGTCCTTCAAGACGTCGCGGATGGTCTTGCCCGGCGTCAGCTTGGTATGCTGATCCAGGTAGCCGTAGCGCAGCTTTGGCGTCCATTCTACTTTACCGCTGTCCTTCAGCAGCTGGCCTGTTAAAATGTTCATCAACGTCGATTTACCGACGCCGTTGGCACCTACCAGCCCGACATGTTCACCGGCCAGCAGCCGGAAGGAAACATTTTTGAATAGTACACGATCTCCGAAATTATGGGATACGTCTTCAACAGTCAATAAGCTCATATCTTTAGGTAACTCCTGTCTATATGGAATAAGCCCTTGAATAGCGGCATTGTATCGGCTCGCAATCAAGAATTTATTGTATCACAGAGAGAAGCTAAGCTGAAACTGTATTTTTGTCAAGGAATGATAGAAGAGGTACAATCCACTTCCTTGTAGCCTGCCTTTGCAGCCGCTTTTCGAGAGAAGAATACCTCTTGAGGTGAATAGGGGACAATGCAGCTGTCCCTGTAAAACAGCCTTTGGCCATAAACAGGATCACTCGTACCGAAATATACAGGCTTCTTGATCAGTCTTCCGCCTCCGAATGCATAATTGTTGAAGTAGCCGCTCCCGAGCGGCAACCCTTGAATAAAAGCCATCACACCGATATCGTCGATCGTATTCAGCCAATCCTCCTCGGAAAGAAGCGGAAGTGTAAACTGATACGTGATCCCATAGGATCTCGCTGCCTCATTATGTCTGGCGATTAAGGAAGCTAGAGAGCTTTGCAGAGTATGAACAATCGTAGTACGGCGAACAGCTTCGAATTGAACAGAATCATTCAGCAATGGGATGCTGCTCTGACCAATCAGCTCATCCTGCATGCCTTCGTATAAAATGCCGCTGCCGGCCTGATATGCCTTCACCTGACGATCAAGCGTAAATTGAATATAATTGCCGTGATCATCCGTATACGCAAAAGGAATTTTGCTAGACCAAACCTGTTTAAGCAGGGTCTCGCCTGCAGCAGATGGAATTAACTCTGTAGAGTAAATGTAAAACCCGTCATCATCTATAACTGCAACGGCAGGAATATACGTCCAAAGCGCACCCTGAGCCAATACATCCTCATGAATGCCGAAATTTCTGTACAAGGTTTGACTAAATGTATCTAAGGCTTTCTCTTTATTAATCTTCAGAGTTTTAAGTGACTCGTAGCCAGCTTCATACTGTGGCTCCGCATTGTCATGGAGCATGTAGCCAGCATCTTGAACAGCAGCTTTCAAGGCAGCATTGTATTTCATTTCTAGATAAGCTGTCTCTTCCAGCTCATGTCCCTGGAGACTCAGGCCAAGAAAAAAAGGGGCAAACACAGCAGTGAACAAAATTGCAAAATCAGTAATCTTCATTCAGCACCACCCCGCCATAATGGTATCCGGGTTCAGCGTCAGAGGATGCTCCATATATGAAGTTGGAAAGAAGGCCATAGGGACTGCTGCTGCTTCTGTATACCTGAATTGAGAAACGATCCCCGGATGTCAATTTGTAGGTGCGTTCAGGAGCGTCCAGATCCATTGCCTGATTCGGGAACAGGACGCCAAGTATTTCCTCGTTATAATAGCCATCATACACCACGGCAAAAGACTGGAGAAAGGTTCCTGGGTCCGCCGGGTCACCATATTCCGGGTGATACCTCTTGTGCTCATGCTCCAGCTCCACTTGCATAGCGCCTCCTGAATTTGACAGCTCCTGCAGAAAATCATTGTACATTCCCGGTGTTACATACCCCTTCGTCCTGACATGGTCCACAAACTTTACAGTGGTCTGCATAATCATCAGCCGCGACAAATCCTCCTGTCTCCGCGCCCCCTCCCATGCGGGCACAATATTCAGGAGAAGCACCGCCAGCAAAGCGGCGAACCATTTGGTTAATGAATTTACCATGGCTTTCTCCTTATTCCTTACTCAATTTGATCAGCTTAACCCTGCCCTCAGCGTCGTACTCATACTCAGCCTCATACATGGCATTATCAGCTAGATTCTGGAGAATCACTGGGGAGGCTGCTTGTCTGCCAGAGACAAAGCTATGTCCTTCGAGCTCAATCAGGTAAGCTTCTTCGGCATGCGTCAGCATATAATATACCTGTGCACTGGTTAACTTCAATAAGGCTGATCGTGGTGCTCCAGCGTCATGGATCTCATAGGCGGTAAGATTTTTCTTTTGCATAAACCTGGCTTCATAATAAGACTTTTGCGTTGTACCAATTTCCTGCTGAAGATTGAAGGCCAGGCTGCAGGCAGCGATAAACATAGCGGCGTAAGCAGCCACCTCCAGCATACCAAGGGTCTGGTTAGTCATCACTTATTGAGCAAAAATAATGCCCCGGATCACATTGGAATGATCCTTGACAATCGTCGCTTTAAATTTCCCGCTCGGGTTCACATACTCCGCACTTCGTTCATTCCAGGTTTCCGTAATGACACCTTGTCTAATATCCGGTGAATCGACAGAGCCATCGTTTCGAAGCACATTACCGTACCACTGTCCGCCCGGGTTCTTTCCTGTCATAATCATAATGCCGAACTGATCCTTATCTTTATATTTACGCAGCGCATTTGTCACCTGTGACCCGCTGATCGTGGTCCCGTCATATACGGTAAATGCAGCCTGAGAGAGCTCAGTCTGGATGTCCGAGAAATTGTTCTGCGCTGTCTTCGTGGCTTCCTGGGCTGAAATAAACAAAATGACAACAATCGTGATCAAGGCAATCGTTAAAAAAATACCAGCCGCTACTTTTAAAGCCGATGAAGCATTATTCATAGGTATCGTCCTCTCAACATTTAAATGTTTTGAATTTGTTCGTAATAATCATTCATCTGGGCAAAGCTCATCCCGATCAAAGGGATAACCAGATAAAGAAACACTAATGCATACATCGGTGCAAAGCCGATCATCCGGCCCCACGCTGCCTTGGTTTCGATCATGACCTCATACTCTTGTCGGCGCTGCTCAAACATAAAGCTCATTTCCCCGTCCAGGTCATCAAAAGCTTCAGAGATCGACACCTTCTCTTCGGCGAGCAGCAGCTTGTCCACCAGCCGGCGAAAATCAGCAAACCATACTTCGTCCCTCAGCTCATGCAGCGCAAGCTCGGCACCATGCTCGTAATGCAGCACGGCCTTTTGGATTGGAATTTTGAAAATCACGCTGAACCGGCTGAGCCACTCCAGCAATTCCTCGACCGAAATCCGCTTCATATCCCTGAGCACTGATATGACGGTGTATAGCTGATACACCTCGTGCTTCATCTCCATTCTTCGAACCTTACGATGAAAGTAGAGCAGCCCTAGCGGAAAATAAGCACCGGCGTAGCCTGCGGCGGCAGCAAGAAGAACCTCCCACCATTTCAAATATTCATGCTGATACCGATTCAGCTTATCCTGTACTCTCATTGCGGTCTCTCGCAGCTGGTCTTTGCTCCATCGTCCTTCTGACGCCTTAGAAATCCAGTCAATGAGCTGGTCTGCCTCCACTTTGTCGTTACCTAGCATGGCGGCCATAATTTCTGAATCACTGACTCTGATGGTGTTCCCGGAAAGAGTGACCTCCGGATTCCCCCGTCCGAACCAGCCTGCCTCTACAGACTGACCATGGAGAAGCTGATGCTTTGCAAATAGATGAAGAGATATAAATATGACCAGCATACTTGAGGTTATTCCCAGAGCTAAGAGAAGCCGCCTTAAATAGAACACTTCCAAATGAATACGGCGGCTGCTGTCTTTTAAGAGCCCAGTTCGCTGTTCATATTTAGGTGTTCCGGGAGAAGGGAGCAAGGCGATCACTATACGGTAAATGATCACATTTCGGAGCAGGCTGGCACCCCAATTTTTTTTTCGAAACCCGACTTTAACCTCTTCTTCATCATTCAAGTACAATTTTTGAAGCAGAATATAGGCAGCTAAAATAACAACGTATACGGATAGCTTGGTCAGAATACCGAGCTTGCTCATATAAAAGACATCCATAGCCGGAAAGCTGGCTCGAGCCCATTGCTCAATGGGAGAGGTGAAAAATACCGGAACCAGCGCAATAGCATGCAGGCCTTTCAGCAGGTAATCAAGGCGTTGTCTTTTTAAAATATCTAGATGCAGCTCTTTAGTCAGGCTGCTTAATCCCTTCAAAAATACGGAATGGCTCTTATCCTCGTGATCTCCAAGCTCAAGCACTAAATGCGAAATACCCGCGAAAGCCTGAATATACCGATTCGGTGAGGTATTGTATATATGATTGAGCTCTTCCTCTGCATCCCGGGAAATTAATGCCTGATGTATGCGGTGTCCATGGATAGAAATTTCATGACCTGAAGTCGTTGCTGCTTCGTAGATCGCTTCTTCCACCATACCGTGCTGCTGGTAATGATGCCTGACTGAGGAGAACAGCTCTACCGTTTGATGCATCAGCTTCAGCTCCAGGCGGTGGAGAAATAAATCAATCATTAAATGATGGATAATGACCGCAGCCAGCACTGAAGTTATGATAAAGACCGGACCGGGATTATGCATGAACAGTAAGGCTCCGGAGAGAGTAGACGCCGTAATGACAAGTAGAATAAGCTTCATCGTCTCGTATCTTAAAGCAACCTCGTCATACGGATGAAGCAGCTTGATCTTTCTTCGGATCCTTCTTACATAGTTAGAGATCCCAGGGATGTTGATCGCAGCAAGATACAAGGATTGCAGCCATTGCTTCAGCTTGAGCCTAACATCCTTCAGAGAGCCGCCCGGGCCCAACGTCTTGCTGTTCATGCCATATAGCACCTCATAGCGGCGCTGAATACGGACAGAAGCTATCGTCAGAATAACGCAGATGACAAGAGAGCATACCAAAATGCCGATTAGCAGCTGCTGGCTCAAGCGGATTCCCCCCATGCATTCAGCACAAAAGCCCTGAACGCCTCAAGATCCTGTGGCTGCATTTGCTGCTCCATATCCTGAATAGAGCGCCGCGACAGCGGATTCACCGCGTGATAGGCTCCATCGCGATACTCCAGCACATTACGGGATGACCCTGCTTTTACTATGCCGTGGGTGTCCGGCTCACCGGGAAGACATTCTGTCACCCGTTCAATAAACCGACGGCCATCATGGGTGCGCTTCAGATGAACGTCAAAGTGAACCACCTGAACCACCTGCTCCTCCGCCAGCTGCTCCTGCTGGAATATGCCGCACTTTAGCAGGGAATTGCGCAGCGATAAGATCAAATCAGGGAATGTCTTGGCATGATGAGTGAACACGGTAAACAAACTCGCTACCTGTGACATCTGAATCATCCATGCTGCAACCTCATCGCTGGCAACCTCCCCGAGAATGTTGACTGTGCCATCTGTCTTTTTCTGCAAGTCCAGGCCCTGCTGTCCTGAGATATGAGCTGTCTCCCGGAAGCTCAAGATATTTCGCCGGCTGTACAGCTTTCGCAGCTGTAGCTCAAAGGACATCTCCTGCACCCGAATGGGATAGGTCGCGTAAATATGCTGAATCATAGCCATGAGCAATGTTGTTTTACCAGAGCCCTGCGATCCGGTGACCGCTGTGATTCGGCTGCCCTTCATTAGAAACGCTAGCAGCTTTACCGCCATCTCCGCATTATCACCCTGAATCAATTGCGCAAGCGTAGCCTTCTGGACATCAAACTTCCGTACGAAGAAAGCCCAGCCCTCTGAGAAAGGTGGACGAACGACAACGACTCTGGAGCCGTCCTTCATTTCATTGACTTTGTAGCCTACTGCCTCGGTTAGCTGACCGGGATGGTTGAATTTATAAATGTTCTGACATACCCGGCGCAGCTCATTAGGCTGGTCAAAAGACAGAAAGCTTAAATGGATAGACACACCTTTGTAGAACAGCCAGATACTCTCCCGCTCCGTGGACATCGGGATCTCATCCAAACGATAAGAATCCTGAATCGGACTCTGCAGCAGTCTGCCGACTACACCGCTTACACCTCCACTGATTCCATCAATACGCTGCTCTCGAAGCTCATCAATGACCGAAAAGCCTTTGTAATGCTGATATAACCGCTGTACAATGAGATCCAGCTTCTCACCTGCCGTCAGCATTCGTATTTCATGCTCGTAAATCAAATCAATATCTGCAGCATTGACTGCGTAGACAGGGTCCTCCCCATAACCCTCCAGCACTCTCGGGACTGCTAATTCATATTTCTCCAGCAATCTGGAAAGTGCGTCATCCTGATGCTCTTGCTTGAATAGAAAAAGGATAATATCGAATTTATCTGCTGAGGTTAGCTGTTTGTGATGATCGAATGGAATGATCAAGTTCATAGCCTGCTCGTCCAGGCGCAGTTTGGTTCTTAACAGCTCACGGATAAAAGATTTAACATACTGCTTGTCAGAAATATCACCGGTTACGCAGCCTTTCAGCGCCCTTTTGAGCTCATTTTGCTTATTCAGCCTTTTACGGTACTCTACATCGTGGAGTCCCAGGTCTGCCAGCTGTCCATGAGTCAGCTGATGAAGCTGCTCTTTCACTCCATCCGTCAATGAATCCAGCGTATATGTGGCGGCCCCCTGTTCAGGTGTACGGCTCTTGAATGTTTTGGAAGAAACACGAATGAACATGTAAATCAAGAGCAGCACAATGACCGCCGCCATCGCCAGAGCGTTTCGTAACCACTCCCCATGCATCAAGCACCCTTCCCTTCTGCGGCGGCACCCGGCAGACCCAGCTGTTTAGCGACATGTGCAGCTATGACTGTCACAGCTTCTCCGAATGGTGTACGGCTTCTCCGCATCACACCACCACTCCGAAGCATCGCTGCTAGCAGGTTTCTAGAATTCCAGGCATCCTGTATTTCCGTACAGTAGGGTATGGTGCCAGCCCACGATTTCACTCCATACCTGCGCTTCATATTTAGCAATGAGGCGTGACTTGAAGCATCGTATTTACCTGTAACGAAACAATACTGTTTGACATGCTCAACCATTGCCGGAAGCTGATCTCTAAAGCACTGATCGATCGCATGAAGGTTTTGGTTCAGTCCAATAATTAACAAATCAGATCTTGATATAAGCTCCATGTCTAAAGCATTCGGCAAGCCATTACCAGCATCGGCTATGACAACATCATAACCACCCAGCGCCGCTGTAAGGATGCCGCTGTATTGCAATAATTGAATCGCTCCGTAAGAGCCCGATTCCCCATCCTGATCGCCCCTGATCAGATCCAGCTTGCCCGGTATTAATGAGGCGGTGTAATCCTTAATGTTCCGTGAATCCAGTCGGCCGCTTAGGTACATTCGCTGAAGTGCCCTCATACCTGAGTCCTCTTCTTCAGTCCTAAAGCCCTCTAGCTTATTAAATGGCAGCAAGCCTGCTTCAACCCTGTCACCTAAAGCACCACCATGCAGCAGCAAGCAGCTGGATGGATAGGCTGTACAGAGCATCGCCGGCAGGCAAGCAGCCAGGATCGTACTCCCGCTGCCACTTGGCAACGGACTCCAAACGGTAATCAAGCTCATGCTCTTCTCCTTCCCGCCTGCTTGAATGCTTTATGAATATGGTGATCCTCCATATCGCTCAATCTTTGAATAAATTGAGCTAATGCCCGCTTGTATCTGCGGCTTAGCGGCTTGATTCGCAGCCGGGAGGTGTGCTCGTTATCAATTTTTAGTGCTGCTGCGGTCTCATCCCAGGGAATGCGGATTGGATCAGCCAGCCAGTGCACTGACACCTGGCTCATAATGCTTGTAATATAGGAATCTGCAGTTCTATCTTCGATAACGTTTAAATACAGCTGGTGAAAGGCGATTTCGCTGCTCCATGCGCTGCTTCTTGAGAGCTCGTTCAGCCACCGTTGATCGCTCAACAGATTGGTAAGGCTGAAGCTGCTGCACCATACGCATGCGTCCGCCTCCTTCCAACGATGATCTAGAATATAATCTAAACTTCCAACATCCCATAGCCAATAATCATATGCTTCTTCCTCCGAGTGGTTCAGCCAAGTCATCAGATCCTCCCCGTGCCGGAAGTAACACGCAACATCAAAGCCGCTAAATTCATAAATGCCTTGATCTTGCCCTGCCGCCCCAATGTGATGGGCATAATTGTGTTGTAAAGTCCCATCTACCAGGAGCACCCGATAACCGCTGCAGCTAAGCACTTTAGCCATATAGAGCAGAAAATCGTTTTTTTCACTCACACCTGCAAATATCCATGTTTTCACAACAATAAGTCCTCCTTAGCTTCATTTATGGAGCTGAAAATATCAGATCAGCTTCCTTCTCCGTAGAACCGGAGGCTTGCCCTGCATGAGGGGCTCCCAGTATACGACTAGACTCAGTTTCCTGATCTGCACGCTCCTGCATGAACTCATTACTCGGCAGGGTACCCGTTCCTAAATCAGGCTGCGACGGTCCACCCGCCGGAATCCAGGTAGCAAAATCCTGAGTCCCGCTGCTACCGCTGTCATTTCTGATACTAGAGCTGCTGCCAAAACTACTGCCGTAGCTGCTCGGGCTGTCACCTGTATTCAGCTGTGCCAGATCCTTCTCCAGAGCCTGCCTTATAGAGACTTCTAAAGCTCTCTCCGCTGCCCTAATAATGTTAGGGTCACTTCTAATGAGAGAATTCACTTTTACGTTAGGCGGGTAATTGGGAATGGCCCGATCCTGAATTCCAGGCTCAACGTAGGTCAGAGCGTACAGCGAGGCACCATTCAGATAGGCATCCACCATCGCACTGGATAGCAGTAAGATCTCTTCTTCATTCAACGTCGTCCAAAAAGCAGGCGCAGCCAAGCGATCCACTTTTTTCTTGGCAAGAACGATAAAATCCTGTCCCGTCGGAAATTGAATACGAATGTCTATCTGATCCTGCAGCTTGAGGTTGCTGGGCAGCCACACCGATTTCAGCTCCCGGTGCCGGAGATCATCGGGTGTCATCTCCTGATCAAACAGCATAGACAGCGTGATGGGTGTTCCTTTCCGAAGCTCGATCTTGGCTCCTTTTCCCTGAAGCTCCTCCAGGGACGCCGGCACATTTTCAGGCAGCATTTCAGCCGGAACCTGAACCTGCTTCATCTTCTTCATACTTAGCAGCTCTCCTGCAGGAACATCCTGATCCGGCACCCACAAGGTCTTCATGCCTTGTCCGCCGGCCGAAGCCGAAACTTGCAGTTCCTCAATCTGATCTAAATATTGCTGCTTCTCCTCACGATACTGGCTTTGGAAATGATCTTGCGCAAAATATAAGCCTCCCGCAGCGAAAAAAGCAGTAACCCCGGCGCCAGTCAGCCCCGCTAGCAGCAGTCTTCGGTTTCGGGCAGTTAATATTGGCATGTGCTGAATCTACCTCCTTCTAATGCATCCATCGTTTTGCAAATGAGAACCACGGCCTTCTGGTCCCTGCAGGAATAACCGCAGCATAGATTTGATCCATAGCCTGACGGGTAGTGTCTGTATATTGAAAAGGGTCCTTCAACAATGGCAGAGGTACGACCTGGCTTCCTCCGAGCTTTCTGCTCATTCTCTCTGCTTCACCTTCATCTGAACAAGGAAGCGCATAGACCCTTCCGGGCTGGCTGTAGCGAGACAACGCTTGAGTTACAGCCTGCACATCCTTCCAGCGCCATTCTGCTGAGGGACAGACCACAACCGGAATCTGCGCCCGGAAAAATTCCTCCAGCCTATCGCTGTCACGGTAAGCTCCAAGATCGAGCACAACGGCATCATAGCTCCCTGCAAGAAGTGAAATGATGTCACTTCTTGCCGCCTGCCTCCAGTAATCGATACCTTGAATGACAAACTTGCGTTCGTGCTGCCTGGATGCATCCACTGCAATTTCTTGAATTTGCTTAAACGCTGTTGATTTGAGTCCCATTTCTACAATTGCTACCCGCTTGAAGCTCTTCGCCAAATAATGTGCCATCATAATGCAGCAGTGTGTCACTCCGATCCCGGGAGCAGCACCCAGTACAGCAGTCACCAGGCTCCCGGAGAATGAAGAGAAACGGCCGGAAGAGGAGCCGCCTCCCCCGGAGTGCTGGCTTTCCCTCAGAACTCGAAGCACCTCTGCAGCAGACTGGTAGCGATCCTGCGGCTGTTGCTCTAATAGCCGGCGAACCATGGAGACCATCTCTGGGGGTGCACCTTCCCGGATAAAAGATTTGATTCCAGGTCTCCATTCACTCGCCCGCCCATTAGTAAGCATGTAAAGCAGCAGCGCGCCCAGACCGTACAAATCCGATCTCTCATCACTTTCCCCTCCGCCATATTGCTCGGGAGCCGCAAATCCGATCGTTCCTAGCTTGACGGTATCCTCGCCTTGAAGGCCTTTGTAGCTCCTGGCAATCCCGAAATCGACAAGTCTGATTAGATGGTCCGGAGTCAGCATAATATTCGATGGCTTCAGGTCGCGGTAGATGATAGCCGGCGTCTGCTGGTGCAGGTAACCCAGCACCTCCAGCAGTTGATTTGCAGCTGCAAAGATAAAGCTGTTGCTGACTTGACCACCCTCACCCCTAATAAACTGCTCCAGTGTTTGTCCATGGATATAATCCATAATCAAGTAGGCATATCCATCTGGATCCGGTTTGAAAAAATCTATGATCCCAGGCAGCATGGGGTGATTAAGTCCAATTAACACATCGGCCTCAGCCTGCACATGTCCTGCCTGCCCTTCTGCATGCAGGCTTTCCTTCACCGCCCATTGCTTCCCTGGCAGCTTGGCATCATCCGCTAGATACACATAGCCCATACCGCCTTCACCAATCCGGGTCAGTATTTCGTATCGTTCACCCAGCACAGAGCCTGGACTCAGCTTACTTGGCTGTTTCAGCATTCTTCTCGCCCTTCCTAATTTCCTGACATGATTACGACATTACAAAAAAAAAGCACCCCGACTGTTCTCTGCAGTAACGCAGTGAACAGAGCAGGATGCTTTCCCGATCTATTGGTTAATTTTGGAATCATTATAGCTTGCCAGGCCGAACTTTGTAAAGAGTTTTTTTTATTTAGTATTTAATCATATACAGCGTAATCTCATCGCGATTGTGAAACAGCTGTTTGGCTCCCTGGACCTGCATATGAGCATCCTCGAACCAATTCAGCATTTCAGTAACCAGCGCCATTGGCTTCTTGGTCAGCAGCTTCACCGTCACAATAGCTGTTCCGCCGGGAGTCAGACTATAGAGCAGGTCCGTCACGAGCCTAGCCATTTGCTTGGGACTCCAGCTCATATCACACACAAGCATATCGAACTCATGCTCTTTAAATTTCACATCTGAAGCGTTCTTGTTCAGAATTCGGAGCTGCGGATGTCCCTTTAAAGAGTCATGCATTTGAGCAGGGTCCACTGCCGTAACTCGCAGCCCGCGCTCCAGCAGGAACGAGGTCCAGCCGCCGGGGGCTGCCCCGATATCCAGCGCATTGTGGAAGGAGTCAAACGGAATCGAGAATTGATGCTCTGCTTCTAGCAGCTTGAATTTGGCTCTGGAGATTTGACCCTCCTCCCGCTGGAATCGAATCGCCCCACCGTTCCAATCCGACAATTGATCTTCGGGTCTAGCGACGCCTGCATACCAATGATCAGCTGCCGCAAATACGGACAGAATCCACTCCGAATGCTGAACTGCAAACGCTGAAGCAAGGGGAGTCATCGACTGCTGCAGCCTGTCTCTAAGAGCAGAAGGATGCTCCTTCCAGCTGCTATCTGCTGTTTTTCGTATTTGAAGAGCTACACGGCTCTCGCCCAGCTCCTCCCGGCCAAGTGCATAACGCTCCAGTTCTCTGGCAGCAGCTTCAGCGTCTTCAGCCTTCATTTCAAGATGGACAGGAAATAGATGCCGCAAAAAAATCAGCGACGCTTCTTTAATTTTGCGGATCACCTGCTCGATACTTTCGGCTTCCAGGGTAACGATGAATACTTCTCCCGGAATTAGCACAGTGCTTTTCAGCTTGCCGAACAAGCGGCGAATCTCCTCCTGGGCATAAGGTGCAAAGCCATGGTTGGCTGTACATACCAGCTTCACCTGCTTCATGTGACCGGCTTGTTCATTCCTAATTTCATGCTCAATGTCTCGCAATGGGGTTACCCTCCAGATTTCACTTTAATCCACGGACGCCCGCTGTCCCATTCCAGCTCGGCATCAATATCATAAGCAGCTTTTATAAGTTCTTTATTTAATACCTCTTCTTTGCGTCCAGCTCCTGCTAGCTGTCCATCCTTCATTAACGCAACATGGGTGAACAGAGGAACAATTTCTTCAATATGATGAGTGACATAGACAACCATTACGTTCCGTTTACGAAGCCGGTCAATTTCAAGCAGCATTTTTTCACGCTCATACAGATCCAGCCCTGCACACGGCTCATCCATAATGAGCAGCTGAGGATCAGCCATCAGAGAACGAGCCAGCATCACCTTCTTACGTTCACCTTGGGACAACGTGCCGAGCGGATGATTAGCCAGATGACCAAAATTCATATCATCAAGCAATTCACGGGCCTGTTTCTCCACCTGCTCCGGAATCTGCTGATAAAAGCGAAGAAATGCATACGCTCCCGTGGCTACAACCTCCCATACCGGATCACGCAGAGACAGCTTTTCCATCAAGGACTGACTGATATAACCAATGCTCTTGCGAACCTCTCTGACATCACATCGGCCATACAGATTCCCGAGCACCTCAACCTGCCCAGAGCTGGGAAAAAAATAGCCTGTAATCATTTCAAGCAGCGTCGTCTTTCCACAGCCGTTTCGGCCAAGTATGACCCAGTGCTCCCCGGGCTTCATGTCGAGGGAAATATCGTTAAGGATCAGGCGGTCTTCCCTTTTGTAGTGAATATGCTGCAATGAGATCATCTCATCACTCCTCTGACAAAACTCAAAATATCCTGAACCGAGCCCATCCGGTACAATATCTTGTAAGGCTCTGCGTCATGATCAGTGACGGCCAATAGGGCCGGCACACTTCGCACTTGTAGCTGCTGGACCAGGTCAGGCAGAAAATTCACATCGCTCTCCAGCAGCATTCCGTCCGGAAGCATCGCCTCTGCAACCTCCAGCATTTTACGTGCAGCCTTGCAGGTTCCACAGAACGGAGTGTGTAAAAAGACAATAACCGGCTGTACCCCATTCCGTCCCTGCTTCCGCAGCTGCTGCTGCCAGGCCAGACGCTCCTTGAACTCCCGTTCTGAAATAGCAATCATGCTTCTGAATACCCTGCATTCTTAAGATACTCTGCCGGCATGGGACCATGATGAACCTTCACGCCCAGAGGCTTGTGCTGATAGAGCATCTCGTACATTCGCGTGCGTCCGGATGGACTTGAAGTGTGAAGAAAAATTTCTTCCGGATACAGCTGCTCCCGTACAATGGCCGCGGCCACATCCCCGCCGTTCATCACATCCGGCCCCAGCTCATAATCGAGAGATAGAATACCCACCTTGCACTCTCGCAGCAGCATTAGGCATTCTTCCCCGTTTCTAGCGAGAGCAAAGCCTGGGGGACAGGCACGCCAATCATCCAAATATACATGAATTATGGTCATTCCCTCCTTAGTTCAGCCAGGATCTCACTTTGGCAATATCTTGCCGGTGAGTTCCGTCCTCGCCTTTTTCCGTTTCCAAAATAAACACTTTATCAGCCAGCTCCCTGCTCTGCAGCAAGCTTTGCAGACACTCTTTTCCAATCCTGCCGCGCCCCACACGCTCATGACGATCCTTCCGGGAGCCGGCTCCGTATTTGGAGTCATTCAGATGAACGAGAGCCAATGACTCCCAATACCCGAGCTCTGAGCCCCGCTTCAAAAGCTGAGCCGTATTCTCCCCCTGCCACTGTCCGGAGGCAAACCAATGACAGGTATCCAGACAGAAGCCGATTTGGTCCGGAGACGAAGACAGCTCTCTCACCTTCACGCATTCTTCAAGCGTGATACCCATATCGCCATGGTCACCCGCCTGGTTCTCAATCAGCAGCTTGGCTTGTCCGTTCCACTCACGCAGCACCTCATTCATGCAGCGAATCATATTCTGGTAGGCAGTAAGCTGATCCTGACTGCTGCCGTGACCAAAATGCACCACGATTCCGAGGGAGCCGCAAGCTTCCGCAATGATCAAGTCATTGATCAGACAATCCACAGTCAGCCGGTAATGCTCTTTTCCCTTTAACAGACCAGCAGCCATATTCACAGGATAAGGCGTGTGCGCAACAGAAACAAGTCCATGCTCCTCGCAAAAGGCTCTGCATGACAGGCAGTCGTGAAAATCAGGGGTTTTTACGTGCAGCCGGCGCGGGTTCTTCGGGAAATATTGAAAGGCGTCACCGCCCATCTGCAAGGCTCGCCGAGCAGCGGCAGCATATCCGCCTTGAGTGCTTACGTGTCCGCCAACTTTAGGTGTGGTATGTGTGAAATTCATGTCCCTTTACGGCTGACAAACCGGACAATAAAATACTTTTCTACCGCTCAGCTCTGTCTTAACAATTGTGCTGCCACATCTGACGCAAGGCTGTCCTTCGCGATCATAAATCCTGAAGGATTCGTCAAAGCCGCCCGTTCGTTCATCTCCCTGAAATAGAGGCAGCTCCATATAACCGCCAGCCTCCAGAGCGTCAGTTAATACGCTCATTGCAGCATCATAAAGCCTGGAGATCTCGGACTCAGTCAATTGCTGAACCTTGGTTGAAGGATGCAACCCCGCTGCAAATGCAATCTCATCCGCATAGCTGTTACCGATCCCGGCAATAGCCTGCTGATTGACGAGCAAGCTTTTCAAGGTTCCCCTGCGACTCTGGAGAATCGCTGTGAAGCGCTCCCGGGTGAGCTTTCGGCTAAACAGATCCGGGCCCAGACCTTCCAGTGCAAGATCACTTTCTTTGGCAGAGAGCAGATGCAAATAGCCGAGTCTCAATCCGATAAAGTATAGCGTAGCAGACCCGAATGAAATTTCAATTTGTGTATTTCGGGACGGCTTGTCTTCATGTCCATGTCCCAAGTACAGCAATCCTCCAAGCATCAGATGCAGCAGCAGCCGTTTGCCGTCGCTTAAGTGGAAGATGAGGTATTTGCCTCTGCGTTCAATAAAAATGAAGCGTGAGCCTTTTAAAGTACTGGCAAACAGCTCAGGTGCCATGTTAATGGATTTCTCCCGCTGAACGGTTACATCCGTAATTGGGGTATTCAAGATTACTTCTGACAGCAGCCTGCGATAGTTCTCCATTTCCGGAAGCTCCGGCATGATGCATCTTCCCTTTCCATTCCAGCTTTATGTAAATAGCTCCCCGCTGCATAATAAGTCGGCAGCCTGCGATAGCGTTTCGCAAATGTAGTCTGGCGACACGCCTGCAGATGTACGGTGCTCCTCGATATTATACGGTGTCGTAATTCCCGTCATGACGAGTATGGTCTTGCAGCCTGCCTGAGCCCCTGCCGCAATATCGGTCCTCATATTATCACCAACCACAACAGCCTGTCTTGGTGAAATGCCCAGGCGGTCAGCCGCATAGTTCATCAGAATCGACGAAGGCTTGCCAATGACAATAGGCTTGACGCCCGAAGCGGCTTCGATGGCTGCACCCAGTGAACCGGCGCCAGGAGACAGGCCATCGTCCGAAGGCAGGAGCAGGTCCGGATTAGTCAGCACGGATACTGCACCGCCGTGAATCCACTGGACTGCACGGGCCAGCGAATCATAGCTGAGAGAACGGTATATACCTTGAACACAATAATCCGGCTGATCTTCTGTAACCTGCAGGCCAGCCTGTTCGATAGCCGCGTGAAGTCCCTCTTCTCCCAGAATCGCCACTTTTGCGCCCGGTAATTCACGGGAAATATAACTCGCCGCGGCAAGAGATGAAGTACACACCTCATCCGCTGCAGCATCAATCCCCATTTCCTTCAGGTGGTCTGCAACCTGCTCCGGAGTTCGTGAAGAATTGTTCGTCACAAACAGGAATGGCAGCTGACGCTCCCTCAGCCGGGATACGAATTGATCCGCTCCGGGAATGCGGCGCTTACCGTGATACAAGGTTCCGTCCAAATCAATCAAGATCCCTGTTGTGTGTATGCTCATCACGATCACACCCTTCCTTCATCCCATTAAATATTTATAAGGTTAACGATCATAATGTCTGCTTCAGGTCTAACAGACTTACAATTGACAACAGTCTACATCGAATGTATTCCCTTGTCATTTCCTGCGCTTTCCCGGAAAATAATTTTCTTATTCCCTGCGAGTGACAGGAAATAAAGCAAAGTCTTCCGCCAGCTTGGTGTCAGGAAACACCGCCTTGGCTTCCTCCAGCAGCGGCTGTAGATGCTCTACATCCTTGTATCTGGAGCTGAAATGAGTCAGCAGAAGCTGACGCGCGTTAGCTTGGAGCGCAGCCTCTGCGGCTTGCGTCGAGGTGCTGTGAAAATATTCAGCCGCGGTATCCGCAAGCTCATGCATGAAGGTTGCCTCGTGCAGCAACACATCGGCATCTTGGGCGAGCGGCACCACATTCTCGCAGGGTCTAGTGTCCCCCAGAATCGTTACGATCCGTCCCTTCTTGGGAGCCAGAAGCACCTGAGACGGATGCAGCATCTCCCCTTCGCGGAGCTCAACGCTTTCCCCGCGCTTTAGACGACCGTATAACGGGCCGGGCTTTAGGCCAAGCGCCTGCAGCTGATCCAAATCGAGACTGCCGGGGCGGTCCTTCTCGGTGATCCGGTAGCCATAGCTGTCTACCCGATGCTCTAATCTGGCGGCCTCGACCTTGAAGGTACCGTCTTCGAGTAATACGCCTCCATCATGCTCCACAATGTCGAGCGGATAATTCACTCTTGATTGACTAAGCGTCAGCGCTGTTTGAAGAAACGACTGTATTCCTACAGGTCCGAATACAGTCACCTTGGTGGCTGCTCCCTGCGCTCCACGGCTCGATAGCAGGCCGGGCAAGCCAAAAATATGGTCACCATGCATATGTGTAACAAAAATATATTCCAGCTTGCTCAGCTTCAGCGGAGAGCGGAGAATCTGATGCTGCGTTCCTTCGCCGCAATCAAACAGCCAGATGGTCCCGCGTTCTTCCAGCAGTCTTAAGGCAACTGAGGTGACGTTACGCTGCAAGGAAGGAACCCCTGCGTTCGTCCCTAGAAAATAGAGCTCCATGTCGTTTCTCCCTTCTATTTATGCAGGGATGTAAACCGTAGAAATCCTCCGAATACTCGGAGGATTTCCAGCGGCTGTACACCGCATATGATGTTAAGCTTTATCCACATTAAAATATTTAGCCTCAGGGTGACTAAACACCATGGCCGATACCGAAGCTTCCGGCTCCATCATAAAGCCTTCCGTCAATTCCACACCAATGTCTTCCGGCTTCAATAGCTGGAACAGCGGTCCCTGATCCTCCAGATCCGGACATGCCGGATATCCAAAGGAGACGCGAATACCTTGATAACGAGCACCCAGTCGACGCTTCATGGTCATATCCTCCGGATCCGGGAAGCCCCAGGAATCCCGCATCATATGATGGACACGTTCCGCCAGTCCCTCTGCGGTTTCCAGAGCAACTGCCTGGAGCGCATGAGATCTCAAATAATCGCCTTTGTCCTTCCACTCCGTAGACAGCTTGTTAACCCCATGCCCGGCCGTAACGACGAGAAAGCCGACATAATCCATAATTCCGCTGTCTGTAGACTTCAAGAAGTCAGACAAACACAGATAAGGCTCAACCTGCTGCCTTGGGAAGCTAAAACGATGAAGCACCGTTTTGGAGTCCGCTGGATCATAGATGAGAATATCATTGCCCTCCGACTGCGCCGGGAAGAAGCGGTACATAGCGTGTGCTTGAATAATCCCGTTGCGAATCGCTTCGTCAAAAATGCTGTCTACCGTCTCCTTTAATGAAACTGCTTTGGGATCCTGTGCTGCCAAGAGCTGCTCTACCGATCCCCGCAGGCCGAGGTGATGACCTAACAGCATCTGCATGTTTACATAAGGAAGAATATGAGAAATCGGGTAGTTACGAATAATATGACGATCCAAATCCGGCGGCATGTATACCGGCGCTTCCGTAGAAACCTCAGAACGCTTAATCCGCACCGGCTCTGGCATTACCTTAATTACAGTTTGGACCTGTGCATCCTCCTCGCGCTCCTGTTCAAGCTGCAGCTGCAGGCTGGAACGGTTAACCGGATCACTCAGCTTGTTGGCAAGATCAAGGCCGTCCATCGCATCCTTGGCATATAACACCATACCTTCGTACTCGGGACGAATCCGCGTCCGGGTAAATTTGCGTGTTAACGCTGCTCCGCCCACCATGATCGGAACGCTGATGCCCGCCGTTTTTAAATCCTGTGCCGTCAGAACCATCTGTTGGGCCGACTTCACCAGCAGACCGGATAACCCGATTGCATCGGGCTGTTCTCTGCGATACGCTTCAATGATCTGCTCCGGTGGTACTTTTATACCCAAGTTAACAATATGGTAACCATTGTTCGCAAGGATGATTTCTACCAGATTTTTTCCAATATCATGCACATCACCCTTGACTGTGGCGAGCATGATTTTCCCCTTAACTGACGATTCGTTTTTCTCCATAAATGGTTCCAGATAAGCTACTGAAGCCTTCATGACTTCCGCACTCTGCAGCACCTCGGCAACGATCAGCTCGTTATTATTAAACAGTCTCCCAACCTCGGACATCCCTTCCATCAGGGGACCATTGATAATTTGCAGCGGTGAGCTTTTTTTGAGGGCTTCATTCAGATCCGGGATCAAGCCTTCCTTGGAGCCTTCAACCACGTAAGATGCTAGACGCTCTTCTAGAGAAAGGTTCGAGATCTTTTCCTTCTTCTCAACCTTCTTATTCCGGAATGCGGCTACAAAAGCGGAAAGGGTATCATCATTGGTCCGGTAGATCAGATCCTCCGCAAGGCGCTTCTCCTCATCGGAGATAGAAGCATAACGCTCCAGCTTCTCGGTATTGACGATGGCATAATCGAGGCCCGCCTTCGTGCATTCATATAAGAATACCGAGTTCAGCACCTCTCTGCCCGCCTCCGGCAAGCCAAACGAAACATTACTAATCCCCAGAATCGTATGGCACTCCGGCATTGCCTCTTTAATGAGACGAATTCCTTCAATCGTTTCTTTGGCCGAGCCAATATACTGCTCATCCCCGGTACCTACCGGGAACACCAGCGTGTCAAAAATAATATCCTCCGGCTTGATTCCGTATTTATGAACCAAGAGCTCATAGGAGCGCTTTGCAACGTTTAATTTATCCTCCCGGTGTATGGCCTGGCCGCTCTCGTCAATGGTACCCACGACCACCGCAGCACCGTACTTATGAATCAATGGAGTTACATGCTCAAACTTTTCTTCGCCATCCTCAAGGTTAATGGAGTTAATAATCGCTTTCCCCTGGGAGTAGCTCAAGGCCAGATCAATCACTTCCGGATCGGTTGTGTCAATCATCAAGGGCACCTTGACCTTTTTGACGACAAGCTCCAGGAACGCGATCATATCGGCCTTCTCCTCCCGATCGGGGTCCTGAACGCAGACATCAATAATATGTGCACCGTTCTTGACCTGCGCCCTGGCTATTTCCGAGGCCTCTTCATACTTGCCTTCTACAATAAGACGCTTGAACTTCCGCGAGCCGAGCACATTCGTCCGCTCGCCGACCATATATGGACGGTTATCCTGTTCAATGTAGACGGGATCAATTCCGGAAAGCGCGGGCAGATGGCTGCCTGACAGCGGGCGCGGTGCATAGCGGCTCATTACCTCACTTAATGCCCGGATATGCTCCGGTGTCGTTCCGCAGCACCCTCCGGCAATGTTCAGCCAGCCTTTTTCGGCAAAAGCACCCATTTTTTGCGCCAAGGATTCCGGAGACTCATGATAGTGACCATTCTCATCTGGCAGTCCTGCGTTTGGATAGCAGCTAATCGCCGCACTCGACATATCTGACAGCGAACGAATGTGGTCTCTCATAAACTCCGGACCCGTAGCACAGTTGAGCCCGATGGAAATCGGCTGTATATGCTCTAATGAAATGCAGAAGGCCTCAATATTCTGACCGGCGAGTGTGGTTCCCATTGGCTCAATCGTACCTGATATCATAATTGGCAGCTGAACGCCACATGACTCAAAAGCCTGACGAATGCCAATCGTACCCGCCTTAACATTCAGCGTATCCTGCGATGTTTCCAGCAGCAGCGCGTCAACCCCGCCCTCAATGAGAGCTACAACCTGCTCTTCGTAGCTCTCAATCAGCTCGGCAAACGTCACGCCTCCGGTCACCGACAGCGTCTTCGTCGTGGGTCCTAGGGCCCCGATTACGTAACGCGGGCGCTCTGGTGTCGAATATTTATCTACAGCAGCACGCGCTAAGCGAGCAGCCTCCAAATTGATTTCTTTGGCTAAATGCGGGATATCGTATTCGGCCAATACCACGGATGTCGCGCCAAAGGTATTGGTCTCGATTAGATCTGCACCCGCCTCGAGGTATTTTTCATGTATATATTGAATCACGTCCGGCCGCTCAAGCACCAGCATTTCGTTACAGCCATCCAGTTCTTCTCCACCAAAATCCTCTGGAGAGAGGTCCTCCTGCTGAATCATGGTGCCCATTGCACCATCGAGGATTAATATTCGTTCTTTTAGCATATCTTGTAAACTTGGCTTACTCAAAGCTACCCCTCCCCGTAAAACGTTAAATCTTAGTGTAACAGAATTAAATTCATTAGGAAAGAATGATTATAACGTGAATTATGCGGCGCAATCATATAAAATACAGGTAAAGGGATGACAAGCTGCTTGTAAAACCTTATAATACTTATTATTCCAAGTGGAGAAAGAGGGATATAATCATGGCTGAAATTGTAATTCGCAACACGAACGAAAGAATCTCCGGCGAGGAAAATGTTCGTCAATTCCTAAACTCGCAAGAGGTCGTATACGAGCATTGGAATATGGATAAGCTTCCACAGGAGCTGCAGGAGCAGTTTTCACTCTCTGATGATGACAAGAAACGAATTCTTGATATTTTTGATGAAGAAATTCGGGATCTGGCTGCCCGCCGCGGCTATAAAATCTGGGACGTCATCACCCTGTCTGAATCTACCCCTAACCTGGAAGAGCTTCTGCAAAAATTTGAAGAGGTTCACACTCATACTGAAGATGAAATCCGCGCTATTGTTGGCGGTAAAGGCATTTTCATTATTAAAGGTGCAGAGGATGTAGGTTATTTTAATGTGGAATTGGAGCCGGGGGACGTTATTTCCGTACCTGAGAATACGCCGCACTTCTTTACATTAATGGATAACAAGCAAATTGTAGCCGTTCGTTTGTTCATTGAAGCCAATGGCTGGATCGCGACACCCGTGCCTAACCCAGGCCTGTAAAAACGATCAGGAACCAGCAAAAGCAGCAAGGCCTCAGAGGTCTTGCTGCTTTTGCATTGTACAATATTCATAGTATGGCGGTGACCAGCATGTGCGCTATGGGGTAACCTGTAGTTCCTTGACAGGCATGGAATGCATTCCCCTCGCGGTAACGTGAGAGACAATTCGGTATGTACCCGTATCCGTAAACCTCTTCTGAAGTTCATAATTTCCGTTGCCGGAGTGCTGTGCCGGGACCTTTACCTGCATGCCTCCGCCTTCCTGCGTAATTTCGAATTCTACGGTATCCGCATCATCCACCGGTTCGCCCGATTGAGTGACCTTCGCGATCATGGACACAGCCTCGCCGACAGCGGCCACCTCTTTGCTCAAAGTTAATTCAATGAGGATCGGATCCTCTAGCACCCATTCCCCGCCACTCCCTTTGACGGACTCCCCACTGCAGCCAGCCAGTGCAATCGCGGCGAGCAGGAGCGCGGACCATAGAGCAGCATTTCTTTTCAAAGACAGCTTCGTGCCAGTGCTCTTCATATAAATTCACCTGCTTTAGTATCGGTTCTACATCCGTAAGGTCATTATACATGATTCCTCTCCTTCGATGCATTGCGGGAGACTTACAATTATGTGACGATTCAACCCGCCGGAGTTATAAAAAGACCTGGAGACCACCTTCAATTGAGGAAAGTGTCTCCAGGCATTCTTCATTTGCTGTATTCAATCAGAGCTTTGATAAAGCTTCTGATATTGGTGTACTGCCCTCAATCAGCTCAAACGATTTGCCCTGTGTGTTAGGCTCTAATAATGCAGTCACAATGGCAGCAGCAACATCTGCTCTTGGAATACTTCCAGGCTCAAGACTCGGCCCCGCTTCAATGTTTCCACTGCCCTCGTCATTGGTCAGCGCACCCGGACGCAATATCGTATAAGAAAGTCCGCTGGATTCAACGGCCTGATCGGCATAGTGCTTGGCCACATAATATGGCTTGATGCTGTCGCTCCAGCGCTCCCGTTCACCTGCACCCATAGCACTCACCAGCACAAACCGGTCAATGCCTGCTTTCAAGGCTGCCTCGGAAGCTTTCACCGCCCCGTCGAGGTCGATCAGCAGCGTCATATCTGCCCCGGTATCCCCTCCAGAGCCTGCAGCAAAAACAACTGCTTCACAGCCTTCAAGCGCCTTCGCCAGTGTGTTGACATCATCCTCCAGATTAAGCAGCACAGGATCTGCACCGAGTTCTTCAAAATACCCTGCCTGATCACTGCTTCGTATCAAAGCTCTTACCTCACCATGCTGCTCTCGAATCCAGAGGTCTGTGAAGATTCTTCCAATTTGTCCGTTTGCTCCAAACACTGCTGTCTTCATCGTGAATTCTCCTCTCTAGGTTTAGATCTCATGGTCATCATGGTCATCATGGTCTACCTGTATAATTACCTGAATGAGAGAATGTGAAACACAGCTTTAGAGGCACGAAGTAAAAAGGGAACGCTAAAAAGCCCCGAATCATATTCGGGACTTCAATAGCGCAGCATATAAGGATTGTTTATGTAAGCTGCAGCTCATTTAAGATGGGGTGCAGCTCCTTCAGATCCTGAATTTCGTAATTCGGAAGGATTGCAGGATCTTTAGGACGGTCGGTTCGATTAATCCAGACGGTTGTCAGTCCGGCCGCATTACCGCCCTTAATGTCAGTTGTCAGCTTATCCCCTACCATTATAGCCCGCTGTGGATCGACCTCCAGCATGCTGAGCGCATGCAGGAAAATGGAAGGATCAGGTTTACCCTTACCGAAGCTGCCTGAGATCACAATGTGATCAAAATACGGAGCCAGATCAGGCACTCCATCCAGCTTCTCTTGCTGCAAATCCGGACTGCCGTTCGTCAGCAGCAGCAGCTTAACCTTACCTTGCAGCGACTTCAACACTTCAAACGTTTCTGCGTACACGTAAGGGCGCTTTCTTCGTTCCGCGGCGAACTGTTCCGCCAGTGCAGCGGCCAGCTCCTCATTCTGCACTCCGAGCCTGTTCAGTGCCTTGTCCCAGGACGATTTGCGGTAGCCTGGCGCCAGCTCCTGCAGCCGGCGAAACTCTGGCTGTTCCCCTGCCGTGAAGTTCGCCCACAAGCCTTCGTAAGGATTAATGCCGATCATTTGAGTAAAAGCAAATGTATCATAGGTTTCATAAAGCTTACGAGCTTCTTCACGAACAGCTGCAAGCAGCTCCCCGGCATCAATGGAGACAGCGTCGGCAGCTGCTTTGCAGGTAGCTGTAAAGGCCTCTTCTACACTTCGCTCATCCCATAGCAGGGTATCATCCAAATCAAACAACACAGCAGCAGTAGACATGTCCCTCTCCCCTTCAATCTTCTGTAATTTGTCGGTTACTCGCGCTCCACCGCAATTTGGTGCATGCTGGCGAATTCCTCCAGCCTTTTTCCCATAGCATCCGTGTCATATCGGTTAATCAGACGGGAAAACACCCAATTGCCGCCCTTTGCTGACGTCTCAATAACGACAGAGCCGTTCAAAAGCCGAATCTTGCTAATTTCGGAAGGTGATAGCTTCCGTTCGCGATTGAATTTGAACGTTGACAGCGTATTTCGGCCAACCTTCAAGAACGGCTTTCTCAAAAAAATCATGATCGCAAGCAGCACATACAGACTAACTCCTACCCAGTTCAGAACGTCGCTTGCTCCAGCCGCGCTCGCTGTAGCTCTGCCCAACAAAGCGTACAGACCTGCCAGGGCCAGAAGCACAATCGGCAGTACATATTTACGACCCTTAAAAATGTGTCCATCAGCCGCTGTACCGTTACCGCCAATAGAGGTCTGGCCCTGCTTCTTACGCTGTTTATTGACCTGGGCCAGGTTCTTGCTTACTTTTCTTTCCCATGAACGAGACATGTCCTTACCCCTTTATTCATGTTTATTTAAAAAGCAGACTTAATGCTTTAAGCCTTTCCCTTTACCGGGCTCTTCATCAACAAATTCAATGGAATCCAGCTGCTGCCGGAAATTTCTTCTTATATTATTGAGATAGATTTCACGAAGCTCAGCACGCTCCTGCTGCTCCTGCTCCGTTAACCCCTCCGTCTTATTCTTTCTCGCTAGAACGTTAATACGCTCCACCAATGCATCAATGTCCATCTGAATACCTCCACTTATATGTTCATTTCTAACTGTGACATGAGAAAAAGAGCTTGTCAAGAAAGCGGCCTTGACCAAGCTCTTTATTATGAAAGAGTCAGATATATTATATCATTATCTGTGAAGAAACAGATACGTCATTTTAAATAATGCAGATCAAGGAGAATGAGTATACATTAAGCCTAATCCCTATGACAGTTTAGTAGAGGGGTAAGCTCAGAACCTCTCCGAATTTAATATCATGGCTATTCAGTCCGTTAAACTTCGCAACGGTATGAATATAGTCACGGATGTCCATGGAATCCGGCTTGTGACTAGCTGCAATGCTCCATAAGGTGTCACCTGACTGCACAACGATCTCCCTCACCTCAGCAGGTTCCTCTACCCCGTTTGCAAATACAGTCAATGCACTGCTAAAGCCCAGAAAGAACACGAACAGAATACCTAACAGCTTTTTGCGGTTTAAAGACATTATGTAATTCAAAGCTTGAGATAAGGACTTCCTCCCCTGTGCCCTAGCTTGCGGCTGCGCCGGGTGGTCATAAATACTCCGATAAGTACTATATTTCAGCATGTCGATCATCTCCCAAACAAATGTTCTGTTTGAATCTACTATAACAAGAACACTTGTTTGTTTCAAGCGTTTTTTACGAACAATTGTTCCGAGAAAAATTATTTAGAACTAATGTTTGTACGAACGGTAGTTCTATGTTATACTTTTACCAAACGTTACATAAATGGGGTTGATAAGGAATGTCGAAGATATCCAGCCGCCAATTGGCCATATTGGAATTTATCCGTACAGAAGTACGCAGTAAAGGGTATCCGCCTTCAGTTCGTGAGATTGGCGAAGCCGTCGGACTGGCCTCCAGCTCTACGGTACACGGTCATTTAGACCGTCTGGAGAAGAAGGGCCTGATTCGCCGAGACCCTACTAAGCCTAGAGCGATTGAACTGCTGGGCCAGGAAGAGTCAGAGAGCAGCAATCTTTTCACGCATACGATTTCCAGAGTGCCTGTAGTCGGTAAGGTTACCGCCGGCGTTCCGATCACCGCTACGGAGAATATTGAAGATTACTTCCCGCTGCCTCAGCATTTTGTTGGCGATGACAAGATTTTCATGCTTTCCGTCGCTGGCGACAGTATGGTTGAGGCTGGAATTATCAATGGAGATTACGTGATCGTGAGACAGCAGCAGACCGCGGACAATGGAGATATTGTCGTCGCCATGACCGAAGAGGACGAAGCTACAGTCAAGACCTTCTATAAGGAAAAGGATCATATCCGTCTTCAGCCAGAGAACTCGGCGTACGAGCCGCTTCGCTTGAATCATGTATCGATTTTAGGTAAAGTAGTAGGCATTTTTAGAGATATTCATTAGGAATATTCACCATCTAATTAAGAGAAGATGACCTCTGTACTTGTACAGGGTTATCTTTTTTTGTTGTTGCTTCCGAAATAAAAAAGCTGCCACTGTATTATAAAATTATAAAACATAAATTCTGGATTTTTAAAAATTCTTTAGATAAGACTGAATGGCTCTTGTAGCTTTTTTTGTTATTTCGCTATCTATTTTAGCCTCTGCATTCTGCTGGACAATAATTATCAAGTTTTTATAGCTAAAAGTTAAAATATCTGTTTTTTGAGATAGGTTCTGATCAATGTCAGATAGACCTTTAGTTTTACTATATTCAATAATGTCGTTTCCTATAAAATTTTTAGTGTAGGCAAACTTTATAATTACTTGCTTAGTGGTATCTTCATCTTCAAAAATTAGCATTCTTTGAGTTGTTCGTATTGGTGTGTTATTTTCTATCTTTCCTTCCAAAGATAAAATCTCTCGGTAGCGTCAAGAAGTTTGTGTAAGGCGGTAAGGATATCCATCGGGACGATGGATATGAGTGATGTCTGAATGTTGAGACCGTGTTGTTCGTGGGGGACAAAGCCCCACGTTTGTGCGGTCGTTACTGGTTACTCATGGGTAGCGGATAGCGTTCGTCAAACATCTCAGCAAGCTTCTTTTTGACCTCTGTCATTCCGAATCCAGGTGTGACGCGTTCTGCATACGTATCGTTGTACTCAATGCATTGTAAGTAGACGACTTTCTCGGCCGCATCCATATTCGTTAAACTGTTCATTGGCTTGAGCCGCTTACGAAACTCCTTGTTCATACGCTCGATGGGGTTCGACGTATAGATGGCCTTCTTCAGTGCTGCGGGGTACTTGTAGAACGTCAACAGCGTCGACAGCTGGCTCTCCCATGACTTCATCTCCTTCGGGTAAAGCTTGCCCCATTTGGACTTCACCGTGTCGAAGGCGGCAAGCGCCATCTCATGGTCGATCGCGTTATAGATCGTTTTCAGATCGTTAATCACGTCGGTCTTGTGCTCCACCCGAATCTTCGGGAAGGTCGCTCGGACCTTGTGTACGATGCAGTGTTGCACATCGGCCTTCGGATAGGTCTCCCGGAAGGCATCGTCCAAGCCCGGCAAGCCATCGAACACGCCGAGCAGCACTTCTTCGACTCCACGGCTATAGAGGTCTTTCAACACCTCGCGCCAGCCGTTAGAGCTCTCCTGCCCGCCGATGTAGAAGCCGAGGATCTGACGATGTCCGTGCTCGTCGATCCCCATCGCGAAATAGATGACCTCGCCGCTTACCGTGCTGCGCTTTAACTTGACGTACATCCCGTCTAAATAGATGACGGCGTAGCGCTTGGAGAGCGGGCGTTCTTGCCAGATCTGAATGTCTTCAAGCACAGTTGCCGTAATATTGCTTACCGTCGTCGGAGAATAGTGGCTGCCGAACATGCTCTCGATGAAGCGAGCGACGTCACGGGTGCCCATGCCGCTTTTGTACATTTGGATGACAGCTTCCTCCAACCAACCGTCACGACGTTGATACGGTTCGAACACTTGCGTCTGGAACTCGCCGTTACGATCTCGCGGAACCGACAGGTCCTCGATGTTGCCGTATTTCGTGTGAAGGGAGCGCTTATAGTAGCCATTGCGGCTATTGTGTCTGCAGGACTCGTCCGATTCCATAAAGGCTGTAATTTCAGCACGCATTATGCGCTCGAGGTTATCCTGTACAAATTGCATGACAAGATTTTCAAATAGATTATTCATCGTGTTTTCGGTTATATTAGTCATCGGTAGGGTCCTTTCTCTGGTGGCATCGCAACCCCGAGAATACCCTACTTTTTTTGTGTTCGGCTAGACCACAAATTCTGGTACACAACTTATTTTACGCCATCAAATCTCTCGTGTGTTAAACGATAAATCCTTATCGACTATTACTAACTCCTCTTCAAAAGTTCCGTTTTTTAAGTCAAATCCTTCAATTTTTAAAGTTTTAGCAGAATCAAAAAATAGTTTGTCAAAAATTTTATACGATATCACTTGATTTGATAATGCATTGTTATCTGATACAGGTTTATTAACTTCATGAGTATCCTTCGTAACTTCAACCTCCCCCTTACAACCCATAATGAATAATAGCGTAATTAATATAAGCAAAACACGTAAGTTTCTCATCATCTCTCCTCCTAGAAAACAGTTTTTCTATTTGTATTCTTCTATCCTATGATTGCACATCATATCAAGGAAGACATTATGTAATGTCCCAAATTCACACTGTTTCCCGTGCCTTACTTTGAAGCACAAGGATGAACAGATACGCCAAGTCGCAGAGGTTTCGTTAAACCATCCAATTTGATGAGAACACAATGCGGAAAAAGGTGTCTAAACTACTGTCACGCTGGGCTTCAATTCTAAGAAAACGACCTACAAGATGGCAAAAGCCGATCCCTAAAAAAGCTCCGTTTCACGAGGAAATCATGCCAGCGCTAAAAAACAAATGGTGGACGGGCGTATCGATCATCTGCAATTTGAGAATGAGTCAATAATTCCCACTTACCTGACCGCCTTACAATACAACTGGTGTCCCTTGAAGCAAACCACGGCTGACTGTCTTAAGTTTTTTGCCCGAGTACATTCCTGAGTTGAACCCTGATGAAGGTTTGTAGAAGCTCTTAAAACAGGACGTCGTTCACTGTGTATTATTCAGTTAATTCTACCACATATATACTAGCTCTTTATGAGGAAGATAAATTTTCCATCTATCAGATTATTTGGATCACTTACTTGTTTGGATTTAAATTTTATAGTTCGGTTTTGAGCCTAAATATCGTTTTTATATTTAATTATTGGAAATCCCCGTTTACTCTCAAACATGTACAAGAACGCTTAGGTCATGGAAGTATTCGGATAACATCCGATGTGTACGCTCACGTGTTTAAAAAACTTGAGGCTACGAATATGTATAAGTGCGAGTGTCACAAGAAAAACATTTTCGAGTAATTTGTGGGTGAATTGTGGGTGTTCAAATATATTCCTTATACCGATTCGTATTGCCCCCCAAAACAAAAACCCCTCACGCCATACGGCGCAAGGGATTCCTCTTTTAGTACATGGTCATGTATTGATCGCGTTCCCATCCGTGAACCTGTGTGCGGTTTATGGTCATGGCTATCAAACAGAATTTTTTCTTCATTAATATATAGGAATCAAGGGGGCTTTAATAAATCAGTTGTCAAAGCTTTTTAGAGTTTATTTTGATCAAGGGGGCAAACGGGGGGCAATTTGGGGGGCATTTGCTTCGTGTCGTAAATGCCCTTAAAAAATAACATTCAATTATAAATGAAATATTTGAGCTTATCAGTGATATTGTTTCAGCAAAACGCTGGGGAGAATATTATATAAATTTTTCCAATGTATTTATACGTTCTTTTTCAGACATTATCATCAGAATTTTGTTGATCATTTCAAATAACATTCTGTAAATGTATACTAACCGTTTTATTCCCGCCTCTTCATTTTTTGTTATTCTTGCCTCTTCATTCTTAGGAAACTTTTCTGCCATAGAGTTTAAAACCATTGGTATATTTTTATAAAATCCAATTGTAATTGAAGCAGCTAATTGAAATCTAAAGTAACGCGATACTTTTTTATAAGGGACTTTTTCAGATTGAGAGTGTTTTCTAATCAAAGAATTAATTGCATCTTCTGTAATATCTCCCATCACAACATAACCTCTCTTAAAGATTATTGCTGGCATCACAGATACAAGACACACTGCCAATATTGGTAAAAGTAAGTAATAATCAGAATGTACATTATACATACGAAATTTAATTCCGACACCTATACTTGTACCAGCTATAATTACTAGCAAGATACTAACAATTAAAAATGAAATGCTCAAGCCCTGGTGCCCCCTCTCTCTCCGTTCTCAAGAGCTACAGCGGTCTGTAAGCTTGCCTTTTCTAATTCCAATTCTTCTACGTATTCTCCTAACCAATCGGCTAGCGTCCAAATAACTGTTAAACCAGAAAAAAGCCAATACCACTTTACAGCAAAGCCATTACCTTCAAAGAATGGGAATGATTCAATTTTTATATTTAGATTATTATCTACAGTCAAAGCTCCAAATACAGCTATTAAATTCAGCATAATAGTAAGAACTGCTATAGTCATCCCTACCCCTTTGGTAAATGATCTAATTTTTGTTGTAGGCGTACATTTAGCATAGTCAAATAACAAACCACAACCAAGCATGAATAAACCAACAAAAACACTATTACCTGGAGAAACTGTTATCCCTAAGATTATCCATGTAATCAAGTTGTAAGAAACTCTCCATCCTGGATGAGAAAAATTCGAAGCCTTGTCCTGTTTTCGAGGCATTTAGTATTGTTCATCCCCTTAAATTTCCATTTAAACATTTATAATAGCGAACTGTTTTTTTTCATATCACACTATAGTTAAAACAAGTATAATCAATTTGGAATTTGATGTAAATATATTTCCTATCAAATAATCTTTCACGCTGTGAGTAATTATTATCCAGTACGTTATACGTTTAAATATTCGGTAACTTTATCTGCAAATATATAGGATTTGAAGTATGTCTTCCTCGTAGATTAAATGCTATCGAAGTTTTTACAGACCAAGTATTGAGCATACCGTTGTTAATTGGCAATGTCTAATTGAAAATCCCAAGCGTTTGGAAATATGAAAAAGGCCCGGGACGCCATACCCAGGCCTTTTTATTATGCCGTTTTGGTTTGCACTTCTCTCTTGCCGAGGATCCCCATGAATCCGCCGATAATGAAAAGAATTGCAGATAATATGTAGAAGAAAGAGATGCTGATAAATCCAGCAATGCCGCTGATTACCATTAAAACACCAGCTACTTTAGGTTTTGGCTTAGACATTGCAGCTCCGATAATGCCAAGAATGCTAAATATCATGGCCGTTAATCCAAGTCCTAGAATACTGGAAGTACCGTCATTTGAAAAAGCAGCGTCAATACCTCCGACCGTCAGAGCGATAATCGAAGCAATCACACCAAAAATACCTGCTACCAGACCCATTGCAAACATAGAATGACCTCCTAATATATGGTTCTAATGTACTATACATGATATTATACAAATATCAAAGCAATTTTTGTAATATTATAGGGGGTTCTGTTATGATCACCGAAATAAAGCTTGCTCTTCAAAACCGCCAGCAGCTGACAATACGTACAATAGACGGAGATAGGCTGCAAGGCATACCTGAAGCATGCACCGACCGTGTGAAGCTTCGTATCAATCAAGGTGTTGTATACGTGCCCTTGGCGGATATAGTGCATGTAAGCCGAATAATTAATTTTCAATCAAAAGGAGGGTGTATATGAAATTTATCAAACATCAGTTATCAGTCGATGACATCAAAACACTTACGAAGCAAGAAGTTGAGAGATTTCATGAATCAGCTTTATGGGGCGATCCTGAACCGGGAGAATTCTTCTATGACTTTTCGACTGACAAAGTACATATGCTCAAGGAAGTAAGAACTGAAGATAGCAGCTATTATTTAGTATACGAAGATGGAAAAACAGATGATTGGGATACGTGTTTCCCTTTGCTCGATATGGGACAATTCTTAGATCTTCTTTCGTATGATACTAATATAGAGGTTCGAAGTTGGGGCAATGGTTGGCTAGTGCTTTATGAGGGCCGATTTTTCGAAGCAGATCGCGAAGAATTAGTTGATGTTCTATTTAAAGTCCTTAAAACTAAATTATCTCATTAGTTAAAAATCCTACTAGTATTTTACTTATCTAGTAGGATTTTTAATTTATTTTAGAATTCTTATTAGTATTCCAGAGGCAATTCCCGAAACAGTAATCATAGTAGCAATAATCCAAAGTACTAATTTAATGTGAAGTTTGCCGACAGAGTCGCTAACATCAGTTTTAGAAGCCAGATTTAATTGACCCTTCATGTCTAGGATGAGTTCTTTAAAATCACCTTTGGAAGGGATTTCGTTAAATTTGTTCTCCATTTTTTCGAGTGACTGTTTAAGTTCTTTATGTTGATAATCACCTGTAGTCTTCAAATAATCCTGTAGGTTAGCAATATCTGAACTTACTTTCTTTTCGATTTCTAATTGAGCAATTCTTAGGTCAGAGGATGTTGCATGTTTTTCTAAGGCTGTTTTTAATTCAGATATAGAATGTTCTAATTTATCAACTCTTCGACGAAGATCATCCATACCATTACCTCCTCCTCCTTGATTAGAAGCAGTTGCAATCTGAACTATTGATGTGAGTTCCTTTAGTATGCTCTCAAACTCAGACACAGGGTAATGCGGGTAATCCAAAGAAATGTCTAATTTACGTTTCTTATCTCTTCTTATTTTAACCTCATCAAGTATATTTTCATCTACTGACTTGGGATTGGACAAATTTTCAACCCTATTCTCCATTAGAATCACCATCTATTTTTTCTTCTTCTAAGTTTTGTCCCTTCCTAATCAGTAACTCAGTTTGGTACAATTCAACATCATTTAAATAAATAAAAATTTTATGTATACCATATTCGTTAATTGCTAATCCACTCTGTTTGGATGCTTTAAGATTAAAGTATAACATTTTTTGGGATTCCTTAACTCTTTTTTCTTCAACTATACGATCTATTAATGAAGTAGCATCTCCTTCGAATATTATTTCCCCTGATGGTGTTTCCACCTCGATTGTTAACGATTCAACCGTGGTTACATCTAGCCGTAACCCCATAACAAAATGAAAATCTATCTTAGTGGGAACAATTACTCGTTTAAAAAAGTAGGGATTATATAATATAGTCGCTTCTGACTCCCCCATATCTGTAACATCATTCGCTAAAGTAAAAAAGTAGACTTTATTCTTAGTTGATTCATTCACTACCATTAATATCACCCACAATTATGATTATCCATACATTTCCTATAATTTACTATAATAAATAAAAAGTTACTAGTGTTTTTTTAAAATTTATAAGACTAAAGAACTAATTGCATTAGTTTATATTATTTTACTAACTTAAATTATTGATTTTAATTTTCTTATTTAATCACTTTATGAAAATTTTTAGTAAATCAAAATAGAAATGACCCTGCCAGACATAGCCGGTAGGGTCAATGTGTTACTTCTGTTGATTATTAATAAAACGACTCAGCATCACAGCTATTTCCTCCCGGGTGATCGGCGCACCTGGCCGGCTGCCATCCACGTAGCCCTGTTCGGTCATTGCTTTCCATGCCGTAGCAGCCCACGAGCTTACAACATTGATATCCCGTTCATTCTTGGACACCGCAGCTTCCTCCTTCTTTTTCAGGCCGAGGTGATTTGCAATCCCGGTCACATGCCCTTGAATAAGAGCGTCCAGCACTTCCTGCCGTTTCAACAGACCGGCATCATTCGAAACATCAACAAACAGATTCTCGGTCAGCACTGCAGGCATCTTGCTCTCCCGAACCATATGCAGGTTCGCACTCTTCTGGCCGCGATTCGTAACACGATAAGGATTGAGTGCCGCCATGATTTCACGATGCAGGGAGATTTGCAGTGCAGCTGAAGCCGGCATTGCATTGGTAAAGCGAAACGTCTCAAAGCCGCCTGAGCCGCCTGCAGCATTACAATGGATAGACACCAGGATATCAGCGCCCGCCTTATTAGCAGCTGCGGTCCGTTCTGAAAGCTCCAGAAACACGTCCGTGCTTCGGGACATAAGAACCTCAATACCCTCGTATTCAGTTTCCAGCTGCTTCTTAATCCCTTGGGACAACTTCAGCACAATATCTTTCTCCTGCAGCCCATTAGCTGTAGCACCCGGATCTTTACCGCCATGGCCTGCGTCGATCCATACCTTCTTACTCAATTTGATCAGCTCCAATCTTGGTTTGTTTAACGACCTGATGACCAAACACGGCAAAGGCACCGGCAAGGATGCCCTGGATTATGGATTCCATGCTCCAGCCGATGACGCCAACGGTGAAGAGAATAGCCACCGCCAGCACAATATAAATGATGGACCAGTCCGGCACCTTGGGTGTCTGTTTCAAGATGAAGCCAATCACCCAGCATGCGGCCACAACGATCAACAGCCGCGGATCAACCAACTCAAAAATCATGTTCCATTCCATTTCAAATTCCGCCTCCCATTTCTTCTTTTCGGTCCAAGCGCTTGTGAGCTTGCTTGGCCGATTCTTCGACTCGTGTCACGCGCTCAGACAAAGCATCAATCCGCTGACCTTGCACCCTTTGCTCGAGCCTAATATCATCTACTCCCCGTTTGATGTAATCCACATCAGCGCGTTGGAGCGCGTCAGCTCCAGCCTCTTGGATTAGATCTTGACGATATGATCTGGTGCGGCCGATCCAACCCAACACAATACCGCTTATAGCAGCGATTAATGCAATCATGGCAGTGATGTCCACCCTTCTTCCCCCCTGTCTCCCTCTCTATAAATAAAAGAGCCCCCGGACCACCCAGGGGCATAAAAAATACGCCTTGCGGCGCTGATTAAATTCCATCGGTGTTTTCGAGGATATGATCCTCTACCGCTTGCCGATAATCCGGATTTGTGATGTCGTCCAGCACATAGGTTTCCCCCGTTTTGGGATTCATCCCGCCGTTCATAATCCGATCAGCCGCAATTCTTACTACCACTTGGTTTACCATTATAAAATTCCTCCTGTTTCGGCATCAGCCAATATTAACAGTTGATCTTCCAGCTCCTTGATCCGTTGTTGCTCTGGTGATAATACGATTTCCAAAGATTCTAGCACGGGTTGTTTTGTGTCTACGTCAATTCTTACAATTCTGTGCGTCTGGAAGTTGACAGCGCCATAATCTAAATCTACATAGTCAAGACTTGTCACCTCCTTCCGGGGGAGCACATCGCCTTGCATTTCTCCTGATTGATACATGATTTCCCCGTCTTGATCAAAAATGATTCTATTTCCTATTTGCATTATGCAATCCTCCTTTATCCGATAGCGATCCATTCGATGTTGGTATCGATGTTGCCTGTCTTCAAATAAGCGTGTTCGCTCGCCCAGTATCCCGTTGATGTAAAGCCATTCGAACGCACTTCGAAACCTTGTGAATAATATTGAGTCAGAGTGTTGTCACCTACAAAACTCATAGATCTCCAAGAGGTTCCACTTGAATTAAGATATGCAACAAACCTAAATTGATAATTGTAGAAATTGGTTGCCGCGCGGATAACCAATACCAATGACGAAGGTGTAAAGTTAAGGTTGTCGATGGTGAAATTACAATTATTAGACGCTGGCTTAGTGAATGACCCCGACGCCATCTTTGCTGCTGTGCTTATTTGTGAAATCTTACTCGCCAATGACGAAAATTCTTCGCTACCTGATGCTGCTATTCCCTTGCCGCTAATGGCGGTAGCGATCGCCTGTTTCCCGTTAGCGACAGATTGAAAAAGGTCTTCTGACCAAGCACTCCAGGACCCATTCTGCTTCATTCGCTGCCTATAGCTGTGCGGATTGTTAAAATCGTATGCTTTTTGAACCTCCCACAGGTCATTGTGCCTGATGACTTCATAATACCACCAGCCACTATTGGGAGCGTTTATGACATTGGAACCCATGTACCAACCACTTTTCCAAAATGAATTAATATTCTTATTTGAAATGTCGATGGCAAATCCATTGTTATCTGTGACTTTAACTAACTGTGCCAAACTATCGTTATCATGAAGTACACGCCGGAGGGTCGGAGTGAACGCTTGACCGGCAGTCGTCGGAACTAAGCCTGTATCAAATATGAAGATTTGCGGCTCAGTACCTGAAGCATATCTCATATAGAGACCCCGCGCTCCCAGTGACGTATGGGTGTTTTCGTACCTGAAAATAGCATTGTCCAAATAACAGTTATTCCCAAAGAGAGCATTACCCGAAATGCCTGATGAAAAAGTTCCCCATTGCTGCTGGATCAAACGTCCTGTCATGTTCTCTCCGCCGGCTTTGGACAGCGCCGCCACAGCTCTATCATATGCTGCTTTGACTGCGCTTGGAGTAGCCGCCTGGGCCGTTGACGTACTCGTGACGCTATTATTGAGCTGTACGATCCCCTTGCCTGTCAGAGAGGCATCAGGGATATCCACGTCGAGCTCTGCCAACTGCTGTACCACCCATGCTTGTTCAGCAGATTTTTGTTGCAGCTCTTGTATTGATTCAGATGATTGATTGAAAAACCAGTTAAGCCACGCGGCCGGCGGATGATCCCCCACCTGCCACCCTTCTTGCTTTTTGGACTCCGGAGGCTCCACCCCCGGCGCGCCCCATTCAGGCACGATTTTTTCAAATGGCACAGCAATCCCTCCTATATCGGTAATACATAATCATTGCCTGGCACGTACACTTCTCCCAAAGACCCGCCGGTCGTCATGTCCACATCTGCCAGGCCGGTCGGTCCAGTCTGCAGCTGATCATAGACTGATGACAGCCGGAATGTACCGGTCAGCTCGATCTGTGCCACCCTCACACCAGCAGCCACCGTCTTCTGGATAATCTGCCCAAACTGCAAGGGGGACATGCCAACCTCATTTAAGCGCTTCGTCGGCACGCGAATAAGTTTTATAGCTGCTGGCTCAGGTTCGCTTGAGTCAGTGTACTTCGGCTCAATTCGAATATCAGCGTAAGGACAGTCTAACGCAAGGGCAAGCACCTGAATGATGGTGTTTACATCGGTTTTCGACAAATTTCGAGCGATCTTCGATTTCAGCAGTACCCGGTAAACTTCATCGGAGGCAGCCCCTCGAGCCTGCACGATGTTCTCACCGATCCGGTCCAGTGTCGTCCCCTTGGCCTTGTCGATATCCCGCCATTCTCGAATGGTTTCCAGGCTGTCACTCACCTGCTGCAGCTGGCCGTGGAGGATGCCGATCAGCTTGCCAATATTGCTCGTTGAGCTCTTATTGTAGACATCGGTAAGGCGGCCAAGCATGTCTTTCAAGCTAAACATGACTGATCACCTCAATATCCGTTGCCCGGACCTGTGCGACCTGGAACGGCTGAATCTGTACATTTGCCGGCTGCAGATTATTCCCCGAGCCAACCAAGACGGACACATCCTCAACGCCTGGAACGCTGTACACAGCGCTAATCAGTCTGGTATAGATGACAGAAGCGCCCATGTTCAGCCCGTTGTAGTAGCTGCCACCATCCTCCCCGCCCACATATCGGACCAGCGCGGACCTGATTTGTTCGTCTCCGTCTGCTGGGTAACTTTCGTTTTTAGTAACATCCACACTGATCTGCAGTTGTACTTCCTCCGCCCGGCTAAATTTCACATCATGGACATATCCGCCCAGGTCCGGTACCTGCACAGTAATATCACCGTGTGACTCAATGCCGGCGGCACCCTTCTGGAAAATCATCTCCGCTATGGCCTGATCATCACCGCCAAGCACATAGGCTTGATATGACTTCGCCGGCCGGCCGACAGGATCAGCCTGCATAGTGTTATTCTCGATAACGGCAGCTGCGCGGACATTGTCCAGCCTTAAGAGCGCACCGCGAAGGGCATCCAAGGACGCCGCACCGCCGCCGGCTACGGCTTGATCCATTCGGTCCCGGAATTCAGCGTCTGTCTCCTTTTCACGGCCGCCTTGGGTGCGTTCCGGGTTTGAAACAGCTGTAATATCCGGATTAGGATTTACAATGATCGTGATGGCACCTGCTGCCACGTTGCCTTGTGAACCGGAATCCAGCGCTTCTATGGCCGCCGTTACCGTTCCGTCCGGCCCGATGACTACATCTTCAAGGGTTTCAAAGTAAACCCCCATTTCTGTGGCAGCCTGAAACCCCGCCTCAACGCTCTTTCCTGCGGTCCCGGTCAATACAACCTCCCCGGTCGCCCACTGCTCCAAGATCCGCGTGACGCCTGAGTAGGGCCCAAGCCTGTCTAAGTTATTGCCAGCAGCAGTGTTTTTGTATCCGGCATTATATACGTCTTCGGCTGTCCCCCAGATCCGTGCCAGAAACCACGCAAACAGCCGCAGGATGATACCGAGTGGCGAACGCTCCGAAGTATTAATCTGGTCGCCAAACGTTTCGCGGGCCTTGTCCTCCATTTCTTCAAACAGATCTTGGAACCGCCGGCGCTTGAACCCTGTTCTATCCAGCACCTACCTCCACCCCCTCTACTCTTATCGTTGTGCCGTCAATCCCCACTGCCGTAAAGGTGACCAGCATTGTCCGGGATTTCCGGTTAATCGTGAAGTCTATGTCCTCCACGGTCTGGAACCGATCCTCCTGCAGTAGCCCGGCTGTTAACTCGTCCCGCATTTCTTCCTCGTTGATCTCTTTTCCAAGGAATTTGCTGAAGGTAATACCGGCATCCGGATTGAGGAACCATTCCCCTTTATTGGTGCCTATAGCCGTCCGGCCGCACTGCGCCAGTTCCTCTGGTCCCTCGATCATGGCCAGCTCGCCGCCAGAAAAGACCAGATCCCCTGTTTCATCAATCTTGAGGGAAATCATACGAACACCCCCACAATCACAGCGTCATTAATGTCATGCGTCCGGGAACTGTCCGGGGCCGCGACTTTTCCCCCGAGCACATTCTTGATCTCCCGGTCAGCGCAAACCACAAGGACGATATCGCCTTTTTCATAAAACGGCTTTTCCGTCTCAATTTCGACCCCCACCTTTCTTTTCCGGCCGAGTGCCGGCACGTTTTGAATCACGGCCGGTTCATCATCCCCGGTCCGGATCAATGGCTGCACGTCTGCCCTGCAGATGGATTCGTTAAAGGTGATAACTCGGCAAGGCAACCCCACATGGACTCCGCTCATGGACCTGTTTACAAATCCCTCAATCAGTTTGGAAAGAGTGGCGGCAGGATCGTTTCTCATAGCAGAGCCTCCATTTCCGTCATAAAATCCCCCGTCCGGCTGATCCGGTGCGTGCCGCTGCGGACGTGCATCCGGCCTTTGAACAATTCACTTTCCAGGTCAATGACAGCTGCCGTGGTGATGCGATACTGCAGCTGGGATCGGACATTATATCCCTTAGCGGTTGCATCCTCGAAATACTCTGGTGAGCCGATTAATCCGGTACCTTTGTTCAGACTGAATACACTGTCTCCGCCGCGGCGCAGGCTACGGACATACAACTTCCCTTTGTTAATATAAACGGATGTTCCACAGTCCTTAGCCACCTTGGTTATGATCTCAGTGACTGGACCCTTTGCGGTATATCCATCCTGATAACGGTAATCCTGGTTCAGATCCATCTGAGCTACCGGCAAGCCGATGTAACGGGCCATCTCCTTAATGATGTGGCTGGCCAGTGTGTTCTTGGCGTAAGCAATCTCCTTTATCTGCCGTTTGGATAAGTCCTCCGAGTCCAGAACCGTAATCGTGGTGATTTTGTCCACCCCCGACCGATCGGTTTTTACACTGGAGATATAACCGTGCAGGATGACCCCGGAGTCCTCCAGGTAACCGGCATTCATCATCAGAATCTTGCCGCGTTTGATGTTATTAATCGTCGTGTCGGACAGGTTCCAGATTTGAATCTCCGCTTCATTCGGCAGTGCGTCATTATCAAAGGGTACGGAAGCCACAATGTTGAAATCATCCATGGAAAATTTCATATTCTCGGTCATGACCTCACAGACACGGCCAAAGTTATTCATCTTCCTCACCTTCAATCACAAATAGAAAGACGCTTACTCCAAGCGTCTCCCAAGTTACTTCTCTATTTTTTTCAGATTCGTCATAGGGAATAATGGGCACTTTAGGGAAACGGTTGTCCATAACATCAAGAAAGAGAGGCAAACCGTACACCAGTTTTTCGCCGGTAGTCAAAACCACGCCGTCCTTTTCTAGATCCACCGTGAAGAAGTCGTAATCGGCATTATAGTGGACCTCAAATGTGAACATCTCACCAGCCAGATCAACGTCAAAACGGTGTGGTATCTGGTCCTTCTCAATGTCGATGTACTCCACTTAATCACCTCAATCCGCCCAGGGGCTGCCGAGTTTAAATTTCACCTTTTGCACCTGCTCCTTTGCTTTCTTGCTGGTCTTCTTTGTTGTCGTTGCTTTTGCTGTCTTTTTGGTGGTGGCCTTCTTCTCGCTCTTTTTGTTGGATTTTTTCTGCTTAGTGCCTGAGTTTACGATTTTGGCCACCTGAGCCTTCACCGGCAGCGGAAGGTCCTTCACATACGAAGATGAAGCGAAACGAACCTCTTTGATCGTGATACTAAAATCAAATCCGGTTGCGTTTCGATAGGTCCGGGTCGGTGTGAAACTGGTGATCAACCCGCTGAAGGTAGTTCGGCCAACATACCGGACCACCTCTCCCTGATCCACGGCCGTTTTTAAAAATCGCTCTATCTTCGCCGCGTCCTCAACGACCGTGCCTGTGATGCTCATGTTTCGGAGCTTCCGCTGGACATGGTCGGACACATCCACCTCTTTCTCGACCGGCTGGTCTGTGACATCCACAGCAAACTCAGGTGTTTCTTCAGCCACTGAGAGGTAATGACCGTTAATCGTTGCCATTAATCTGCTGCCACCTCCAGACCGTTACGCCGAATGATACTCTCAAACAGCGCCTGCAACTCAGACATAACCGCCGCCTTCTCCGGGCCGCCCATGGAGCTCCCGTTGACATCGACTTTCACACTGACTTCCATGCGACTTGTCGATGAGCTGCCGCTGCTTGCCCGGGCTGGAGCCGTCTCCGGCGTGTACCCGGAAGAATAAGCTTTGTTTTCATCTGCTGTAAGGACTCGTTCCCCCTTATGCAGCTCTGCGATGTATCCATCAAACGGGACATTCGGAAGACCGGCAGCGTGACTGCCGTCCACGGGCATTTCAGGGATTTCCGGAATATTGATCGCAAATTCTTTCCCGCCCAACCAATCTGGCAGCTTAATGGACAGTGCACTGTTGATTTTCCGGATCAGATTGTTGACCAGGCCTGTGATAAAGTTAACGCCCGTAGAAAAACTGTTCTTCACGTTGGTCCACATGTTGCTGAGTCCCGTCCCGATCCCTTCCCAGGTGGATGTGGCCACATCCTTGATCGTGTTCCAGGCATTGGTCACAAAGGACACAATGCTGTTAGCCACATTCGAAATCGTTGACCAGATGCTGTTCCATACACTAGAGAAGAAACCGACAATCGCATTAAAAACAGACATGGTGACTGCCGTGAATGTATTCCAGTAACCTGATACGGCGGAGACAATCCCCGATACGGCCGAGGTAATGGCCGACCAGATCACCGTACCCCACGTCACGAAAAATGCTGCGATGCTGTTAAACAGACCTATGACCCATGTTTTAAACGCATTCCATATGCCGACCAGCCAGGCGCTAATAGTCCCCCAATTTTTAAAAATTAGGATGACACCAGCTACTGCCAAGCCAATACCTGCCGCGATCGCGATGAACGGGAGATAGGCAACCGTCATCCGGATTCCGGATATGGTCATTAACTTGATTGTAGGGATCAGTTTTGTCGCCAGCACCAGCGCAAATGCTCCTGCTGCAGGCCCAATCACATCGAAGTTATCGGTCAAAAAAGACGCCGCGCTCGCGGCCATGTCGAAACCTCTGGCAAGAGAGTCGATGACCATGCCGCCGACATTGGCAATTTGGGGCCCTGCCACCTCCAGCCAACCAGAAAAGTCAATCAGATACGGCATGAGCTTATCGCCGAGCGGTTTTAAGATCCCCGTCTCGATCTGCCGCCCCATTCGGGCCATGGCTTCTCCTGGGCTGTTCATCTTGATGTCATTAATCTCCTGCATCTTATCGGCTGTCATGTCAAATTCGCTTCGCGCTCGACCCATTGATGCGACTGTCGTTGCCTCCAAGTCCTCAAATTGAGTACCCATCAGCATTACGCCAACCGTGTTCCTTTCGACTGGATCTGCTATATCTCCCACCATCTGCATGACCTGCTGAAAGGCTGCCTTGGCTTCAGGTCCACCAGCGGCAAAGGTACCCATCATTTTCTCAGCATTGAGACCAAGCATCTGTAATCCTGTTACCGTGTCCTTGGAGCCGTCTTTCGCTCGAATATTAAACTCTTTAACGGCATCTCCGACCTTGTCCAAGTTAAAAGCGCCATTCTCAGAGCCGGCAGCCAGGGTATCAAACATTTCTTCAGCTGTGAAGCCCAGGGCCTGAAATTGGTTCGCATACTCATTTGCCGTGTCCAGTAGGTCTCCCGATTTATCCAAACCGTTTTGTGTCCCCTGTGCCAGCAGGTTCATCGCTTCCTCGGAGGTAATACCAAAGTTTTTCATCATGGTATCCACTGTCCGGACCGATTCCGCTACTTCAAAGCCAAAAGCATCCCGCAGCAAGAGAGCGTTTTGTGTGGTCTCTTTCAGATCGTCGCCTGTTTGCTGCGTAATTTGTGCTGTTGCAGTAATGGCGCCGCTGAGGTCCTGCCAATTCTGGCCAAAGTTTTGATTATACAGATCCGTTGCGATGGACTTTGTCTCTTCCATCTGATCCGCTGTTTGACCTGTGGCCATCTGTATGGATCGCATGGAGTCATTAAATTCACTGGCTGCATTCACTGCAGCAAATCCAACCCCTGCTACCGCGGCTGTAATGGCCCCAGCTGCTAACCCGACCGCTGCCCAGTTCTCTTTCATCATGCTGACCTGCTTGTCAGCCTTTCGCAGTGCGCCATCAGACACTTTAAAGCCCACAGCGAACATGAGGTTACTGATTACTGCCATCCGTCACACCTCTTTCCAAGACAAAAAGAGCGCCCGCAGGCGCTCACTTCTTCGTTTCCTTCTTCTGTTGTTCAAGGTAGATATCCAGGGCAGCACTGGCTTCCATGATGTCATCATGATCCATCTTGTCCAGGTCGCTATAAGAAATGTTCATATCCGATAGCAGCAGCCGCCACATCGGCCAGTTCTCTTTAGCCCTCTTGGCCGCTTCCTGCCTGCTGATCATCCCCGTCACCGTCCTGCCCGGAAATAAAGGCATAAGCCGCGTTAATGACTTCAGAGTATTCCTGGTAGGATGCAAAGTCATCAATCTTCATTTTCGGTTCAACAATGACATGCTTCAGCATTTCATCAGCAAGCTTTTCTTCCAGAACGACACCGAACTTATTCTTGCTGGCGTCATTGATCTTGGACACGGCTCGAACACCCGGGAACTGATATACATAATCTTTACCGGATTTGGAAGTATACTTTTTCTGTTTGAAGTTACTCATGGACAATTCCTCTTTTCATTTGTATTTTAGGCAATATCTGCATCAAGACACTGCAATTCGTATTCGCGGTCTTCAGCCTCAGAACCATAGGAACGGGCTGCTGGCTTTTTGACATAAGCTTCGGTGACTGTGACGGTCTCTTTTGGATCTCCGTTATAAATCAAGGATACCGGCACCATTTCACCCGATTTAGCCAACTTGTCCAGCATAGAAACTTGCGGGCTGCTGGATAACAACGTAATGGATAGCGTATGCAATGGGTTGTTAATTTTTGAACGCACTACATCGCCCTGTGCTCCGACCTTCGTCTCATAACCGTCTTCATCTTTCTCGAATTCCACCATATCTTCAGCAAAGCCGGTCAAATAGACACCGTTGACCATCACAGTCAAATCATTCGGATCGTATGTTTTTACTGACACTTCGTTTCCCTCCCTTAATAGGTCACAAGACCGCGAATTGTGGTTTCGTGAATGGCCCCGGCGAGTTCAAATCCAAATGTACCGCCGTTGTATTCCCTTGTAGACCGTTCCAGTGCCGTGGTCTGTTCCCGGGTCTTAAAGGTTGTCTCGAACAGCCCGGTTCCGGCATCGTCTCTGGCAATGATCCCCTGCAAGGTGCATCGCTGCAGCACGTTTCGGACCACGCCCTCAATTTGAGCAATGCCGGTGTTGTCGTAACCGATTTTCTGGTTCCGGGCGTTGTTGAACAGCTTTTGCACCTCGTACTCGATAGTGTAAATCACAAAGTGCTTCGCATGGATTACATCAATGTACTCTCCACTCACTGTTTTGCCTTCGCTGGTCACCGGGTCACCGGCTTTCGTAACATAAGTGATCCCGCCCAAATTATGAATCTCCCGGAGCTCCGCAGCCGAAATGTCCAGCGGCAAAATGCCTCTGAGGCGCTGACCCTTCCAGGTAATGCTGCCGACCGTTTTCGATCCAGCTTCACCAACCAGAGCTGCCTCCGGATAGTTGTCTATGTTGGTGTGATAAAAGACCGTGGTGTTTTTATACTCCTTGGCCTTGATCGTCATCATATCCTCCTTGCTACTGGTGCTGACCATGAACTGCCGGGAGTCGTTCGCTTCGACCGCATCGGCAATAGCTGTAATGTCTTCCACAGCGCTGCGTGTGCAGATTAGAAAATACCAATCCTTTTCAAAGATTTGCGGCAGGAAATCCTCCCAGGTGCCTGCGGTTTCCCTCGTCATGACGGCCAGCTCTGGAGGTCGATGCTCCTGATTAAAAATTGCAGCAGCTGCTTTGTAGATTTCAGAATTGATCGTGTGATCCGCGGCGACTTCAGCCAAATCATTGTAGGATTTGTACGGTTTAGCCGCAGCTGATGTCCCGATGATCAACGGTTTACCAAATCCCACAATTGGCGTGGGTTTTTTAATGTCAATAATGACCGTGACGTCTTTAATTGCTGACAACGATACCAGCTCCTTCTAGGTTTACTTTTTCAATCACGTCCAGCTTACGGCGGGATTTGTTCTGCATCCGGAATTCAACTTCGAATCCGTGCCGGCGCTCCCACTCGGTACCTACGGCAACATCCCGATTTTCGACCTGCCCGACACTATGGACGACAATGCCAAGATCATCCTTCAATTTAACTCGGCCGTCTGCCTTGAACCATTCATGAGCCTGCAGCGCATAGTTCATGCTGACCGGGTTATCATCCGCATAGGACAAAAAGGAGACGGTAAATTCCACCGTCTCAATCTGCTCCAAATATTCGCCGTTCTGCTGTTCAATGGGTCGTCCACCGGTACTATTAAACCCAGGCTCAAAATGATACGTGATAAATGCGCCTTTAGGGATGCCGCCACCGCCGTTCATGTTGATCACCTGCAGGCCGGTATGGTCGGATAATCCGGACACCAGCGCTTTACGGATTTCGTTGTACGGGATCATTCGCTACCCTCTTTTTGATGATGTATTTGTTCGTATCGCTGTATTCCCGGTTTTCCGGGACATCCACGGTGTATTCCTGGTCCTGATACAGAATTAGATCGCCGCTTTCGTGCCTGTGCACCGTGTACAACGTCCGGTCCTCTGCGGTATATTGACCCCCTTCCGCCTGCTGGAGCTGCGAGGAGATAGGCTGAATTACACCTCTCAATGGCACCATATTAGGCACGGCAGGGATGTAATCGCCGTATTCATCATAATGCCCGCCGGATCCTGGCCGTACCAGCGCATAGGGGACCTCATATTTGCGGAGGATGGAAGAAAATCTGATCTGCATCATCGGCGCCGCCCCCCTTTGGAAACAACCACAGACGTTAGGGAATCCCGCAGGGTTTCTTCATCATGCAGGATTTTCTTATTCCCTTTGCGCTTCGCATAGATCGGAGACAGCGGCGGTGTCCGCAGCTTGTCAAAGTTTTTCACCACTCGGCTAAGACCTACATCACCAATCTGCTGAAGCAAATCCTTGGCACTCAGATTGCCTGTTACCAGCTCGATCACGCCCGCCTTCACCGTTTTGGAAATAGGAGCCTGAGCCTTTTTCTTGCCGGTACCGACAAAGGAACGGGCCGGGATCCCTGCTTTCAGCGAACCGTATTCATGTATGCCGGCAATCATGGCCGTTTCCTCGTCTCCCTGCACACCTATGTGCACCTCTTTGGTGACCAAATCCTGCAATGTGTCGATAACCCCCGGGAGGTAGGTGGTTTCGGTCACTTCAATGTTTGCCCGCCTGTAACTTCGTCGCGTTTTCTTAGGCATTACACCCACCGTCCTACATATCCAGTAATTAAGGACTCAACAGGTCTTGGTAAGCATCCGTCGAACCCGCTGTCCTCGTAAGTTACACTAAGATCTCCCACCCGCTCTGTTCGAATTCCAGGCGTCCGGATCATGATTTGACAAAGCAGCAAACAGGCGAGTTCCAATGACTCAGGCAAGGTTCGAGGTTGTTCCTCTGAAGCGTCCCCGGGCAGCACATATCCCCCTGTATACGACACTGTAATATTGTGATCGCCGACCGGCCAGCCCTCAGCCCGGTATACCCTCCCATCCTCCAATACTTCATAATTCCAATCGCTTGGCAATTCAATATCATGTACCGGATAATTTTGAAGGTTAATGTACTTGGACTTTCTATCTCCGCTGATCCTCTCCGTGTACCGCTGTTTTTTAAATCTCCGTTTACAGCGCTTCTCAATCGCTGATGATGCTGAAGCGATATGAAGCATCAGCATCTCATCCCCCATTGCATCGACTGGCGGGCCCAGCAATCCTTTCAGACGGGGCAAAGTAGTCAACATTAGCCCTTGCCCTCTTGCACAGCTTCAAGAACCGCCACGCGTTCAAGCAGGGCGTTCCATTGGGCTTCTGTTAGGAATCCCGGTTCTCCTTTAGGACCAGTTGCCCCTTTAGCTCCGGTCTCCCCCTTATCTCCTTTTTCTCCTGGCTCTCCAGGCGGACCCACTAGGGAAGATAACCATTCATCTTCAGAGCCACTGTAGCCTTGACTTACAGCGATTTCATAGGCTGACTCTCCCGCAGGACCTTTCGCACCTTGTAGGCTCTCAGAGCCAAGCTGAAGGGGCTCTCCGTTTATTGTTATCTTACCTTCTCCTTCCAGGGCTAGCTCCCCCTGGATCACCCAGCGCTGACCACCGGGTTCTTTATAGTTCTTGGTTGAATACATCCCAATACCTCCAATCGGGGGCATGAAGCCCCCTCACTGTTAATTGATGGTGATCTGTCCGTACACAACGGCATCCAAATCAAACGCCCTTACGTCCTCCCGCTCGATGGCTCGAACATCCGTCGAATTCCGGGCAAACGACTTACCGCCGACATTTGTGGAAGCGATCGAATACTGCTGCCTATCGAACAGGACGACGGCTTCTTTGAGATCCCCGATAATCATCGGTGCAAGCTTGGTCGTTGTGCCTGTGGTAGGCAGCCAACGGTTAGCCAGAACGACAATCGGCTTACCTTTATACATCTTCTGGGTCGGATTCTGTGGGTTTGGCTGCAGCAAGTCTCGGCCGTCGCTATCCTTTTGAGTGTCGAGCCAGTGGAAGCCGTCCTGATTCGTCAGGATGATCGCGCCTAGGCTCATGCTCGGGTCCAGGTCCACATTCAAAATCTTTTTAATATCATCCAGCCCGTTCAGTTGCACCTTCATTTTCGTGTTCAGCAATTCCAGAATCAATTTATTTCGCGTAACGACGGATTTTTTGGCAATCCATTTCGAAATGTAAGCCATCAGGTTTTGATCCGTATCATGGAGAAGGCTGTTACTGATCGGCATGATGCCGCCGCGATCCTTGATATCAAACTTCACTGGCGAAAACTTCGGATTGTCCATATCATCGAGATCGGTCAGCTCCGTCATCTCGACAAAAGGTGTAACATCCGCATTCTTCTCAATGACGCGGGAGCCGCTGCGCGAGGAAACTGGCTCGACCGTCACGTAAGATTCAAGGGAAATGTATTGCCGCTTCAGCTCACGAACCGTCGTGTCGATGTCTTGAGGGACGAGCAGGCCGCCATCCTCTTCAACGCTGCCCTGCATAGCGCGCGTTTCTTCGATTGTGCTTTCCTCGATCAGTGTGCGTTCTTCTGCATTGAGTGGTCTATTCCGAAGCGTTTTCAGGAAGGCGCTTCTGTACTGGGCAGCCTTGTCCGGATTATCCGTCCGCGTTTCCGGCTCGATAACCGGCGTTGTCACTCCTGGAGTGTCGGTCTCTCGGATCTCGGACAGCAGATCGATCTGGCTTCGAAGTGCCTGCGCGGCATCCTTTACCGCTCTCGCTTCGTCGAGCTTCCCTTCGCCTGCAAGGTTCCTTGCTTCTTCCAACTTCTGCGCCAGCCTTTGACGCAATTCGCGTTCTTTTTCGTCCATGGTGAACCTCCAATTAGTGAATTTTGGATATAAAAAGACCCGTCAGCCGATGGCCAACAAGTCTATTTCCAACAAGATTTTTTCTTTTTCATGCTTTCGCTGTTCTTTCGTTGTAATGCCCAGTTGCTCAAGACTTCGCTGATTGACTTCACTGTCTGGATAGGCTGCAAACGGTGTTGGGGAAACTTCAAAGAGGTTCACATCCAACAGCGTCCGCTCGTACACATCTTCATCTTTTAGATATTGCCATGAATCACTTCGTACATAGAAGCCGAAGCTTACTCCGTCGACATCTCCGCGCTGAATAGATTCATAGGCGTCGTTGCCCCATGTATTATTGGGAAGATCCAGTTCGAAGGCTAAACCTATATCATCTTCCGAAAGTCGTAAAGTCCCATTCTTAGTTGACCCAAGTACAAAGTCACTGCGATGATTCCAGAAAGCCTTGATTGTGTTTTCTTGCAGGCTGCGCGCGAACGCCCCTTTGGCTACACGCTCATAAAATTCGCCCCAAATCAGGTGACTCCGTTGATTGAACTTGACGACGTAACCGCCGATCGTTCGAGTCGTGGAACCTCCTTCATTTTCTGTGCCACGAATTTCAATCGTCTCTACAGGCATATAACGTTTTACCAGGTCATCCATCTATTCACCTCCTTTCTCGGTTTTGAGACCGGCTTTCAGCGATTGATACTGATCCATCTTCTCCAGGCTGACATAGTTCAAGCTTACAAAGTGACGGTCTCCCATCTCTCCGATGTTGTCCCGCTCCTCCAGTTCGCGCACTTCGTTAATCGTGTACACACCCATTGCGATCATTTCTTTGTAGTACGCAGCCCGGCTAGCGCTATCGCCCCGCAGCTCCCCGGTTGCATTAAATTTCGTGTAAAATTTACTGCGCTCCGCTTCCGTGAACAGCTTGTAGTCACATTCCTGTTCCCAGTTCGTCATGATCGGCTGCAGCGTACTTTTCACGTATTCCAAGGATTGGTTTTCCATGTTGGAGAACTTCACGTCGGTCAGGCCGAGCTTGTACCCGGGCACTTTGTAAATCTTGGCCACTTCTGCGATGCCGAATTTGCTAGTTTCGATGAACTGGGCATCGTTGAGCGGCATCCCTAAGTTCTGATACTCCATACCGGCATCCAGGATGGCGATCCGGTGCGCGTTGTTGAGCCCCGAATTTGCCTTTTGCCACTCATCCCGGGCCTTATCCTTGGCTGGCTTGTCCAAGGTTGTCCCAGCCGGCAGCTTGAGTATGCCCCGTGTGGCCGTTCCGTTCGAATAAAACGAGCCGAGAAATTTCCGCTGAGCCTGCTGAACCCCTAGCTCTTCACGAATGACAGATATCGGCGTGATGCCCTTCAGGCCACTTTTGCTGATGGCCTTGAAGTGAAGGACGTCGCTGTGCTTAATCTTTCGCATCTCCCTGTTCGGAAGCGTGGTCACGTACCATATTTCTCCGGTGACGTTATCCACCTGCACATCCGTCTTCGATGGATCGAGTGGCCACAGCGCTTTTGGTCGGCCGTTATTCGGTCCGCTGGTTTCCCATTCGATATTGGCGTACCCATTACCCCAGACCGTGACATGAACTTGCATCAGCTCTTTGAAGATATAGGCGCTCATATACGGGTTCGATCGGACGCCCAATAATCGTGATACCGGATGGGAGCTATCCTTTTCAATCCCGTTGCCTCGGCGCTTGAACACCTGCAGCGGCAGCTTGCCGATGTCCCCGCCTAAAATGGAGGCGCAGGTGTACACGTTGCTGTTCAGCAGCGCCTTATCGTTCGTGATCCTTTCCCCGCTGGATGTGTTGGAGACACCGAATAGATCCAGCAGCCACTGTTTTGGATTCAGCAGCGAATCATCACTGGACCGCCGTTCCCGCCAGCGCCGGAAGACGCCTTTTCGCATTGGTATTATCACTCCCTTCCGTTAGAACGAGAAGTCGTCGCCCATGATATGGGCGTTCAGATCAACACGGCCGTCGCCGACCATGGCGCGAACCATCGCGTTAATGATCGCCGCGATCAGGTCAATGCGCTGGCTGTCGTCCTTATGCTTCTTACTGAGCTTGATATTTCCATTGTTGTCGGTGAACTCCACGGCATTCGATAAACACCAAGTTAAGACTGGGCTACCGTCGTGCACGATTAATCCTTTCAGGACCAACTCACGAAAAAACTTGGTCGGCTCGGATAGCGTCTGCACACCTTGGCGGATCTCTACCCGCTCATACCCTTGCTTTTCCAGCTCCTGTGTGAAATGAGTCGCATTGTAGGGGTCGTAACATACTTCCTTCATGAACCACTCCTGCTCCCGCTCCATCTGCTGCATGAAGGACTGGATGAAGCTGTAATCGACCACTTCACCCGGCGTTAACGTACACCAACCTTCTTCCTGCCATTGACGATACGGCACTCGGTCGCTGTGCTCATGCTGCGTCGCTCGATCCGAAGGCATAAAGCCATGGGCGGTGACAGCGAATCGCCCTTCCGGCAAGCGGAAGACGTAACCAACAGCCGTCAAATCTGTTGTTTTCGATAAATCCAGCCCGCTCCATGTCTCATAACCTTTTACCAACACCAAAAAGTCCGCTCGCGGTACCGCAAGGGACTTCCATTTGTTCATGTGGATTGTGGACATGTACTTATTCTCGCTGTCCTTCTGCCATTGGTTTACACGTTTGGTCAGCCATTCCCGGATTTTATCAGGGTTTCCGGAGCCAAATGCTTCATCATGCTCGGTTTGAATCTGGCGGCGCAACTCCTGGGCGTATGCATTGTCTTCCTGCAGAACGGGGTTCGACTTGACCCAATTCTTTGGATCATGAGGGTCATCTCCTTGGTCTAGTTCACGAATTATAGCACAGTACGTTTCCTGCATCGGCACTTGACCGCGAAGCATCTTGCAGAGGAAATCGTATTCCTTCTTACAAGGGCTGTTTTCGGCGTCCTTACCGGCGGTGCTGATAATCTGCATCAGCGACTGCAGGCGCTTGCCAAATCCAGAATAGGAGACATCTACGATCTCGGATGTCGGATGGGCATGGTATTCATCAATGACGACTAAACAAGGCGCGCCGGAATCCTTGTTCTTGGTATCCCGACTCAGTGGCTTGAGCAGCCCGCCTCGAGTCGTGTGCTCGATGTATCCCCTTCGAATACGAAGGCGTTTTGAAATCGCAGGGCTATTCATTCCCATTTCCCTCGCATCGCCCCATACACGCTTCGCTTGTCCTTTATCGACCGCCGCACAATCTACCTCGGGGCTGTGTTCGTACTTCCTAAGTTCCGGTTGCCCCGGCGGATAGATGCAGTCTGCGCACATTCCATATAGGGCTAATCCACTCATCTCCGTTGACTTAACGTTACCTCTTGCCCGTAGATGAAGTGCCTTTCGGTACCGACGCTGTCCAGTTTCCATATGTACCCAGCCGTACACCTCGCCCATGTCAAACTTTTGAAAAGGCAGCAACTCAATCAGTTGTCCACTGAACACGCCGCGCACATGGCGGCAGCAGCGCTCGAACCACTCAAAGACACGATCGGCCCGACCTTCATCGAACACATACGGAAAATTTGGCGTAGCCTGACGCTGCAGGTCATTGAGATGACGCTGACAGGCAAGGCGTTCCATTTCACAGCTTGGCCGGATCCCCATCACGATTTCGGCAGCGTACCGGGTCGTGGGGTGAAGGTCCGTCCAATTAATCGAAGAGCTCTGCATCTGGGTCTATTTCCGCATCCGCCTGACGCTTGGCGAGTCGTGCGCGAGATTCTGCGTTCAGTCCAAGCTTGTTGGAAAATCTTAAGGCGATATCAGAATAACGCTGGGACATTTGTACATATGCATTCGGGACCTGCACCCCGGATTTGTTCGTTTCGGTAAATCCATGTTCGTCAATAAGCCGGCTAGACTCTTGGACCTTGGATACGGCATCGCAATAAATAGCTAAGACATCCTCGTCCACCTTATCCAGAACGCCGAACTCTTCCATGTCCTTAACCGTCTTCCGCCAAATCTTACGAGACGAGTCATCCAGCCACTCAGGAATCCGAAGCTTGAGCTTTTTCTTTCGCTCGAATTTCTTGGATGCTTCCTCCCGGGCTTCGACTTCCTTTTTTGTCCAATTTTTACCGCCGCCTTTTTTGCCAACTCGCATATGATCGAATTTTATTACAGGATTTGCCACTTCTAAAACCTCCTTTTTTCCCGATTCATTCACGGGGACTTTTTTTTACATTTGAGGGGGCCGCGGTCTATATAATTGCAGCCTAGTATTCCCTAGTCCCGGGGGTAACAAAAAAACGTCTCGATCTGAGACGTTTAAAAAAATGAATCACTATCTTGCTAATACCTTTCCCTGAGCAGTAGATGAACGTATAACATTATCATTTGCAGTGTAGACTTGTAAACCTGGGACACTAGTATAATCACCATCGTCAGTAATTACCTTTACCATATCTTGCGAAAGCAAGGAATTAATAATAAAAGCATCGTAACCATCAAGCTTGGAGAGGGATAGTCTTTTTAATGCCTCATCTGTACTGTAATTGTCGATGGCTAAATTTTCTAAGGGGAGAGCCATACTTTTCACTTGACCCCATACAGATTCAATTTCACTGATTACATTTGCTCTTTCATTGATATGATTGTGTCGATAAACTTTAGGTTTTATGGTTCTACTAAATATTTCACGTTCAGTTTTCTCAATAATATGAGCTAACTCTGATAGTGACAGACCACTCCATAACAATTTCGAACCAGCACCAATTGCCTTTGCAATGTAACTAGGATAATGAGTTGTTTGATGATTCAATGGAGGTGATGGTGCAATACTTGCTCTAGAATAAGTGAGCCAATACCACACGTTAGTGTCAACTAAAAAGATATCTTCAGGCTTAGGTTGATCAGCTCTTATATCAATAACATCCGACTCGATTATGTAATTAGTTGACATTAATTCTCCTCCCCGTCATCCTCATTTTCACTAAGAATATCGTCATGAACCTTCCGGAATTTTTCATCAGAATAATACCTTGAAGAATTTTCAATAACAATTTTCATTAAAGATTTACCAACTGAATTAATATTAACGAACAACAATTGCTCCCTGAGTTCTTCTCTGCTGAAGTCTTTGAATAAGGGTCCGATTGCAGAATTTAAAAATGGGGAAGTAAAAACCCCAATATTATTAAAATCCAAAGTAACTACATCTTTTCTCTGTAAGAGAGGGAATATCAATTCATAAACTTTTTGTCCGTCTTCTCGAGTAATACAATTGTCCCCGACGATATTTTGGATTTTAATTTCCATGTTAACCTCCTAAAAAAATAGTGAGTCATCCTCAACCTCTGAAGCCAAACAGTAATATTTTTCATCTGTCTTCAATGTAATATTTACGAGTGTCCCACCATAAAAAGAATTAACTTTTTCATGTATTTCTTTATCTTCACTTATATAAGTATAACCCTCGTGACTAAAAATTTCTAACTCACCTTTATTCATTTTTACAAAGCTTTTTAAAAGGTCTAGGCCAAGCCCTCTAGGTGCGAGACCCTCACCTATTTTCGTTGTATTTCCTCGTTTAAAAGCCCACTCCATTGCATCAGAAGCATCAATATCTTGGTTATTCATAAAATTTCTCACTGAATTTGGAATTCCTTCTCCAAAGTCCACTAAGGTTAGTTTTAATTCTAAAAATGAAGGGTAATTCTGCCCGCATGTAATTAATCCAACTGGTGAATGACCATGGTCAAAGGAGTTAATGTATATTTCCCATACATTCCCTACAATTAAATTCCTTAATGCAGGACTGATATTTATCCACCCACGTCCAAGCCACTCATCATTTAAATATCTTAGATAAGATTGTTCAGACTCTGATCGATCCTCACGGTAAGGTACTGAGTTACCTCTCCAAGGAGGCTGTTCGACTAGATCAAATTGATACATAAATCCATTTTGTTCAAGATTAGTTCTCACACTATTCTTTAAAGTATCCAGTTTAAGTTCTACTTTATAACCTTTACTTGTTATAAGTCGAATTAAACCACCAAGGAAAGCTACTCCATTTTGCCTCAAAAAGGAGCACCGAGAAAAGTCAAAAATGATGTCTGAGTTAAAGTGTAGAAACTGACGCCATAAATGAAATAAGTTTTCGTATGAGCGTTCGTCTTCATTTACAGTAGGAACGTGGAGTACTTGCAATAGTTCATCCCCCTAAGCCTAGACTAAGAAGATTATAACATTTACATTTTCCCAATCAATAGTAGCTAATTCAAATTACCCAAAAAATTAAGCATGAATTTTATTTTTTACCAAAACCACCATCTTCTCGAACTGTTTTCGAATCATGGCATGCTTTACATAATGCCTGCCAGTTTAGTCGATCCCAAAATAAGTGCATGTTTCTTTTATGTGGCTTGATGTGATCCACGACCTTTGCAGCTGTAACACATCCGGCCTTATGACACATCACACATAACGGGTTAGCCTTAAGAAAGCCTTCTCGAGCTAAACGCCAACGATGTCCATATCCACGCTTAGCAGCTGTCTCCCTGTACTGGTCGTATCTTCTTTCCAAAAATGCATGATCAGCGCAATAACCTGTTCGGGTTAACTCATTACATCCAGGCTTTTTGCACGGTCGTTTCGGAGCTGAATTCACTGAAAACCACCTTCTTTTAGATTACATAATTCACTAAATGAATTACTCATAGACATTGTTTTGTTAAACTCAGTAAATGTAGTTCAGGCCTGTTACTGCCTGAGTTTGTTCTGGTTTTCTTAAACGAGTTACACCTATACCAGATATGTGGAATTGACTATCTGCGGTGACGTTTCAAAGCCATGTCCATGCTGTCTTGCTCCATCCCAATATATCGAAGTGTTTCTTGTGGGGATGAATGATTGTAGTACCTCATCAGCAAGGCAATGTCCTTGTTTGTCGTCTGATTATAGAAGATATATCCGAATGTCTTCCGTAAACTATGGCATGCAATTTCCATGAGCCCAAACTCTTCTGCTACTGCACGAATAATCTTGTATGCCATTTCTCGGGTTATGGGCCGGTTCAACCCTTCTCGACTCTTAATCAGAAACTCATTAGACGCCTTGCCTTCTATGTAGGGCATAAGCTTTTTCTTGAGAGTGCCGGTAATCAATATCCGTTTCTGCTTTCGAGTTTTCTTCTCTCGGATTGAAATGTGCGTTCCCATTACATCTCTGACCCGAAGCCTTAAAATATCGCCGATACGTAATCCTGTATCGATCCCAATAAGGAACATAATAAAGTTCCGATAGCTAGAGCTCTCCAGATAGTCTAAAATGTCTTGAAGCAAGTCCATATCCCGGATCGGCTGAACGGTATTCATTTGGGATCCCCCAATTTAGGTGGAGAGCCTTTCACACATATCCCCTCTGGTTTAAAACAGAATTGTGCAGGAGCCTCCCATCTCCCCCAAATACCCCCTCGGCACTTTAAAGGCTGTCTAACCAATGGCTTCTTTGTAGCCATGATACTCTTCACCTCTCTCTTATAAAGAAATGCCGCCCCTGAAGGGAGCGGCTATATGGAGAAAATGGTTATGAAACCTTGCTCTGTGGGCCTTGATAGGATTCGAACCTACCTGATCCTTGAGGCCACATAATAAAAGCCCGTATTTAGTATGCCGCCCGGGCGGAGCGACTTTGGGGCATCGAACCCCACCTCACACCGAACCCTTGACGATAAACGTCTAAGGATGCATCTTGCCATCCCACAGCGCGGCCGAGTTCCTACCGCGATAACGGGCAGTAGGCACACCGGAGAGTGAATTCCTCTCTATGTGCCTACTGTATAACTAAAGTACAGACGCAAAGCGGACACGGAACAGACAAGCTACAGACAAGCTACAGACAAAATACAGACACGTTTTCATAAACTCGCACCCATTAGCTTTAAAGTACTGGCAATGGAATCAATGCCTTCGTTAATTCTTCTGTCTATAGATCGATCAGTGATAACATTGAATTTGATGACGGCCGCCTTTCTCGGATTACCATGTATGAACCGGTATTCAATGAGCCTTTTAACTTCCGGATCCATAATTAGGCTTATAGCCATCTCAATATCTTCTACCTTCGATCTCCATTCAGAGTACAGGGCTTGCTGACGTTCGTTTCGGGCTTTGTCCTTTAATAGCTCTACGGTGAGTTTCATTTTGGGGTATCGCCGAAGCAAGGACCTTACTGCCTGCTTTTCTACCTCTGTCACGCTCGGGAATATTTCCATTTGTACCACCACAGCCCCCATGTTTGGCCCCTTTCTGATTTATGTACTTACGGCTTTTGCCATTGCCAGACCAGCAAAGGTTTCAAGAGAACAGCGTTTGGGAGCTCCGAAGCTGCCGCCCTTTCCGATTGGTGTATATAAGGCCCATTGCTTGTTGTTTTCTTCCTCAATCCTGTCCAACCGACGAATCAATCCATTCCGAAGCACGTAAGTTTGACCTGCCTTCATCGATTTATATTTCATCGTTTATGCCCCTCCTTTTTTTGCTATGGTACTGCTTGATACCCAAGCGAAGCCTCTATTTCGCCGGCCAGGGTCTTCTATCAGATACGACACGCCGCGTGGCACAAAACCATCCGGCTGAATCTTAAGCATTCCGTATTGTGTTTGGATTTCTTTCTCAACGGATATGGGAGCCTCAGTGCAGACGACCATCGAGATTCTTTCAATGTTTCGCCCCTGATCGATCAACCGACCAAGGGCATTGTGAATCATGTGCATGGCTTTAGGATGAATCCCATTCATTTCAACTTCTCCGTCATTCGACTAAGTAAACCATTAACTGCATTACTGTATTTATCGTACTCTTCTGGAACCGAGGTTTTGATTTCATAAAGAGTGTTCAGCAAATTATCAAAATCCCGTACAACGGTTTCGAAGCAAACCGCAAATTTGGCGAGAGCCTTATTGTCATTCCGTTTAACCTGCTCTCGAAGTTGCTGCAGCTCCTTCTCCATTTCTTCAGGCACTTTTATGACAATTTCCTTTTCAGGAATTTCAATAGGCTTTGCTTTCAGCTGCTTCTCAAGTTCCTTTATCTTTTTCTTGGTGTCTACCAGCTCAGACTCAGCTTGATTCAATTTAACTTGAATCTCGGCTGCCTGTTCATCGTTTCCTCCTTCCTTTGCTGCTTCTAATTCCGTTTTATACCTTTCGGCCAATTCGTAATTCATGCCGTTTTGTTGCTGCATTTCACTCAAGCTACTTTGCAATTTTTCGCGTTCCAGACGCTCATATTCGGCCTGATCATTTGCTTTTTGCAGCTGTTTTTCGAGTGCTTTCTTTTCTTTGATCACCGATTGCAGTTCCCTGGTTGATAACTTTGTTACGTTGTTTTCTTCGACAAACGTTTCCCGCTCTTCTGAAGGGATCGACAAAAGCGCTACGGCTTGGGTATAGTTTAAATTCTCAAGCGCTTGTGAATTGGCATATTCTTCAGATACCCGCATGAAGTTATTGGCTGTGGACTGGCTGTAATTCACATTGTTTTGCAACCATCCGGTCCACTCACCGTGCCCGACAACCTCTTTGGCCTCTTTTAGCCTTCTTCCTATCTCTATCGCAGACTGAAGCACATACTGTCTGGCTTGCTGATCTATGGACCGGATTTCAGCGGCAATCACATCAGGTGAACGCAAGATCATTTGTGTTGTCATACTGCTACCTCCCTCATATTGTTCATTTTGACTTGGCTTTTCTTCTTTCTCGTTAGAACGGATAACTTAAAGGAGTCTACGAAACGTCTAACATCTTCAGACATATCCTTGTTCTTATAGCCTCTGCACTGAATGAGCGTCCCCTTTTGGATCTCCATGGTGTAAAATGACTTGTCCGGATCTTCTATTCTGCGAACAAAGAGTATGTCCGTATGGCCAAGAGCATACCGATCAGAATATCCCCCCACACAGTGCTGCAGCACTTTTCCTTCCTCGAACAATTCCATCGTTGAGACAGCTGGACGAATCATGAAGCCGTTTTTTTCAAAGCAGTATTGATTCAGTTCAGGAAGGCGAGCTTCAATTTTTTTATTCAGTTCTCTATCAGCCTTCATCTTCAATCGCTTGGTTAACTTCATATGTGCGGTGTGCAACTCTTTAGGAAACAAATTCTTTTCTTTACTGAGATCTATATTGAAATCTAAACATTGCAACCGGTAATCTCGCCAATCTGATAAAGCAGTTGAAGCCTGTCTGTAGTTGCTTCCTTTTAGCTGAAGCTGCTTCAAAACATATTTGTAAATTTCTTTTGTTGATGTGTATTTTTGAAATTCTTTAATGTAATCTTGATAAATGGAGTGCTCAAGGTCAGAAAGTGCTTTTGCATCTAAGAAACCTATTCGAAATCCACTGTTTCTTGCCTTTTGATAGGTTCTGAGCTCCCTTGGTGTCAATTCAATTCCTAAGCTGCGCAACTCTTTAAGCTCAGACTTATTAAGCCGTAAGACTTTATCAATCGTTTGGCCATTCCAGTTAATCGCTCCGCATGTGTGTTCTTTATAAAGCTTGGCCCATATTATGGTACTGAACCCTAGCTTAGTTAGATACTCTATGCATGGATACCGAGCAGCTAAGTCGAAAAACTCTATCATGTCCGAGGTGTAATCTTGATTTCTATACTTTGTATATTTCTCCCATGTACTGTATTGAAATGGAGTCCCTTGTACGGCGTCTTGGACATTCTCTTGAGACATAAATCTTCTCCAGTTTCCATAACCGGCATAGAACCTATCAAATGCTGAATACACGCTTTGAGCTCGATTCCCCTGATATCCGAAGTACGTGCTTCTTCCGCACTCGAACAGATACATATGATTACAACTGTATTCTGTCCTAACCTGTTTGAAGTCTCCGCTGTAGTCTCTGCGAACATTAAGAACACGTGCAATAATTGCTTGAGGATCCTGCAGGGATTTTTCATACCAAACCAGAACTGCATAATCACACATTCTATTTCTGCTAATCCCTGCCGCTCTTATACTGCACTTCGATTCACATTTAGGGCATATTGCTCGCTCGACCTGTTTATGTCTCAATCGTTTTTCAGTTTGGTGTGTCTTCTTGCAATGCGTACAGTATGCGAATTGTACCGAAGACACGGTTTTAACGAACAGATATCTGCTGTCGACTAACACAGTTTCTGTCACGTATTTCTCCAGCTGCACACTAATTTTTTCAGGGAAGTGCTTTGTAAAATCTTTATACTCCATCATGTTCACCTCACAGGAAATCGTCTAATTTCGCATCGAATCGAGAGGAATCTGGCACTGGCTTGATATCTGTTCTACCGTAAACGGATTCCATTGGCGGTCCATCGATCCCGAAATACTTCAGAATGTCCTGACCCGTGATCATAGCCATACCGTTCGACTGTTTTTTTTGTCCTTCTTGCTTCATGGCATCCAGGCTCTTTGCAATGCTCTTGCCTTCTCCCAGGATCCCTACCGCGCTTTCTGGATTTGCCTGAACATATTGAATCAAGAAATTCCCGATCACTTGGATGTATGGATTGTTTTGACTAGCCATAATTTCATCTTGAAGTTTCTTTATTGCTTGTTCCATTTCGAACACCCTTTCAACTTATTTCTTACTCCATCGCCTCGATGACGTTTAATGATACGAGCCTCTGCTTCATCCGTTTTTGACATATCAATTTGTTCTTCAAAACGCGACCAAAACGGCACATAGCGGAATTGGGTTTTCTCAGATGCCTTATAAACATAAGCATCTGGCGATTCGCCTGGCTGTACTGGACATCCTAGTTGTTTACAGCGAGCGAATGAAAGAAGGATATCTGCTATAGGTTCAGGAGCACCAATCCACCTACCATCCCAGACCCATTCTCCATCAACTTGAATTTGACGAGGTATAAAGCAGGCTATTCCAGCTGATTGGACCTGTTGCTTGTTGAGCCACTGATTCTTTATCATCGGCTGCCCTTGCTTTCCTGCATTTCACGGGCAAATCTCATCATTTCTTCAAATTCATTCTCTGATAGGTCGGAGATAGTTGACTCCGGTATTTGCGGCTGCACAACAGGAATCAATGGCTTCACTTTAGCACCATATGTGGTTCTGGTTTTCTTGTTCATCTCCAGAACCAGCTTTGGAAACTGAGTCCTGAATTTAGAAGCGCTCAGTACATTAGATTTCCAGAAATGATCCGTGACGACCCAATCCATGACCTTCCGGATCAGGTCTTTATCGGAGTGCTTGTCCACTTCAACCATCAGCCTGAAGTCATTGGCCCAAGTCTGGATGTTGGTGCTTGCTGTTAAACTTGATAGCCCTTCTTTTGCAGCCATATCATCAATCTTGTCTTTGAAGTACACGGCCATCTTGAAATAGGGGCTGTCTTCTTCATAATTGGGTTTTTTAGTCCCCTTTTTTGCTGAATTAGAATTTTTCGATGGAGACTCCTTAGGATTCGGTTTTAGATCCGAGGGAGCATTATTATTAATTACTTTACTTTTCTTTACTTTACTTTCCTTTACTTTACTTTGTGGTATTTCTGCGTCCGCTTTGTCTCGCTTATTAGGGTTAATGTATGCATTAACTATTTTTCCGTCATCATTAACGACTGCTATCGAGTGGGACACCTTCTCCGACTCTTCCTCCGGATTGACCAGAATGTAATCCTCATGGAGGGTTATAACCTTCCTGCGTTTGGCTGCTTCAATGAATCGCTTTTGAAATCCTCTGGACGTTAAGATGCCGAAGTTCTTATACAATTCCTGATGGAAGAAACCCCATTTAATGCATTCATCAATAACCCCATTTACGGTATTAATGTCAGCATTAATCCGGTTAGAGAACACATATTGTTCTCGCTCTCCCCACAGATAGAAGTATCCGTTGCGATAGATTTCCATCATGATTTTTACGACGATGCCTAGTCCGTTCATGCCAAATTTGCTGATCACGACAGAGAGTTTGTCGTCTTGGTCAAAGTCGATATCAAGAGGGAAATAGTCCAGGCTCTCTTTCAATGGCCGGGCCATGACTTCGACCCCCTTTCCAGGTCACTTTTCATATGACTGTTAGTTGTGTTATAATCGAATAAATTGATTTTCAAATGCATTGACTTAGATCACGTTTCCGAGACGTGATCTTTGTTTATGTGTAGGGATCCCGAACGACGGATCTGGCTGCTCGACAGGATCAATACACAACAAAGTTCTTCTTAAATCCTTGATCTGCTGATCCAGCAACGACCGCTCGACATTGTCCTCGTTCAGAATCTTCAAGTACAGCAAGTTCAGCTTTCTGCGAATCTCGCGCCGTTGTTTATCTCTCTGAGCAAGAACATCCTTCACATTGCTCCCTCCATTCCGCTGTATCTTTGTTCTTCTGTATGAGCGAAATTGATCATGGTGTTCAAATACTTGATACCGTCGATCAGTTTTTGCGGTTTGATCATCCTGTCCGGCTCACGAGCAATCAGAATGAGGTTGTGCTCAGCTGCCTGTCCTGCCGCCAGAGCTTGTTCTACCAGAATGTGTCGTTTCAAGCTGAATCCTCCTTTTCCTCCGAAATAAGTTCAGACCTTCCAGCTTCAACCTTGGCGAGGGCAGAAGAAGCATCCTCAATAGATCTTTGCATCGCTTCAATCACCATAGGCTTACAATCTGAAAGTTTCTCGTAATCAGACAATTCTCTGGATTGGTCTTTCACATATTGTTTTAGGGCGTAACGAATCTGACACCATTCATCAATACTAAACATCTACATTTCAACTCCCTTCTTACCGCTGTTCAAGAAGCCATGTTTTTAAGAAATCACGTGTTTCTTTCACTGGAAAGTACCACTTTCCACCCACTTTGACTTTTGGGAACCTTGGATCGAAGAAGAAGTTGTCCTGGATCGTATTCCAACTCATACAGGTTCGTTTTTTCAATTCGGTTGAATCCCAAAACACATATTCAGAATCAACTTCTTTTACCAACTCTTCGACACGTTCACGGCACATTTTTTTGACTTCATTCTCATCAATGTTGATAGTCAGCATACCGTTCATCGCTCTCTTCTCCACCCTTCTTTTGTTGCTCGCAGATAACATATCTGCTTGCACTGAAAATCTTTGAAACTTCAACTTCATATAAGCAAGCTATGTTTTCAGCTCTTTGATCGCTTACATGACGTTTCCCATTTTCAATCTGAGACAAATATCCGGCTGGAATACTTAAGGCTCTAGCTGCTTCTTCAATAGACATACCCTTTGCAATTCGCGCTGTTCTAGCTGCACTCTCCAAAATATGACCTCCTTTACTTTGCGTATTGCGTTGTTTGATACCATAATATTCTCCATTATTAGTTTTGTCAATGCATTTTGCAAAGTTTAAGCTTTTATAATTCACATTTTGCAAAGTGCAAAGTATAATCTTAATAAACCATGGCGAAGGGGAATTAAAGTGTACGGAAGAAAAATACGAGAATTAAGAAAATTAAAAGGTCTGACTATGAGGGAATTTGGAGAAAAATTCAGTTTGGCGGAGTCAACTATATCTGGTTATGAAAACGAAACAAGAAAACCTGATATTGAATTATTTGAAAAATTCGCTGACTTTTTTGGGGTTTCTACAGATCAGTTACTTGGAAGAGATAAAACGTATTATTCTCTAACCGAATCTGATGAAAAAGATATCGCTAAAGACCTTGAGCGTATGCTGGCTGACCTTGAAAGCAATGAATCTCTGGCATTTAACGGAGAACCCATGGACGAGGAAACAAAACGACTCTTCGCAATCTCCCTTGAAAATTCAATGCGTTTGGCCAAAGAAATGGCCAAAAAGAAATTCACCCCAAAAAAATACCGCGATTAATAAGCGAGGGATGCAGCATGATCAAGCATACTGTAACTCGACTCATTAAGAAGCACGGCACTAACAATCCTTTTGAGATAGCATCCCAGAGAAATATTATAGTCCTCTTCGAAGAGTTGGGAGACATGCTCGGCTACTACAATACTTATCGCCGGGTTCAGTTAATACATATAAATTCCAATGCCAGCGAACAGGAACAACGGTTCACTTGTGCTCATGAACTGGGTCATTCCATCCTTCATCCAACACTGAACACGCCATTCCTAAGGAACAAGACCTTGTATTCCATAGACAGAATTGAACGTGAAGCAAACCTGTTCGCTATCGAATTATTGATGCCTGACGAATTATTACATAAAGAAAGTATTACTACCCTGCGAGAAGCAGCTCTTACATACGGAGTTCCTGAAGAGTTAATTGAATTAAAAACCTTAGACTAAATTTAAACCTTGCGCTTTCACCGCTACAAGGCGGTTTAATATATATTAACTTAGAACACATGTTCTTGCGGGAGGTAATTAAATGGCGAACTTCAAGAAACACAAGACCGGCTGGGAATTTCGCTTGAAGTACAAGGATCCATTCACACAATCAATAAAGGAAAAGTCACAGAGAGGATTCAGTACTAAAAAAGAGGCGCAACTAGCAGCAGATGAATTTGAGAAGAAGTTATTGGAAGGGTATGAGCAAACTGATGACGTTAGCTTAGCAAGCTTTCTTGAGGCATGGTTAAACGAATATAAGGCAGGCACCGTTCGAAAGAATACTTTCAAATTACACCAGAACAATATCAATAATCATATCTTGAAATACTTCCAGAAAATCAATCTCAAGGATATTAAGCCAATCATGTACCAAATGTTTCTGAACTCTTTAGCAGATAAAAACTACAGCAAAAGGACCGTTGAATTGGTTCATTCCACGATGCATAACGCTATGGAAAAAGCCGTCTACCTTCAAAAAATCAGAAAAAACCCATGCAATGGTGTGACCATTAAAGGTCATAGAAGTAAATCAAATGTCCAGTTTATTGAATCAAGTGACATTCCCAATTTTCTTTCTGCAGCTCGTCAGTACGGATATATCTATTGGATTTTTTATAAACTCCTCATCGAGACGGGAATGCGTAAAGGTGAAGCGGCTGCTTTACAATGGCCAGATATAGATTTCAAGAACCAGGCCATCAGCATAAGCAAAACTTTAGACTTTAGTACTGATAACCGCAGTGAACTGTTCGGTGATCCCAAGACATTTAATTCTAAAAGAACAATCAGAATGAGCAACACATTGGTGAGTGACTTGAAGTATCATATGACTTATCAAAATCAAAACAAACTTGCATTGAAGGAATTATATCGCCATGATCTGAATTTGGTCTTGTGCAGAGATAATGGTGAAATCATGCCAAAATCATCACTCTTCAATTCGTTCTCTCGCATCCTTAAGAAGGTTGGTCTTCCATCAATGCCTATACATGCCCTGAGACATACACATGCTGTTCTGATGCTTGAGGCAGGTGTAGAAATGAAGTATATCCAGGAACGTTTAGGACATGGCAGCATCCAGATCACTTCAGACATATATGCTCATATATCCAAGAAAATTGAACAAGACAGCATTAAAAAGTTTGAAGAAAAAATAAATTTCGGGGGCATTTGGGGGGCAGACACCCCCAAATAACTCTTCCCTCAAATTTGCCCCCAAAACAAAAACCCCTCACGCCTTACGGCGCAAGGGATTCCTCTTTTAGTACATGGTCATGTATTGATCGCGTTCCCATCCGTGAACCTGTGTGCGGTACATATCCCACTCGATTTCTTTCAGCTCGTAGAAATGGGACAGGGCGTGCTCACCCAATGCTTCGCAGATCGTTTCATTGCGAATCAATTCGTTCAGCGCTTCCTTCAGGTTAGAAGGCAAGCTAGGGATTCCTTCTTCGATACGCTCTTCTTCCGTCATCACATAGATGTTACGGTCGATAGGCGCTGGCAAAGGAAGCTTACGCTTAATGCCGTCCAGACCAGCCTTCAGCATAACAGCCAGAGCCAGGTAAGGATTCGCTGCCGGATCCGGATTACGAGCCTCAACACGCGTGCTCAGGCCGCGGGATGCCGGAATACGGATCATCGGGCTCCGGTTACTTGCAGACCATGCTACATAGCATGGAGCTTCGTAGCCAGGAACCAGACGCTTGTAGGAGTTCACTGTAGGGTTTGTAATGGCTGCAAATGCGCGGGCATGCTTCATAATTCCTGCCATGAAATGACGTGCCGTAGCGCTCAGGCCAAGCTCATCACTCTCATCGACAAATGCGTTCTCTTTGCCATTAAAGAGAGATTGGTTACAGTGCATCCCGGAACCGTTCACACCAAACAACGGCTTCGGCATGAAGGTTGCGATCAATCCGTGCTGACGAGCAATCGTCTTAACTACCAGCTTGAACGTCTGGATCTGGTCAGCGGCTTTAACCGCGTCCGCATATTTAAAGTCGATTTCGTGCTGTCCTGGAGCCACTTCATGGTGAGAAGCTTCAATTTCGAAGCCCATCTCTTCCAGTGTCAGTACGATATCACGGCGGCAGTTCTCACCCAGATCGGTAGGAGCAAGGTCAAAGTATCCGCCTTGGTCATTCAGCTCCATAGTCGGGTTACCCTTCTCGTCTGTCTTGAAGAGGAAGAATTCCGGCTCTGGGCCAACATTCATCGAAGTGAAGCCCATCTCTTCGGCTTCCTTCAGGTTTCTCTTCAGAATGCCGCGCGGATCGCCAGGGAACGGAGTGCCGTCCGGCAGATAAATATCACAGATCAGACGCGCAACACGATCTTCGGAATGCCATGGGAAAATAACCCAAGTGTCAAGATCCGGATACAGATACATATCCGACTCTTCAATCCGAACATAGCCTTCGATGGAAGATCCGTCAAACATCATTTTATTGTCTAACGCCTTTGGCAGCTGACTTACTGGAATTTCAACGTTCTTGATCGTCCCCAGAAGGTCGGTAAACTGCAAGCGGATAAAACGTACGTTTTCTTCCTTGGCAATACGAAGAATATCATCTTTCGAATAACTCACTATATCCTCTCCCTTTTCATCTTTGGTTTATTTATTAAAAAACCGGGACAATTCGCCCTGGATCAAGGATACTTGACCCGGTCTTTTAGCCGAAATCAGTTCCTGCTTCAGCAGACGCCGCAATTGGGACTCAGACATCTCCCGGCGCTTGCTTTCCGTATCCGGGGTCAGCACCGTGGCTTCCTCCGACTCCTTCGTGACGGGATTCATCACTTGCTTGATGCCCGCAATGTTTACGCCTTTCTCGATTAAAGCTTTAATTTCCAGTAATCGTTCAACATCATTGAAGGAGAACAGTCTCTGGTTGCCTGAAGTACGGGCAGGTACTATTAAGTGATGCTGCTCGTAGTAGCGAATCTGTCTTGCAGATAGATCCGTGAGCTTCATGACAATCCCAATCGGAAACAGCGCCATATTTCTTCGGATATCATCACCCATAACTCATCAACCTTCCAAGTGATCTTTTCTTCCTCCCATTGTATATTTCCTGATCTCTTATGTCAACCATATGTGAGATAAACTCACAATAAATTTCGATCCTTTAGGGTTTGAAGAGCCGATAAAACGCCGTATTTGACATGAGAATAGGTGAGTCCTCCCTGCATATATCCGATATAAGGCTCCCGAATAGGCGCATCTGCAGACAGCTCCAGACTCCCTCCTTGAATAAAGGTTCCCGCCGCCATAATGACCGGATGCTCGTATCCCGGCATATCCCAAGGCTCCGGTACCACATGGCTATCCACCGCAGCTGCCTGCTGAATACCCTGTACAAAAGCGATCAAATGCTCCGGTCCCGAGAATTGAACGGCCTGGATTAGATCTGTCCGCGGTTCGTTCCAGGCAGGACGTGTTTGAAATCCAATGGCTTGAAATACGGCCGCTGCAAATATACTGCCCTTCAAGGCCTGTCCAACGGTATGCGGGGCCAAAAACAAGCCTTGATAAATGGCGCGGGTGGTTCCCAGCATAGCTCCGACGTCCCGGCCGATGCCTGGGGCTGTCAAGCGGTAGGCTGCCTGATCCACCAGCTTCTTGCGGCCACAGATATAGCCTCCGGTTTCCGCAATCCCGCCGCCCGGGTTCTTGATCAGCGAACCCGCGATCAGATCGGCTCCGACCTCTGTTGGCTCCAGCCGCTCTGTAAATTCTCCGTAGCAATTATCGACAAAGATGATAAGATCCTCTCGGATCCGCCGAAGCTGTTCAACCATATCTTTAAGATGAGAAATAGTAAAAGAAGATCTCCAGGAATAGCCACGCGACCGCTGAATGGCGATCACCTTGGTGTTGGGCTGAATGGCGGCTGCCACGGCAGGCCAATCTACCTCGCCTTCCTCCGTCAGAGCCACCTCCGAGTAGGTTATGCCGAAGTCACGCAGCGAGCCCGTACCGTCCTGCTCCTTGCCGATGACCTTGTGAAGCGTGTCATAAGGTCGTCCGGTGATCGATAACAGCTCATCCCCAGGTCTTAATACCCCAAACAGCGCTGTTGAAATCGTATGCGTCCCTGAAGCAAAGTGAGGCCTTACCAGAGCAGCCTCTGCTCCGAACACATCCGCGTACACCTCATCCAGTACTTCACGTCCCCGATCGTTATAAGCATAGCCTGTAGATGCTGCGAAATGATAGTCGCTAACCTTATGACGCTGAAATGCATCAATCACTTTCCATTGATTAAAATCTACAAGCTCATCGATCTCCCGGTGCCGGGAAGAAATCCGCTCCTCTGCGGCGATACTTAATGCCGTAATTTCTTCTGCAAACCTTGCCATGTCTCTCTCTCTCCTAACTATTCATGCTGCACTATAGCGCATATAACCCGCAAACGGCCGGCACGAAGCCAGCCGCTGTAACAGATCGATGTCATCCTTAAGGAATCAGATACTCTTTCAGCTGATACCCATGCTTCTCATAGTCGGCTCTGTTGACGTGCACCTCATAGAGGAGATCATGATCCTCTACCGATTGCTCTACCACATCGCCGATTCGATAAATGAGAGAGCTGAGATCGCCTCGCTCCGCCGGAATTCGGAACTTGACCGCTCCCCCGGACAAATGATTCTGAATGGCAAGCTTTACCCGCTCCAAATCCGATTCATTGAATGCGCTGATCTTTAGATTCCCCTCACCTGCCGGCAGCATCTCCTGTTGCTGCGGCTCACAGGCATCGATCTTGTTAAAAATGGTAAGCTGGTCCGTATCACCGGCTCCAAGCTCCTGCAAAATCTTGGACACGACCTGCATCTGCTCATCCCGCATCGGCGAGGAAGCATCCACCACATGAAGGATAAGCTCCGCTTCATTCGCTTCCTCAAGGGTCGCACGAAAGGCCGCAACCAGGTCATGAGGAAGGTTCTGAATAAATCCAACGGTATCGGTCAGCACGACCTCCTTGCCACTCGGCAGCTCCAGCACTCTGGACGTCGGATCCAGCGTTGCAAACAGCTGATTCTCAATATATACGTCCGCAGCGGTCAGTCGGTTGAGCAAGGTTGATTTGCCGGCATTCGTATATCCCACCAGAGCAACCTGAATGGCTCCGGATTTCTTTCTGCGTTCGCGGTGCAGCACGCGATGCTTCGTAATCTCATCCAGCTGCCGCTTCAAATCACTGATGCGGTCACGGATATGCCTGCGATCCGTTTCCAGCTTGCTCTCGCCGGGACCCCGGGTGCCGATTCCACCGCCGAGCCGGGATAAATTTTTGCCATGACCTGATAACCTGGGCAGTAAATAGCTGTGCTGCGCCAGCTCAACCTGGATAATCCCTTCACGCGTCTTGGCTCGCTGAGCAAAAATATCAAGAATGAGCTGAGTCCTGTCGATTATTTTGACGTCCAGCGTCTCCTCCAGATTGCGAACCTGAGCACCCGACAGCTCCTGATCAAAAATAGCCGTGTTTGCTCCCAGAGCGTCAATAGCCATGCGTAGCTCCTCGACCTTGCCTTTGCCGATAAACCACCGGGAGTCCGGGGTCTCGCGATTCTGGGTAATCACCTCCAGCACCTCGACGCCAGCCGTCTCTGACAGCTGAACCAGCTCCTGCAGAGAATGCTCGGTATTCAGGCCGGAGCGCTTTACCTGATCTGTTACGAGGCTGACCAATATTGCCCGATCCTTCATCTCTGAATTCGTCTCATGTAAATGATTTGCCATAGATAGTACTCCTTTTAGAGGTTAGGTAATTGCATCAAATCTGTAGAAAATCATTTAAGGAAGCTGCATACGAAAGTCCTCAGGCCGCAGCGTCATCAATTCCAGCTTGCCCGGATTCCCGGTAACATATTGATTTAGCAAACGCACGGCCTGATTCCGGATACCCTTCTCTATTAAATTTCGCACGTATCTCGCATTGCTGAAGGCATGACTGCCGTCCTCTTTCTCACTTTGCAGATGCTCACGCAGCCGGCTCATGGATTGCGGCATCAGAATATAATCTCGTTCCTTTGCCATGAGCTCAGTGATCTGAATCAGTTGATCCAGGTTATAGTCCGGGAAATTCATCTGGATCGGAAATCGGGAATGCAGCCCGGGATTACTGCACATAAAAAAATCAATTTCATCACAATAACCGGCGAGAATCAGAACAAACTGATTCTTATGGTCTTCCATCGCTTTGACCAGGGTATCGATAGCTTCCTTACCGAAATCCTTCTCCCCGCCTCTGGCTAGACTGTAGGCTTCGTCAATGAACAGAATCCCACCGATCGCTTTCTTAACCAGATCCCGCGTTTTCTGGGCCGTATGTCCGATGTATTCACCAACCAGATCTGCACGTTCTACCTCGACAAGATGTCCTTTGCTCAGCACACCCATCTTCTGAAACAGCTTCGCAACGATCCGGGCTACTGTCGTCTTTCCGGTCCCCGGATTGCCTTTAAAAATCATATGAAAAACCTGACCGCCGCTATGGAGCCCGGCATCTGATCGCATTCTTGCCACCTGAAGCAGCGCATAAATCTCGTAAACGAGCTCTTTAATCTGCTCCAGCCCGACCAATTGGTCCAGCTCCTTCTGAATCTCCTGAAACAGGCCTTGTACCGGCGTATTCAAGGCTGCCGGCTCACTTGCGGGTACGGCACTGCTGACCAGCGGGGCCTCGCTGCTTCGGAGCACGACATTAATTTGTCTCGAAGGCCTCGACTCCGATCGGCTGCCGGCAGCGTTAGTTCTCCCGTTCATTGCTCCTCACCTCAATCCAAAGGGCTCACTATCCCTTCATATGTATTCTCTTTGGACTTCGGTTATTAGAAGACTTATTCCTTCCATCCCATAGCAAGCAGCATCCGGTCTAGTCTCCATTTGCTGAACGCTAGAATTTCGCGGCCCTTTTGCTGAGTCAGCGGCAGCACGTCCGAGGTTGTGACTGCAAGCTTGGGGTTTCTGTAATCCAGAACCTCAGCGATTTCCATAGCACGGGCACCATGGTAATCATGAGTGATAATAACAGCCTGCTCCCAGCCCTGCTCTTCCATGATTGCGCGGCTAAAGAGCAAGTTCTCGTACGTGCTGGTCGCTTCATTCTCCAGGTGGATGTTCTCCTCAGGGATCCCCTGACTTACTAAATCGTTGCGCATGCCTTCTGCCTCTGTGTAAGGATATTCTGGCGCATCCAATCCACCCGTCACGATAAACTCCTCAAAGTACCCCTGATCATACAGCGTTCGGGCATAATCAAGTCGCTCCTTCAGTCCCGGGCTCGGCTTCTCTCCCCACATTGAGGCTCCCAGAATAATTCCAACCTCCACAGTGTCATCCAGTGTAGATTCGGCTTGGCCAATTCTTGTGTAAACATAACCGCACCATATCACTCCCAGCAGGATCACAACCAGACCCAAGCGCGTCCATATCTTCATGTGAAGTCTTAGATGCCGAGGACGAGCAGACGAGGGCTGTACAGCCTTCGACTCCCACATATTACTTCATCCTCTCCTTCTTCACCTGTTAGCGTTTCCTGCGAAACTCTCCATTATGAAACAGCCGGTCTCGATGATCCAGCGACATCATAAAGTAAGGAAACTCATGAGCATCAATCGCTCTCAGCACTTCGCGGGCCGTTACCTTGGCCTGCCTGTAATCATCGCGGGTAATGTCGCTGCGCCGAAGCGCATCCTCCAGTTCATCCTCGTCCAGCAAAAAGACTTCCCCATCCTTGTTCACGACGACGTCAAGGTATAAATCATCAAACCACGGCACACCCTGGTCCGTAACCCCCTGCTTCTTGCAGATATCGATGTACCACTGTACAATTCTCCGCTTCTCATCAAACATCGCCGTGACAATAAAATGGCTGTCCTTCGGGTAATACTGCAGCCACGAATAGCCTCGATCCGCAATACGGTATGTATGCCTTCCATACGTCTTCCACAAAGGCTCTTTCAAACCGTAGATGGTGTATAAGGTGAGATATCCCGTGAACTGCTCTCCTTCCACATACCGGGAAGTGAAATGCCGCCTCGTAATGCGCCGCCAATTCGCCCGGTCTCCGAATTTACGTTTCATGGAATTTTCCTCCCCATATCGTAAATTCAGCTTACCACATTTGTTAAATACACTCAAAATAAACAAAGCAGGCGCAGCCGAGAGTAGATCTCAGCCGCGCCTGCTAAGCTGCTGCAGCAACTGCTTGGATGCGGTAGTATAAATTGCCTGCTGCCTGACAGGACTGTGCTAAGGCTGAGGCTGTGCCGTATTATTGCCTGGAGATAGACTGCTTTGAGGCGTTGTGGTGCCAGGGACAGATGTGTTCCCACCGCTGCCTCCGCTTTCACCTGTAGTACCCGTGCCCGTGCCGTTTCTGCCGGTGCCTGTACTGCTGCGGCCTTCAGTGCCGCCTGGGACAGGCGTGCTGCCGGTGTCACCGCTGGGTGCTGTTTCTCCCGAATCGTCCTCCCCTTCATCTTCTTCGCCAGCGCCTTCGCCTTCTCCACTCTCACCGCCTGGTCTGTTCGAGGTACCGTTCTGACCCGGACTCGGCTGCTCTGAGCCATTTCCTTGACCCGAACCGCTCCCGCTGCCAGAATTTCCTTCCCCGTTGCCAGGCTCCTCATTCTCTTCCGCATTGTCTTCTTCCTGATCACTCTCCTCGCGATCTTCCTCTTCCTGCTCGTTCTCATCATTAGGTTCCGCTTCCGGCTCCTCCTCTGGTGGTGCCGGACCGGTAATGACCACCTCAACAGTATTTGAAGGCTCACTTTCCTGATCGCTTTCCGGATCATAGGCGGTGACATAATAGCTGTAGGTCAGACCTGCAAGCACGCTGATATCATCGGTAGACGTGCCGGCCAGCTCATTCATAATCCGGGTATAATCTGTTTCTGACGCTTCCTTCCGGTAAACACGGTACTCTACTCCGCTAAGCTCGGAAGCACTCCATGTCAGGTTAACTGCATTCCCCTCTTCATTGTAATAACCGGATACATTCCGGACTGCGGACAACTCCGGCTGCTCCGGCTCAACGGGCGCCTGGGGCTGATCCAGAACCGGGAAGCTTTGCGGATCATAGTTCTGAACGGCCTTGTCCATAATCTTGCCCCACAGTGCCGCAGCCATCGGGCTGCTCTGCTTCAGCATGCGTTCAGCGCTGGGTTCATCGTACCCCATCCAGACTGCTGCAGTCAGCTCCGGGGTATATCCCACAAACCATACATCCCGGATTCCGCTGACCCCGGTTATCCCGCTCTGCGTCGTGCCCGTCTTGCCGGCAACAGGGCGGCTGATTCTCGCGTTACGGCCAGTCCCTTCATTCACCACCAGCTGCATCATATCTGTGATCTCCGATGCCGTCTCCGGTGACATGACACGCTCCGATGTCATCCCCTTATTCTCATGAACCACTTTGCCATTGCTGTTCTTAATCTGCTTGATAGCATAGGCCTCTTTCAGCTCACCGCCATTGGCAAAGGCTGTGAAGGCGCGTGCCATTTCAAAGGTATTGGTGCCCGTCGCTCCCAGAGCCAGAGACAGATTCTGATCGCTTTCTTTCACACTGATGCCCAGCTTCTGAGCAAATTGAAAGCCGGTCTTGACCCCGATCTTGTTCAGCATCCAAACAGCCGGGATGTTCTCAGAACGCTGAATTGCTTCTGCCATGCTGACACTTTTGGAGTATCCATTCAGGTTGTTCGGGCAATACTCCCCGAAGCACTGCTTTTCATTTGTGATCCTGGTGTCTTTTGACAGTTCGGGATCACTCTCCAGTGCGGGAGCGTACACAGCTACCGGCTTCAGTGAAGATCCCGGCTGCCGCACCTTACTGTCAAAAGCCCGGTTGAAGCTGGCGCGCTGATAATTCCGCCCCCCGCCAATGGCTACGATGCTGCCATTATGCTGGTTCATAATCACCATAGAGCCCTGCACAATGTCTTCACCGACACCTTTTTCAAAGTTGCTGTCATTATTGAATTCATCTTCAACCGCCTGCTGAGCAGACGCATCCATCGTGGTATAAATAGAGTAGCCGCCAACATTCAGGTCATCCTCGGTCAGGCCGTATTTCTCCTCGGCCTCCTCGATGACATAGTCAATGAACGCGGTATATTTCTGCTGTGTCGCAGGCGGCTCGTAGGTATACTCAACCTTTTTGGCTTTCTCGGCATCCGCCGCGCTGATATAGCCCTGCTGCTCCATCAGCGTCAGCACGACTGCTCGGCGTTCCATACTGAGCTCCGGATTTCGAATCGGATTGTATTTGGAAGGTCCCTTGGGCATTGCAGCGAGTGTCGCCATTTCCCAGAGCTCCAGCTTATTCAAGTCACTCTTGCCGAAATAATGCTGCGACGCAGCCTTAATTCCATAATAAGGGCCGCCAAAGTTGATCCGGTTCAGGTACATTTCCATAATTTCGTCCTTCGTGTGCTGACGCTCCAGCGCCAGCGCAATGGAAACCTCTGTGGCCTTTCGGAAGAAAGTCTTATCCCGGGTAAGGAAAATATTTTTGGCCAGCTGCTGGGTAATGGTGCTTCCCCCTTCAACCATCGCTCTTGCCATAATATCCTTCACGGCAGCGCGCCCGATCGACCAAATATCCACGCCGCTGTGATCATAAAAGCGTTTGTCCTCGGTGGCGATAAATGCCTGCTGCAGCAGCTCCGGGATCTGATCAATGTCGACCGGATCACTCTTTTGAATGGAGAGCTCACCCATAAGCTGCCCGTTACGATCATAAACCTTCGATGTGCCGTATGCCGTTAATTTGTCTTTGTTCTCCTCCAGCAGCCTCTCGCCGCTGACCATGATAAACAGGTATCCCGCCAGCGCACAGAACACGGCAAAAACGCCGGTAAAAAATAAGATCCACCCGACTTTTTTCCCCTTGCTCTTGGATTTGCCTGCGGGCTTCGTTGTTTTTCGGGCATTGTTATTTTTGTTTACCCTTGAAATTCCGTTATTATCCTTGCCAGCCATATGCGGCCCCCTCCTGACTCCCTGGTACTGTGGAAATGTGAAGACTTCTTCGGAAAGAAAAGAACAACCTTCTCAGGTTGTCCTCCACACTTCTTATACAACTAAACGAAATATACACCAAAAAGTTTCAGCTTAAACATGAAGCCAATCTTATTGCTCTCCCTGCTGCTCCTGCATCAGAGAAACATTGCGCTGCGGCATAAAGGTTGAAATCGCATGCTTATACACCATTTGCTGACGGCCGTCGCTGTCGATCACAATCGTAAAGTTGTCAAAAGCCTTGATGGTTCCGCGGATTTGGAAGCCGTTCGTTAAGTAAACGGTAGCGGGAATGTTCTCTTTGCGAAGCTGGTTCAAGAACGTATCTTGGATGTTGATGGACTTGTTCATTTAGCCGTACCCCCAATGGTTCAATTAGATTGTTATCATGTTATTCCATATGAATGTGAAGCTTTCCTGCTATTATAGCATGGATTTTTTCATAGCTTTCAATAAAATTTCCGGCTTCTCCCACATCGACCCACTGGATATCCTTCATATGGCGGAACCAGGACAGCTGGCGTTTGGCAAATCGGCGGGTATCCCGCTTCAGCAGGGTGACAGCCTCCTCCCACGTCAGCTCATGGCGTAAGTACGACACCATTTCCTTATAACCCAGCCCTTGCATGGCCACCATTCCGGGTTCAAAGCCTCGGTCCATCAATGCCGCAACCTCTTCAACAAGCCCTTGTCGCAGCATGATATCGATTCGTTCCTCAATACGGTTATATAGCATTTGGCGGTCCATTGTCAAACCGATCAAACAGAGCTCATAGGGAGATTCTTTCTTTTGCTGCTGCAGCGAAGCGGACATAGGAACCCCGGTCAGATGAACAATTTCGAGAGCCCGCACCACGCGGCGGACATCATTGGGATGCAGCCTCTCCGCGCTCAGAGGGTCTGCCTCGACCAGCTGCTGATGCAGGGCCGCTTCGCCATGCTGCTTGGCAAATTGAAATTTTTCCTGCCGGAAGGCTTCGTCAGAGCCTGTCTCACTGAACTGGTAATTGTAACACACCGACTCGATATACAGCCCCGTGCCGCCCACTATAAACGGCAGCTTTCCCCGGGCGCTGATCTCATGGATGAGCCTGACGCTCTCCTCTTGAAATTCCGCTACGGAATAGGGATAATCCGGTTCATGAATATCAATGAGATGGTGCGGGATGCCCTCCATCTCTTCTGCCGTAATTTTGGCCGTCCCGATATCCATGCCCCGGTACACCTGCATGGAATCGCCGGAGATGATCTCGGCGTTCAAGGCTTTCGCAAGCTCAATGCTCAGCTTCGTTTTTCCGACAGCTGTCGGGCCGATCAGAACCAGCAATTTGGGTCTCGCAGCACTAGTCAATGTAAATCACTCCGTACGTTATTTTTGAATTGCCGCGCGCCATTGCCTCAAACCCGAGACGTTCGAATTCAGGACTATTCCGCTTTTCCTTCATCACAACACTCTTACGGGCCACCCGTACCGCTTCCTGAACACTGAGTTGATCTAGTGCACTTCCATTTGCATAATGCCGCAGCGGATTAATAGAGGCCGAATCTGTCAATGGATCCCGAAACATGGGGTCAAAATACACAATATCCACGCTCTTGTCCGGAAGGCTCTGCAAATATTCCAGATGTCCGCTATGCTTGACCTCAATGCGCCGCATCGCTTCATCACTCCGTGCCAAATGACTGGTATAGGTCTTCAGGCCTTCCTTCAGCAGCACATATAATGGATGAGAGCTTTCAAGAGCCGTTACATGCCCGGAAAGCCCTGCTTTAAACGAAAACACGAGGGCATCCGTACCAAGACCCGCGGTGCAGTCCAGAACAGAATCTCCTTCCTCCATCCGCGCTGCCTGAAGCATAAGGTCCGTCTCCCCCCGCATGACGCGTTTGAGACGGACAAATCCCATGCTGGGATGGAATTCCAGCGTTTCCTTCCCGGGTCCCCCAAGCCGCACATGCCCTTCCAGAAGTATCAATATATCCTCATCGCCACTACTGGCTGCGAGACGGGCCAAGGAGCGTCCGCTGCGGGGCACGTACCTGCATCCCGTTTCTGCTGCAATACACTGAGCCCGGCTTACTAAATGTGCCGCTTCAGCCTCACCTGTTGTAATAATCATCGTATCCTCCTGCTTCGTTACATCACTCGTTTGAACAATTTTTCCAGATCATAGGTTGAAAAAGAAATGACGATCGGCCGTCCGTGAGGACACGTATACGGCTGTCTGCAGGCCGCAAGACGATCCAGCAGCTTCACGGACTCAGCCTCTGTCAGCTTCTGGTTCGCCTTAATCGAAGCCTTGCAGGAGGCCATAATCGACGAAGCCTCCCGCAGCTTGGAGAGATCAATATTGCGCTCCTGCAGCACCCACTCCGCCATTTCGATGATAAGATCTCGTTCCTCCCCCTTGGGAAACCAGTAGGGATGGGAACGGACGAGAAACGTCTGACCGCCGAAATGCTCCAAATAGACACCTACCTGCTCAAACCAGTGCAGACGTTCCTTCAGCTTCAAGGCGTCAGAAGGCGTGAATTCCAAGGTAATCGGCAGCAGCAGCTCTTGTGAAGCGTCCGCCGGCCTGCCGAATTTCTCGAAATAATCCTCATAATTAATGCGCTCATGGGCAGCATGCTGATCAATAAGGTACAGTCCGGTGTCGTTTTGGGCAATCAAGTACGTTCCGTGATGCTGCCCGATCAAAGACAGCTCGGGAAAAGCCGGGATTTCCGGTGCCGCACCGCCCCCAGTCTGCAGCCAGTCCTTGGACACTTGTCTCGCCGCTGGCGATAACGACGACTCTCTTTGCCCTCCAGGCTTGAAATTATTGCCGCTTGAAGCCGGCATGCCAGAGCTGCTTCGTGAAGCCGGCTTCTGTACGTCATAAGAAGCGGCGGCGGCCTCGCGAAGCTCGGGAGCATGCGGCCCCGCCTCCTGCCGTGTGGCCTCCGACAGCTTCGATGGGGTCGCCTTAGCCTCTTTCACTGACCTGTCCTCAGCAGGTTCAAAAGGCTTGGCTGCGTGATGGGGAGCAGCAGCTTGCGGATCACCCATGCCTTGTCTTGGAAACGACAGCTGCTCCTGGATATAAGCCGCTCCCTCTTTACCAATATGTTGCTTGGCCGGACGCGGGATTAGCACCTCCTGCATCAGCACCTTTTGAACAGCCTCCTGAATCAGAGCTGTCAGTTCTGCCTCCTTGCTGAAACGCACCTCCAGCTTGGAAGGGTGAACATTGACATCCACCAGAGATGGATGCATGTCCAGCTTCATGACCATAAGCGGGTAGCGGTTGATCGGGAGCATCGTATGATACCCTCGCAGAACAGCCTGTGTCAGGGCGTAGCTACGGATATACCGTCCATTCACAATAAAGGACATTGCATTGCGGTTCGCTCTTGTCCAGTCCGGGCGGCTGATAAAGCCGCTAATGCGGTAATCCATGTCCTCCGCTTCAATGGGCAGCATCGCTTTCGCTGTACCCGTCCCGTAGATCGCTGCAATGACATTGCGCGTATCTCCACCGCCCATCGTCTGAAGCAGCACATTGCCGTTATGCCGCACCGTAAACGCAATATCGGCCCGAGACAGGGCGAGGCGGTACATATAATCCGAGATATGGCCCAGCTCGGTCTGGATCGTTTTCATATATTTCAGCCTTGCCGGCGTATTGTAAAACAATTCCTTCACGATGAAATCTGTACCACGCGGCGCCGCCGTATCCTCGTTCACCTTCAGCTGCCCGCCTTCAATAACAATCCTTCGTCCCCGTCCGTCAGTATTGCTCGATGTCGTCAATGTCACCTTGGATACAGCTGCAATGGACGGCAGAGCCTCTCCGCGAAAGCCGAGACTCGTAATCTGAAACAGATCTCTACCCTGAGAAATCTTGCTGGTAGCATGGCGGTAAAAGGCGGTTTCGCAATCGTCAGGCTCAATGCCGGAGCCGTTGTCGGTGACGCGAATGCTGTGCAGGCCGCCTTCTTCCACGGACACCTCAATCACGGTGCTCCCGGCGTCCATCGCGTTCTCAACCAGCTCCTTGACGACGGAGGCCGGCCGCTCCACGACTTCACCGGCAGCGATCTGGTTTGCGATATGCTCGTCCAATATGTGTATTTTGGCCATCGTTTCTACCTCCATCGTTGTTGCTGATTTACATTATAGTAATTGCTTCGCTTTCGTTCTCAGCTCGTTCAAGAGCTGCATGGCCTGCAGCGGGGTCATGTTCATAATATCGGCTGACCTTATATCCTCCAGAATCTGCTCCTTCATAGGGTCCGGGATCGACGCCTTCACGGCGGACTCAGGCTTGCCTGCGGCCATCGCTCGGGTAGAAGCCTCTTCTTCCTCACCGAACATCGAGAGCTGGAATACATCCCGGCTTTCTTTGGTTTGATCCCGCTTCCATGCTGTCTCCAGGGAAGCAGCCGCTTCTCCTGCTACAGCATGCAGAGAGGCCTTCTCCAGATCCTGCAGCAGCCCGTAGGCACGGTCAATGATGCTGCCGGGCAGGCCAGCCAATCTGGCACAGTAGATTCCATAACTGCTGTCTGCCGCACCTGAAACCAGCTTTCTCAGAAAATGAACCTGATCCCCGCTCTCCTGCACGGCCATTGAATAATTGACGAGACCGTCCAGGCTGTCCGCCAAATGGGCAAGCTCATGAAAATGCGTGGAGACCAAAGCTTTACAGCGTATGACATCATGTACATACTCAATCACCGCCTGGGCAATCGCCATACCCTCACTCGTTGACGTGCCTCGTCCCAGCTCATCGATGATAATCAGGCTGTTCGGTGTCGCTTTCTCTGTCATGACCTGTATATCTGCCATTTCCACCATAAATGTGCTTTGACCGCCAATCAGGTCATCTGCCGCCCCAATCCGCGTAAAGATACGATCCACCAGCGGTAGCACAGCCCGCTCTGCAGGTACAAAGCAGCCGATTTGAGCCATGATGGAGAACAGCGCCACCTGGCGCATATAGGTGCTTTTTCCAGCCATATTCGGTCCGGTAATCAGCAGTATGGACGAGCCGTCCTTCTGGAGGCTGGTTCCATTTGAAATAAAGGCAGAATCCTTCATAACCGCTTCGACGACCGGATGCCGGCCGGCCTCAATGTTCATATCATATCCATCGCTCAGCTCCGGCTTGACATAACGCTGATCTGCGCTGACTGCAGCAAGAGATTGGTATACGTCCATCTCCGCGACCTGCTCTGCGAGCTTCTGCAGACGGGCAATCTCGGCATTGACCGCTTCACGCAGCTCTGTAAACAAGGCATACTCCAGATCCACCATCTTGTCTTGGGCTTCCAGAATAAGGCCTTCCTTCTCCTTCAGCTCCGGAGTCACGTAACGCTCCGCGTTCGCAAGCGTCTGCTTCCGTTCATACCGCCCCTCAGGCAGCGCAGACAGATTGGATTTGGTCACTTCGATATAGTACCCGAACACTTTATTGAAGCCGATTTTGAGCGATTTGATGCCTGTCGCCGCACGTTCTCTGGCTTCCAGCTCGGCGATCCACTGCTTGCCGTTCCGGCTTGCCTCGCGCAGCTCGTCCAGCCGCTCATGATAGCCTGGCTTGATCATGCCGCCATCACGCAGAGACACCGGAGGATCATCCGCAATGGCGTCCCCGATCAGGGCGCATAAATCACCGCAGATATCCATGCTTTGGGCGAGCCGCTGCAATGTCTCCGAGCCTGAATCCTGACAGAGCTCTTTCAATGCGGGAATCTGCTGCAAAGACAGCTTCAGGGCGTTCATATCCCTGCCATTGGCGCTGCCAAAGGCAATTCTGCCGACCAGCCGCTCCAGGTCATAAATTTCCTTCAGGGCGGCCCGCAGGTCCTCCCGGACAATATATTGCTGATACAGCCGCTCTACGGCCTCCAGACGTTCTTCAATACGGCTGCGCGAGCGCAGCGGCTTATCGATCCACCGGCGAAGCAGACGCGCTCCCATGGAGGTCTCCGTCCGGTCCAGCAGCCACAGGAGCGAGCCCTTCTTGGAGCGCTCCCGAACCGTTTCAACCAGCTCCAGGTTTCTCCGCGTGAACGGATCCAGAACCATAAATTGACCGGGCTCATATGAGGATATCCGGGTTAACTGTCCCATGCTTCGTTTCTGCGTCTCATTCAGGTATGAGATGAGCAGCGACACGCATTTCTGCCGTTCCTGATCCAGCCGGGCCCATGTGGAGTCCCCGAACTGTGCCGAGACCAGATCATCCTGTCTCCGTTCCCAGGACGTATAGAGCACGGGCCGGCCGGAAGGAAGCGCACTTGAAGCCACAGCGCTGAGCAGCGACTCATCACCAATAATTTCAGAAGGCTCATAGATTCCGATTTCGTCCCGTAGCCACTCTTCCGAAGCCGGCATTGAGGTCACATAGAGCTCCCCGGTGGATAGGTCACAGGCCGCAATTGCCATTAATGCATCCTGAGACGTGATACAGACCATGTAGTTATTCGCCTTCTCGGCGACCGTCTTCCCTTCCATAATGGTGCCCGGCGTCACGACGCGGACAATTTCCCGCCGCACCATCCCCTTGGTCACCGAAGCGTCCTCCATTTGCTCGCAGATGGCGACCTTGTAGCCTTTTTCAATCAGACGTACGATATAGCCCTCGGCCGAGTGGAAGGGAACGCCGCACATCGGAATCTTGTCGCCGCCCCCGCCTTCGCGGCCGGTTAATGTAATCTCCAGCTCTTTGGATGCCAGAATGGCATCGTCAAAGAACATCTCGTAAAAATCTCCTAAACGGAAAAAAAGAAACGCATCCCGCGCCTGTTCTTTAATGCCTAAGTATTGTTCAATCATCGGCGTGTATTTTGCCATATTTACCTCCATGCCGTGTTCAGCTTGAACTCTATTATACCAAAAATCGAGTTAAGGTCACGGGAGTACCGGAAGATTCCAAAGTCTGCGAATATCCCTCGATTCATTCCAGGTTTTCCCGGAATAAATCTGCTGAAACAATCGGTCGATGCATTGCCGGTGAGCCTCATAAGCCTTTAGCTTCCCATAATCCTGATGCAGCCGCACAGCCCATGCAGATAGAACGCTGCGGTCACCTTCGTAATAAGCCCGGTGCACTTCGTTATAGGAGAGCGGCCGAAGATTCAGCTCACTATAATAGTGGGCAATCAGATATGCCATGTGGAGCACCCCGCGCGTAATCAGAGGAGACACGAGAAAGCTGGGGGGTGTCCGGTATTCAAAGCCGCCATGGCTCTGGTGACGGAAATCGCCGAGGCTTCCATATCTCGGACGGCGGGAGCGTCCCCGCGGATCCTCAAGCGCGGCCAAAGGCAGTGAAAGGTAGTTGTCCAGGCACTGCAGCACCTCAAGCGAGAGAGGAATACCGCTGAAATGCAGATGCCCGCCCAGCGGATAGCCGTCTGCCGGCATGGCGCCCGCTCTCCACTCCAGCGTCCGGTCCGTGATCAAGCTCCATGCGTCGCGGAACACCCTTCTCATCTCCAGCAGCAGACTTTCCGGCTCCGCTTTAGGCTCAGGACGAAGCTCCGCCAGCGGATAGGTCACGGTCTCGCCAATCCGAACTGCATCACAGCCCGCCCGACCATACCGGTCCAGAAATTGAGAGGCATCAGCCACCCTCCCCTCCCGGTCCACCAGAATAAATTCCGGGTCCATGCCCAACAAGACGGGGGCGCAGGGACCTTGAGGCTTCAGGCTGCTGTCTTGCCTCGGCTTACCATTATCGGAATGAGACCGCCGGGCGATGTGCTCGACAACGTAACGTCGCCCCGGCAGCAAAGAGATGGTGACCTCCCCGCGCTCCAGCCCCAAGACGTACAGAGTCCGTATAGCGGCTCGGCACAGCCGGGCGTGGAGGCCATCACTTGATCCGGAATGCCCCATACCTTGCATTGGAGTCTGCAAATAACCGGCGTTCGAAGCCATCAGCTTGCAGACCTCTGCGTCTTCCAGGCTATAAACGGTCACCAGGTAGCTGGCAGCATACCTGGACGGCATGCTCAAGGCATCTCCCTCCAGCGGACCTTTGATCCGGCTTGGAATGCCGGAACGCTCCAGTCGATGATGAATGTCTTCAAGACTCATTTGGAGCGGCTGCTCCACATTCCCGGAACTGCCTTTCCATTCGACCTCATCCAGCTTCATGATCCACCACCCTTTCCACGCCAACAAAAAAAGCCCCGGCACTCGGAGCTTTCAACAAAAGAGGGCGTTTGCCCTCTGCAAAGCCGCCCCCTACTGCATAGACTATCTTGTAACATGGGAATCAGCAGGGTTGGTTTACAGCTCATCCTCCAGATCGTCAAACTCCAGATCCTCATAATCGCTGTCGCCGCTGTCTCCCCCGGCAAATTCAAACTCTTTGTCCTCCAGATCACTTGCTTGACCCACCAGCACCAGCACCTTGGTTTCGGCGACCAGCTCAACGGAGTACTCTCTCTCCACTCTCAGAATTACGCTTTTCCCGTTGGAGGATACACTGGCTTCCACACAGCTTGGTTCCTGGGTTGCTTCCGCCGATACCTCTACGGTGGAGGAACGGTGCTTGGGATCCAGATAAGAGAGAGGCACGCGCTCTACATACGACACCGTTTCTTTGGCCACATCGGTCTGCGAATTTTTGTCATAGGAATACCAGATGTTCAAATCATAAGTACCTACAACCTCGATTCCGTCTCCGGCGGCCACCGCCTCATACTGATGCTGTATAATCCAGGCCCCTAAAATACTGGTTGGATTATTGGGCGGAGTCACGGTATGTGTTACGGTAGAGAATTTGCGCCCTTTGCCGCAGATCGCCTTGGTGATAATTTCTCTACATTGGTGTTTACTGCTCAATGACATCTTCGAACCTCCTCCATACAATCATTCCCTACAAGTGTATGCACGACATGGGCGAATGTTGAATGAAGTGGTCCAAATAAATTGTCTTTATGCTAAAAATAGTGATGCTAAGCGCGTTTAGCGACCTTACTGGTCGGCGCCTTGCTTCGCTTTGAAATTTTCAAGAAATCCTCCAGCTCTTTGCTCAGCTGCAAAATCGCCGACCTGACCTCGAACTCCTCCCGAGTCTTCGGCAGCTCCATTTCCCGGAATTTGGCTTGGACCTCTGTCAGCAGCTTCTCGGTTTTGCCTGTGTATTCCTCTGCGATCACATCCTGGCTGATCTGATCGAACAGCTCGGCGGCGAATATGCCTGTGGGCAGCTTCTCATAGATCTGGGACACCAGATGCATCATGGCGGCAATATGGTCCAGCTGCTCCTTCCGCATATAGAAGTAAACGTTCCACGCCAGATCCGGGTGCAGCATCTGGTTCTCCAGATTGCGGTTGCTCTCTGCAATGCCGCGCTCGACCATTTTACCGGCCTGAATCATTTCCTTGCCATCCCACAGATGAGACGGCTCCCGCAGCGTGCGGGAAATCTGGGTGAAAATCTGCGAGAATAGCCCGTCCACCTGCCGCCTGATTTGACCCAGCTGCCCCTCACCCTTGGGCATGTAGATCATGTTCACGACCATCGCCGAGCCCAGCCCGATCATAAGCAGCTGCACCTCGGTCCAAAAAATGTGAATGTCCAGCTCCTGCCCGCTGAATACGCGGAATACGACCACAGAGCTCGTGACAATGCCTTCCTTTAAATGTGCTTTGGAAATGGCCGGGAACGCAATCAGTATGTATAATGCCAGTACCCAGTAATGATAGCCCAGCAGCTGAAACAGCACTGACGCAAACACAAGACCGAGCAGTGACGCAAAAAAACGCGACGATACGGAGTGCAGGCTGCGCTTGCGCGTTACATCCACACCCAGTATCGCCAGCAGACCGGCTGAGGTTGCTCCCGGAATCTCTAATGCATCTGTAATTACAATGGCCAGCAAGGCCGCAATCGCTGTTTTGATCACACGGAATCCCATCATATCCAGTCTCCTGTCATTCCCGATGAACTTACAGATTTATCGTATCCCATTTTTGGAGGGGAGACAACCTGACATGGGCTCAACGGGAGCGAAGCAGCAGCTTTTCTATATAGACGACCAGCTGATACATGCCTGTGGCCGCCACTGCAATTACGAGCAGACTGGAGAGCACAATGGTGAAGTTAAACACCTGAAATCCGTACATAATCAAATAGCCAAGACCTGATTTCGCAACGAGAAATTCTCCCACAATCACGCCTACCCAGGCCATTCCTACATTGACCTTCAAGGTGGAGATTATGGCCGGGAATGAGACAGGCAGAATGACCCGCCTAAACCTCTGGGCCTTGCTTCCTCCGAATGTGCGGACGACCTTGACATAATTGGGGTCCACCTCAGAAAAGCTGTTATAGACCACCAGTGTAGTAACAATAACCGTAATTGAGAGCGTCGTCATGACAATCGCTGTAAAGCCGCCTCCAAACATGACAATAAAGATCGGTCCCAGCGCGACCTTGGGCATGCTGTTAAACACGACCATATACGGGTCCAGCACCTTCGACAGAAAAGGGGACCACCAGATCAGCACCGCCAGCAGTGTCCCCGCCAGCGTTCCCAGCAGAAATCCTACCGCGGTCTCGCCTACAGTTACTCCGATATGCCCCCACCATTCCAAGGTCACTGCCTGCTGAGAAAGATAGAGCGCAATTTTGCTGGGATAGCTGAAGAGAAGCACATCAATCCAGCTAAGCCTTCCGGCCACCTCCCACAGGGCAAAGAAGACGGCTAGCAGCAAAAGCTGCACTGCCAGCACCAGACGGCTCTCTTTTCGTTTCCGCCGCAGATGCACGGCATGCATATCATCAAGCCAGGCCCCACCGTTCTCCTGGCTCGAGAAAGCTCCTTTTCCCGGTTCTCCCACGGCATTCACTCCTTTCCGCTGATCTTCTCCATTTCATGCCATATGCTATGAAACAGCTCGTTAAAGCCTGGCTCCTTCCGGGCCAGAAACGGCTCCGTGCTGCGCACAGGCTCAGTGACGTCAAACACATAGTGAATCCGGCCCGGGTTTCGATTTAACAGCACCACCCGATCACTCATAGCAATGGCCTCCGACAAGTCATGCGTGACCAGCACAGCCGTTTTGCGGCGCTCCTTCAGCGTTTTGACGATGAGGTTCTCCAGCTTCAGCTTTGTCTGGTAATCCAGCGCAGAGAACGGCTCATCCAGAAGCAGCAAGGATGGATCGGCAGCCAGCGTGCGGACCAGGGCCACACGCTGACGCATCCCGCCGGACAACTGCTGGGGATAAAAGCTACCGTAGCCCGCCAAGTCCATCTCCTTCAGCAGCTCTTCGATCAGCACAGCCGAAGCCTCATTCAGTCCGCCTGTCAGCTCCAGTCCGAGCAGCGCATTCTTCTGAATGCTAAGCCAAGGGAACAGATAATCCTGCTGCAGCATATAGCCTACCTCGGGGGAGGTGCCCTCTACCGCATGGCCGTTCACGGTTACTGTGCCCTTTGAAGGCTGCAGCAGCCCGGCAATGATCGACAGAAGGGTCGTTTTGCCGCAGCCGCTAGGCCCGATGAGACTGACAAATTCACCAGGATAAACGGTGAGATTAATGTCCTCAATAGCCAAGGAAGCTTCCCGGTCACTAACATAAGCATGTGTAATTTGCTTCAGCTCCACAGCCGGCTTCATTCCTGATTCCTCCTTCCCCGGCAGGCGGCCGTCTTGGTTCATTCTCCGCTCCGCTTTGCCTGCTCTGCAAAACGATTATTGACGATTTCCTCTGCAGCCACCCGCTCTTTGAGCTCGCCCGCCTGCTCCATGACATCCAGCAAATTATTCCACTCCTGATCATCTACAATGGGGTCCGTAGCGTACGTGCCCTGCTCCATGTAACGCTTGACGGAAGAAATGACAATTTCGGGATCTGTATCCTTGAAAAACGGCATGATGACCTCCGCCACCTCTTCCGGTGAATGCGTGTTTACCCACTGCTGAGCTTGGTACAAAGCATTTGTAAACCGCTGGACTGTATCAGCATTCTCATTCATATAGCTTTCTTTTGTCATAAACACGGTATAAGGCAGATGGCCGCTCTCTACCCCGAAGGAGGCGACGACCTTTCCTTTGCCCTCCTGTTCGAAGATGGATGCCTGCGGCTCAAACAGCTGCACATATTCTCCGGTTCCCGAAGCGTAAGCAGATGCGATATTGGCGAAGTCGATATTCTGAATCAGCTCCAGATCCTGCCTGGGATCAATGCCTTTGCCCCGCAATGCAAACTCGCCCGCCATCTGCGGCATACCGCCCTTGCGCTGGCCCAGGAACACCTTCCCTTTTAATTGATCCCACTCAAAGGCTCCCGGGGACTCTCTTGCCATCAAAAAGGTCCCGTCTGTTTGTGTCAGCTGCCCGAAGTTAATGACCGGATCCTCCGCACCTTGCTGATACACATAAATCGAGGTCTCAGAGCCTACCAGCGCGACATCAATGCCCCCTGATAACAGTGCAGTCATCGTTTTGTCCCCGCCAAAGGTCGTTTGCAGCTCTACCTCCAGTCCCTGATCTTCAAAAAAGCCTTTCTCCATCGCGACATACTGCGGTGCATAGAACACCGAACGCGTGACCTCGCCGATCTTGACCTTCATCGTTTCACTCTTTCCGCTGCATCCGGACAGTACTAGGGTACATACCATCAGGATGGACAGGGTCATGAACCAGCCTTTTCTTATCATCGCTACCCCTCCACCTGTGAATGATTCTTTTCTTTCCCTAATTTATGCAGCAGCCGTGAGGATGGTTAAAGGCCTTGAGGGCCCATACCAACACAGTCTTAGGACGCCCATAAAAAAAAAGGGCTTTACGTCTGATCACCTTTCGGCTGTCAGGCGTAAAGCCCATATCAAATTCTATTCTATTAAAGCTGATAAACGTCCTTATACTTCGCTTCCAAATAATCGGCCAAATAATCCGGATTCAGCGGTTCACCAGTTACACGGACAATAATCTCGGAAGGCTTCTCGCTTTTGCCGTAGCGGAGGATCTTGTCCGTCAGCCACTCCTTGATGGGCGTCAGATTCCCTTCCTCAATAAGCTGATCCAAGTCCGGCATTTCCTTACGCATCGTGTGCATAAATTGTGCTGCATACATATTTCCAAGCGAGTAGGAGGCAAAATATCCGAAATCTCCACCGGACCAGTGAACATCCTGCAGAACACCCATCCGGTCATCAGGCGGCATGATTCCAAGGTATTCTTTGTACTTCGCATTCCAGATTTCCGGGAGCTCCTTTACGGAGAGGCCTTCATTAAACAGCATCTTCTCGATTTCATACCGGATAATGATATGAAGATTGTAGGTCAGCTCGTCGGCTTCAATGCGAATGAACGAATTCTCCACGCGATTGACTGCACGGTAGAAGGCTTCTGCCTCGACATCTCCAAACTGCTGCGGAAAATGCTGCTGTAGATCGCGGAAATACCGCTTCCAGAAGGCGCGGCTGCGGCCAATCATATTCTCCCACAGCCGGGATTGGGATTCATGAATACCCATTGAGGTGCCGCCGGATAACGGAGTGCCGTGCAGCGCAGCTTCAATATTTTGCTCATAGAGAGCGTGACCGCCTTCGTGCAGCGAGCTGAATACCGCGCTCGTCACTTCATCCTGTAAATAGTGAGTTGTAATCCGGACATCACCGTTGTTCAGCCCGATGGCAAACGGGTGAACACTCTCGTCCAGACGGCCGGCTTCAAAATCGTAGCCCATCTGCTCCAGAATAAACAGGCCGAACTTTTCCTGCTGACCTACATCGAACAATTGATGCATAAACGCCGTTTCTGGCTGCTTGCCACGTTCTCTGATGGTTTGAGCCAGCGGAACAAGCCTTGCGGTCAGGCGCTGAAACACCTCATCCAGCTCCGCCACGGTCATATCCGGTTCATACATATCCAGCAGGGTATCATAGGGAGTCTGCTTCGCACCCCAATAACCGATGAACTCCTTTTTGAATTCCACAATGCGGCTCAAGTAAGGCTCAAAGCCAACAAAATCGTCATTCTTCTTGGCGTCCTCCCACATCGATTCCGATTGAGCCGCCAGTACTGTATACTCCTTGAAGCGTTCTGCCGGCAAAGACTTGTTGCGGTCATACTCCTTGCCCGCTTCCTGAACCATTCGGCGCTGCAGCTCATTTAGCTGCTCTTGAACGCTTGGAGCGGACAGCGCTTGGATCAGCTCTCCCATCTCAGCGGAGGTCAACAGCTTGAAAGCTTCCGTAGAGAGCATGCCCAAGGTTTCTGACCGGGAAGCAACTCCTTTCTTGGGAGCTCCGGTGCGCAGATCCCAAGCGAGCAGCCCGACCGCTTCATTATAACTGGAAATTTGGCGGAATAACGCTTCAAAGCGTGACCATTCCTCACTCCATTGTTTTTCCATCGAACTTCACCTGCTTTTTAAATATGGTTTACACCTTCTACTTGATGATACTTTTCTTCAGGTTTATAATCAACTTTTGAGAAGGCACATCTGTGTGTACATAGCAAAAGGAGTGTGTTACAGCCATGATGATCCAACTGACCGAGGCAGCAGAACAGAAACTTAAAGGAAAGCTTAGCAATTCCCCCGGCGTCATCAGGCTGATCCACGACTCTGAAGGCTGCGGCTGCGTGATGAGTGCCGTTCCGGGGCTGGAAATTATCGAACAACCGGGCGAGAATGACGTCGCGTTGGACACGAAAGCTTCTTACCCTATTTACATGAGCCGCAATCATGAGGTATTTTTCGAGGAAGCGCTGATGCTGGACCTGAATTCGAGCGGACTTCATTTCCGATTGTCAAGCACGGGCCAGACCTACAGCACGAACGTCAAGCTTGTGGACCGCCGCCTGAAGGCGTAGGTTACATGCCCAGCACATTATCTATTATCAAGGAGGAATTGTATCATGACGACTCAGCTTAGCAGTATTATGGAGCACAACCACAAATTTGTTCAGGACAAGCAGTATGAAGCTTACGAAACGAGCAAGCTTCCCGACAAGAAAACCTTGATCGTAACCTGTATGGACACTCGTTTGGTTGAACTGCTTCCTAAAGCTATGAATTTCAAGAATGGCGACATCAAGATCATCAAGACAGCAGGCGCCATTGTCTCCAACCCGTTTGGCAGCGCGATGCGCTCCATTCTAGTAGGACTTTATGAGCTTAACGTTGAGGAAGTTATCGTCGTTGGACATCATGAGTGCGGTATGGCCTCCCTCAATTCCGAACGAATGGTCAGTTCCATGAAAGAGCGCGGCGTTTCCGATGAAGTGCTCTCCACCCTGGATCATTCCGGAATCAAGCTGGATGAATGGCTGCGCGGCTTCGATAACGTAACCTCTGCGGTTGAGAATACAGTCAGCCTGATCAAGAATCATCCGCTGCTGCCACGAAACACCCCAGTTCATGGAATGGTGATCCATCCGGCAACAGGCGCTCTTGATCTGGTCGTTGAAGGCTACAGCGCACCCTGATCAGTATCTTTCATCCCCTGGCATGAGCCGCACTGCGGCTCATGTTTTTTTGTATTTTCTGTGACTTATTTGTCAAACCATACAGTCATGGTGTACACTTTTAATGAACGGACCCGGAAGACGGGAGCACCTGGCTTTCGGCTCACTGATACAGTTCCAAAAGGGGTCATGAACATGAATACGTTGTCATACGGCCTGCTTGGTTTACTCGCCCGGAAGGAATCCTCCGGCTACGAGCTGATGCTTCGAATTCAGCCCTTCTGGCAGGCAAAGCATAGTCAGATTTATCCGCTGCTTGCCCGAATGGAAGAGAAAGGCCTGCTTAGCTCCTACTGGGTTCAGCAGAGCGACAAGCCTGACAAGAAGATTTATGCCATCACGGAAGACGGTATAAGCAAACTCCGGGAATGGATGCATCAGCCGATCGCTCCCTCTGTCACCAAGGATGAGCTGTCTCTTCGAACCTTTTCACTCTGGTTAAGCGAGATTGGCGTATCCGTTGAGATTTACCAGGAACGCCGGGAGCTTTATACGGAGAAGAAGCGGTATTATGAAGAGCTCTTGGCAGGCATTCCGCAAGGACAGTGCCACCCCGGCTCCAAAGAGTTCGGCAGTTATATTTTGGCTACCAAAGCCTTAATGACGGTCGATGCCGAGCTGAAGTGGTGTGATTGGGTCCTGAAGCTGCTGACTGAGCACAGCTACGCTGCTGCCGGACGTGAGTAAATATTTTTGAAACGAATCATGAGCTAGTCCGTATACTAAAGTATGATCACTAATTTTATTTTTGGGAGGTTCGAAAGAACACGATGAAAAAACTACTCGCGATCTTAGTCGTGCTTACCATGTTTCTGGTAACCATTGCTCCGGATTCTGTAGATGCAAGAAGAGGCGGCGGATTCAGCTCAGGTAAGAAAAGCTTCCAGTCCACGCCGAAGAAAGCGGATGATAATGTACAGAAATCCACGACGAACAACACGAATAACACAACAGGGGCAGCTACACAGAACCGCGGCTTCTTCAGCGGCGGCAGCCTTATGAAAGGTCTTATGATCGGTGGCCTGGCAGGTCTGCTCTTCGGCGGGATGTTCGCTGGTATGGGCTTCATGGGTGAAATCATGGGACTTCTGATTAACCTGATTGCCGTATGGGCTTTGATTATGATTGTGATGGCTGTAGTGAGAGCTGTTAAGAATCGCCGCCGCAACGTAGACACTGACGTAGACGATCGTAACAGAAGGTACTAATTATGGTCTTAAGCATGGACGAGATTATCAATGCCGTATGTCTTCACCAGGCTGAACGTAAAGGCGTAAAGCCTACAGACGTTACTGTAGAACTCAACTGGGACGAAGACACCGGCTATACTGCTGAGGTATGGGTGCATGATCGCAGTCAGTATCTGATCGAAGCCAACCTTATGGAGGCTATTCTGCGCTACCTCAACTCCGAGTACAGAATCCGGGCCTACCGGGAACAGGTACGCCTGGAGCTGGAAGACGAGATTATTGCCGTCGTATCGCAATAAATCACAGCATAGCTAAGGCGCTCACTAGACATTGTCGGTGAGCGCCTTTTATAATATCTGCAATGTCAGAGAGGTGTGAATGAGCTTGCTTCGATCCTACAAACCTATGATCATTGTTCTTTTGCTTATGGCTGGCATTGTAGCCGTTTGGATATTTGGAGCTACATATTATAGTCAGCATATTTTTCACGCAGCAGATCACAAATACAAGCTGTCATCTGCTTCACATCCTAACCGTCTGCAATACATATCAAGCACTGGTCCACTTATTGAAGTACAACCCGGGCAGGATGATCAGGTTCAAATTACCATCGCTAAAGAAGAATATGTGGTAGAGAAGCTTCTTGACCATACGGACAGCCCTGACTCTCAAGAAGACAGCAGCGCTGAGTACCTCGTAACATACCCTGACGGTGAAGTCTACAGAGTCAGAGAGTCTGCGGGCCGATTAACTGCTGAGGACTCTTACGGCAATACAGTCAACAGACATAGCGTTTATATTGGCGGTGTCAGAAAGCTGGCAGAAGACGAGCCGTACTATCATCCCGTAGCATTCGTTCAGGCCGCGTACGAGAAGCATCAGCCGTTACAAGGCCAGCGATGGCTGTATGTGCTCTCCATTCTATTGCTGATTCATGGCTGCTGTCTCTTTTTATTCGAGCGTTATCAGACGTTTTGGTTCTGGATGTCCTTTGAATGGATTTATGTCAAAAACCCTCAACCGAGTGATTTCTACTACTTCTGTACCAAGTTGGGAGGTATATTTACCGTTGCAGTCTCATTTGTGATGTTCTATAAATCGCTGTAGTTCACGGTATGCACTAGGATAGATACCGCTCCCGGATGATCTTTAAATGATATTTTTCATGACCTGCAATAATGTATGCCATCGCCCGCACAGAGAGTAGCACCTCACCTGCGAAGCCATGGCGTTCCCAAGCCTCTTCAGGAAGCCCCTTAAGGAGCTGAATCGTGGACTGACGAACAGCTTTATATTCGTCGATCATGGAGTCAAGCTCTCTATGCTTGTAATCTGCCAGCTTCACGAAGCTTTCCCGATCGGAGCTCGTCAAAGGCATGGCATCCCCTCGTGCAAACCGGTACAGCCAATAGCTTAACAGGCGTTCATGATCAAAAATATGACCAAACACCTCTTTAACGGTCCACTTTCCTTCCTCATAACAGCCATTAGCCTGATCCTCATTGAGTGCACCGAACAGCTCTGCAGCTTCAGCCTGCTGTGCTGCCAGCACCTCAACAATTTGGGGTTCTTGAATGAGCCCAATATATTTCTCATAATATTCCGGATAATCCTTAGCCTGTGGTCTTCCCTTCATCTATGTCTCCTCCTTCAACCATGTAGTCAGCCTTGATTGATGATCTCCTGTGCGACAAGCTGCCCCGATAGGGTAACCAGAGGCGTCCCTCCACCCGGGTTGGTCGTTCCTCCTACAAACCAGAGACAATCTAGTCCCTTCAACCGATTGGATGGACGAGCAAAGGTCTGTCTGGCTGAATTAGACGAAATGCCATAAATAGCGCCCCGGAATGCACTGGTATCTCGCTCCAGGTCCTCCGGCGTATACCAGCGCAGCACCTCCGCCTCCTGGATGCCATCCAAGCCCAGCGAGTCCAGCCGCGTTAGTATGGAGGCCTGATATGCCTTGCCATCCTGCTCCCAGCTCCATTCGGGAGAGGTGTACGGAGCATTCAGCAGCAGAAACAGGTTACTGCCTCCTTCCGGGGCCATCCCGGCCTCCGTATAGCCAGAATAGCAAATATATGCTGTAGGCTCTTGAGGCGGCTTCCTCTGGTCAAAAATATGCTCAAACTCTGCTGCATACCGCTCTGGAAAAAACACATTATGATGCAGCAGATGATCATATTTGCGCCTCACGCCAATGAGCGCCGTAAGACCGGAAATGGAGGGCTCATAGGAAGCAATCCGCGCATTCCGCATTCCTGGACGCTTTAGTTCTGGAATTAAATCCCGGCACGCACTGAGCACGTCTCCATTCATCACAACAACATCCGCCCTGTATGTCTTCTCTTCCGTTTCCACTCCTGTAACACGTTTACCCTCGATAATCAGCTGCTGAACCCTGACGCCCGTCTCGATATCAACGCCGAGCTCTTCGGCAACCTTGCGAAAGGCCTGTGGAATGCTGTAGGTTCCGCCCTTGACTCCATAAACCCCCATGCCTTCCAGATGGGCCATCATGCCAAAGATCGCTGGCGCCCGATATGGAGATGCCCCGACATAGGTCGCATATCTTCCGAACATCATTAACGTATTGGGATGACGGAAGTAACGGGCAAGAAGCTTTTGCAGGGAGGTGAGCGGCCGGATTCTAAGGAAGGCTGAGACCAGGGAAGGCGACAGCTTCGATGAGGTATCCAGCATAAGCGTATTTAGAAAATGCCGATCCGCCTGATGATAAAGAGCCGCAGATTCAGACAGAAATCCTCTCAGCCGGGAAGCGTCTTCCGGGCTGTACTTGGCGATCTGCTGCTCCAGGCTCGCAATGTCTGAGGTCATATCTACAGTCAATCCGTCTGCAAAAAAATTACGGGTGTGCGGATCCAGCGGAATGAGCTGAAGGTAGTCCTCCATCTTTCGTCCGCTGTCCGCAAACACCCGTTCAAAGGCTTGTGGCATCGTTATTGTACTGGGACCACGGTCAAAATAATATCCGTTATCCTGCACACGCTGCAGCTTTCCGCCAACCTGGTCCTGCTGCTCCAGAACCGTAACCTGGTAGCCGGAAGACGCAAGCTTGATTGCGCAGGAGAGTCCTCCTAGTCCAGCGCCTACAATAATGGCTGTTCTTTTCATGAATAATAACGTCCCTTCCATTGGTAGCCCCGGCTGGTGTAAGCGGTTCGGCATGAGTCCAGTGCCAGAAGTATAACCAGCAGCATACTGATCGGCTGGAAAATAGACAGCCAGGCCGGCTGGCCTTGATTCACATCCGCTGCCATTTTGACTGTAATCCCAGTCAGTACGCAGCAGGCGGACCATATCATAAGCTCTGATGATCCCAAGTCTGTACCTGCAAGAATGAGACTGTAAGCCAGCATCAAGACAGGAAATACATACAGAATAAAATAGAACAAGCTCATGGCTGTCAGTAAGGGAATGCTTCTGCCCAGTCCTTCAAAAATATTTTTGCGGTAGCCGCTCCAGACCTCGGCACTGGTATGATACATTCTCATGGTCACATGTCGATGAATATCCGCAAGCTGAACCGGCTCCTTGCCTCGCTTGAAGCTGCGGACGAGGGCCATATCGTCGACCAGCTCATTTCGGATTCCGAGATGACCGCCGACCCGCTGATAGCTGTCCCGCTCCACCAAGATAAAGGCGCCATGTGCAGCAGCAAGCAGCGGATGCGAGGTTCGCTTGATCCAGCGTATGGGCAAATGGCATAAAATTGTAAAGGTCATCAGCGGTACAATCAGTTTTTCCATCCAGGTTCCAACGACCTGAAACGGAAATCCTGTAATCATTCCTCTTCCCTGTCGCTCTGCGACCTGCATAGCCCATGTCAGGGCACCTGGCTTCAGACGGGCATCGGCATCCATAAACAGCCACCATTCCCCTGCCGCTGCTTCCGATAGCTGATGGCAGGCATGAACTTTTCCACTCCAGCCGTCTGGCATTTCTTTGCCCTCAAGAAGTTTAACGCGCGAATCCATGCCGCTTATTCTTCGAACAGCCTCTGCTGTACCATCCTCCGAGCGGTCATCCAGCACGAGCACTTCCAGATGGGGATAATCGCTTGCCAGTACAGATCGCAAGGCATCATCTATGTTGCGTTCCTCATTACGGGCAGGAATCAGAACAGAGATGAGAGCAGCGGGCGCAGCACTGGCATCCCGGCGGCTGACGCTGCTTAAGCCGGAAGTGAACCAGCCCCAGCCGTTCCACAAGACGTACAAAAATTGCAGCATCAGTATAATTAAGAGGATTTGAAGAAACGTTTCCACCACTGTGTCCTCCTCTGGAAGTCCTCAAACAAAGCATCCGTGGAGGAGCTTTTTTTTAGAATCGGGTTAAAGCCGCTTTGGGGACCACATTGATCCTCGACCACCAAAGCCTTATGACGGTCCAGCTGTTGCTCCAGCCGCGCCGCCAGCCAAGCTGAGGACTCTCTGCGCCTTGTAGAAGACCAATCCTCTTCAATCGGGGTGCCTGCCCACATCGTTGCCACCGGCTTCTGTACATAGGTCATCGAGAACACCGTCGTTACCGGAATCACAATGGGAGAGGGTGAGCGTGAGAGCAAATAACCGATGCCCGGCTGAAAATGCAGCGGCCGGACATCATTGTGATAAATGTCGCCCTGTGGAAAGATCCAGACGCTCTTCCCCTGCTCCATCAGCTCAGAGGCATAGTGAAGGGATCTCAGAATCCCTTTCATCGATTGCTTATGTATCGAGAATGCGCCCAGCTTCTGAAAAAAACGGAATTTGCTAAGCTGCCGCTCATCCATCATGATGAAATGATCACCAGCTGAGCGCTCCTTGACCGCATGATACATCAGCAATCCGTCCCACCAGGAGCTGTGATTCATGGCATAAAGGGCCGGCCGGCGGAGATCCGGTGGATCCAGCTCTCCCCGAAGCAAAATTTGATCAAAATGCCGGGGAAGCAAGTAGTGCTTATTATAAGCGTGAAAAAGAGCATTAAACCATTTGCTTTTTCGGGCTTGAAGCATACCGGTGCACCCCCTCCGCGGCTGCGATCCCCAAGACAGAGATCAGAGCTGGAACGACCAGGCCCTCCTTCAGAGACAAGAGACCGAACATCGCCAGCATCCCTTGATATAAGAAAACGGTAGAACGGGACGGACGGCTGTCACGGCCCTCATGATAGAGTGGAAATAAAAAGGACAGCAGGAATGCAGCCCCGAACCAGCTGATGAAATTCTGCAGTGGAATTCCGGCATAAAAGCCAGTTCCGCTCCACAGCCAGAACTCATTGGCGAAGGCAGCAGGATCCAGTACCAAATCTAGCAGCATGGCCCAGAAGCCGGTTTGCAGCGCCCGGGTCAGCAGGGTCTTGCCTGTAGACATCAGCACCGACATGACCATGACTCCAATCCAGGCAAAGCCGATCGCAATCGGGACAGCCTCTCCAAAAATGCTCAGCGTGTCCGTGTACTCATAGGTTCCAAACGGATATCCTGTTTCGGTTCCAAACCATTCCAGAATATAAGTGGACACCGCTACGATGCCAGCTCGAGCCCAGATCGAGAGCGAAGCATGTCTTTGCAAATTTTTGGAGCGAAGCTCCTGACGTTCTAGTGTCAACGCGTACATGGCGAAGAAAACAAGAAAAAGTCCGTTGGAGAAATGAAGGAGATCTGGTACCTCATAGGTCAGCATGAGGATCAGTCCAATGGTGTACCAGCCCCAGAACAAATAACCCATTTTCATGAGACTGCACTGCTTTCGGCTTTATGGTTGCTCATATTATATCTCCTCATTATGGAAAGCAGCATGGACGCCTTCTGAACGCCGCTCACATAGGCGCGCTTTCTGAATACCTGATACTCATTGCTTTTTACAGCGTCGAGAATACTGCCGTAGAAAAGCGCTGCCAGCTCCACGCTGAATGCGCTGGATGTCGGATACGTATCCAAATCCCGCAGGCCAAGCGCGAACCATTCCTTCGCCTTCTGCTCCAGCTTGAGAATCAGCTGCTTAAGTCCTTCATTAACGTCCTCAGCCTGAAAACATTCCTCACTGTATCCGCACTCCTGCATCCAATCCAGCGGAACATAGCGGCGTCCACGTCTTTTGTCCTCTCCGATATCCCGCACGATGTTCACAATCTGCATGGCCTTGCCGAGATATACTCCCGATTCCACGACCTTCTCATCGGGTGACTCATGCAGCACGGGCAGCAGCATTTCACCGACGGTACCCGCCACAAGATAACAATAATGCTCCAGCTCTTCCATCGTGTTGTATTCCGTTTGAACAAGATCCCGGCGCTGCCCTTCCATCTGCTTGTAAAAGGGAGCCTTCTGTAAATTCGGAAACTGCTGAAACAGCCAGCGAAGCGCCGGCCAGATAAAATGCCCCTCAGCCGTGGCCAGCTCATTTAGATGATGCTCCAGCTCATCAATGCTGTATAACGAGCGTTCAGGCTCATCGACCGAATCGTCAATCATACGGCAAAACGCATAAATGACATAAACCGCTTCTTTTCGTGGTGAAGGCAAGTATCCAAAAGCTTTGTAAAAGGTAGAGGAGCCTTCACGAATCATTTCTTCACATTGGACTAAACAGTTTGTGGCATGCATTCGATTCTCTCCTTTGTCAGATGATCGGCAAGGAGTTTAGCCCCCTGCATTACGATGGGAATGCCGCCCCCAGGGTGTATTGAAGCTCCAACACTGTATAAGCCGTTCAGCTCCGGAAAGGGTACAATCTGCGGCCGGAAGACAGCAGACTGCTTCAGGCTCGGTGCGATTCCGAAGCTTCCTCCCCGGTACAAGCCGTCGTTCACAGCGTCATCCGGAGTGCGAATATCCATCCAAAGCACCGATTCCCGCAATCCATCAAAGCCACGTTCCTCCGCTTCAGCCATTATTTTGTCTGCGAGCTTATATTTAAGCTCGTTCCAGTTCACCTCTCCCGCTGGCGGCACTGGCACCAGAATATACATCACACTCTGGTCCTTCGGTGCGGCACTAGCATCCAAGGCAGTCGGATAAAACGTGTAGAAGGAAGGCTCGTCAGGAACCTTCTGCTCCGTAAACAATTGCTTGAGACCCTGGTTTAAAGAGGATGGCAGAAAGAACTGGTGGATATTGGCATGCTCATAGCGTTTATTTAAGCCAAGATAAATCAAAAAGCATCCGGATGACGGCTCGTATTCCTTATTGCGTATTTTATCAGATATTTCAACAGAATGGGTGACAGATTTCGAGTTTTGTCCCGCCGGCAGCAGATTCACAAGATGCGGGAAATCTCCGTTAAAAACGACGGACTCATGCCTATATACCGCTCCCTCTGCCGAAACAAAGCCGGTGCAGCTCCCGCCCTCGATCAGCAGCTGTTCCGCTTTACACCCGGTTACGAACCTGACACCACGGCTCTCCAATATGAACTGCAGCCGGTCCACAAGGCCTGCGTAGCCTCCTTTAAGGTACCATACACCGAATGCATGCTCTGCGTAGGGAATGAGCGTATACAGCGCAGGGGCGCTGAAGGGCGCTCCTCCAATGTACAGCGTCTGAAGCGAGAAGGCGTCCTGCAGACGTTCATCCCGAAAATAATCCGCCGCCAGCCGGCGTACACTTTTGTAAGCCTTCATCTTCATCAGCAGCTTCATATTACTCCAGGTGTAAAACTGTCCCTTGCGGAAGAAGGGTTGTTTCAGGAACGAATGAACGCCTTGCTCAAACGCCTGCTCCATATCAGACATATATCTCAGAAACCCGTTCTTCTCCCCCGGGAACACCCGGTCCAGCTCCTGAAGCTGAAGATCCAGCTGCCGGTATTTCTTGAACACGGTGCCGTCCGCATAATGAATCGCATACAGCGGATCACATTCCATCAATGGCAGCTCCGCTGGATCCATACCGCCCTCTTCTAAAATGTCCAGCAGCATGTTGGGCAGCAGTACAATCGTCGGTCCTTGATCAATCTGGAAATGTCCATCCTCATCTCTCTGGTAAGCGAGCCTTCCGCCCAGTCGCTCTGCCTTCTCATACACGGTAACATCTACGCCGCGTTGGGACAGCAGCAGCGCTGCCGTTAAACCGCCGATGCCTGATCCAATAATGCCTACTTCCATACCGGCACCTCCTGTGCTGAATATCTTGGTGCCATCTTGACGCCTTCCCTAACATCCTGCTCCATCAATAGCTTGACACTAATCCGCGCCGATTCCCAAATGGTTGGCAGACCACTGCCTGGATGCGTGCCGCCGCCAACAAGCCAGCAGTGCTCCAGCTCTTCAAATCGGTTGTGGGGACGGCGGTGCATCATTTGATCCAGGGAATGAGCCAGGTTAAACGTGGCTCCCCGATACACATGATATTGCTCCTGCCAATCCAAAGGCGTAATCATCTTCTCGGCCCGTATGCGGGAGGACAGCCCGGCAAGCTCCGGCTCCTGCTCCAGCCTGGATAGGACAGAGCTGCGAATTTCCTGTTGAATATCTTCCCAGTTGCTGACTCCTGCCAGATTAGGAACGGGCATCAGCACATACAGTGCAGATTGTCCGGCCGGGGCCAGTGTGGGATCAAGAGCGCTCGGATTATGCACATAAATGGATGGATCTGCGGACAGTACGCCCTGGCGGGTGATTTCATCAACATTCTTCGGATAATCCTCGGAGAACACGACCGTATGATGGGGGAGATCAACAGCACCGTCAATGCCCAGGTACAGCATAAAGGTCGAACAGGAGTATTTTCGCGACGAAATGTACTCCGGTGTGTATTTCTTCAGTTGTCCATCTTCAAACAACTTGCTTGCCGCGGTCGCAAAATCGGCATTGATGACCACATGATCAGCTTCAATCTTCTCTCCATTCTCCAGCAATACACCGTTGGCTCGGCCATGCTGAGACAATACTTTCTTCACGCCTGTCGAAGTATTGACCGTACCGCCATATTCCTGAACAACGGCAGCCATGGCATCACAGACGGCATTGACGCCCCCGATCGGGTGAAACAGACCATACTCGTGCTCCAGATAAGACAATATGGAAAAGGTGCCCGGGCACTCCCATGGAGACATTCCGAGATACTTCGCTTGAAACGTAAATGCGTATTTTAGACGTTCATCGTTATAATATTTCGACAGCCGTCCGTACACCGTGTCGAAAGCGTTCAGTTTGGGTAATGCTTTTACAACATCTGTCCGTATGTAATCCGTAATTCTGGATATCGGACGCTTCAACAGCGGTGCAATGGCATCAAACTTGAGCTTCTCTTCTTTCATGAAACGCACATAGCCTTCGCCGTTACCTGGGAACAGCTCCTCAATCCGCTCTTTCATGACTTCTCTATTACGGGTAGCGTCCATCCGGGTCTCCCCAAACCGGAGCTGATATAAAGGATCGAGCTCCACTAAATCAACATATTGGTGCAATGAGCGTCCGACAGATTCGAACAGCTCCTCCAGCAGCTGCGGCATCATCAGGAACGTCGCTCCCCGATCAAATGCATAGCCTTCAAACTCCAGTCGGGATGTTCTGCCGCCGATGTACGGCTGCTTCTCATACACGGTCACATCATAGCCCTCTCCGGCCAGAAGCATAGCAGATGCGAGTCCACCAGGACCTGCGCCGATCACGATCGCTTTTCGATTTGAAGTCAAGATCATCCCTCCATATAAATAAAACCCAACATAAGATATAATATAATTAACCCATCGGTAAATTTACAAACATTATACTTTATTTGTATAAGGTTTGCAAATGGTAAGGTTTGCGTAATGTTGGCCTTGCGACCGATTGTTTTCTTTATTATTGTGAATTTTTCATTACCTGTAATAATTATATGTATGACGAATATAATCAATCTACCCATTGAATTCCCTTTTGGGAACAGGTAAGCTATTTTTAGCGTTGCCAGAAAATAATGGAACTGGAGGGATTATGATGAGCAAAATCGGGATTTGGGAAGATGCGGAGCCTGGCGTGAAACGTTGCATTTTAAACGCTGAAGGAAGCTTGATGATGATGGAGGTTCATTTTAAGGAAGGTGCTCAAGGGTATGAGCATAGTCATCCCCATGAGCAGATGAGCTACTGCCTTAGGGGCAGCTTTGACTTTGTCATAGAGGGACAAGTTCATCGCTTGTCTGCGGGACAATCCATTGCCATTCCAAGTCATGCCAAGCATGGCGTTACAGCTTTGGAAGAGGATTCTGCACTATTGGATGCGTTTACACCGATCCGGGAAGACCTCCTGCGTTCCTAACAAAATTAAAATGCCGCGGCACCAGGATGTAAGACTCCTGATGCCAGCGGCATGGGTATGATAGCTTCAATATCACCTGCCAGCTTGGAACGCCTCAGTGTCACTCCAAGCATCGTCACCGTGTGATGTGAACTTGAGACAAGCCGCTACAAGCGGCATGATCCGCACCGAAACGGTGCCCTGACCATTCTTCTCTGGCTGTAACGCACCAATACTCAAACAAATGATAGAGCGTGAATTTCGCGCCTTATCTAAGTAGCCCACCGTTTGGACGATGGATTCGACTTCTTCGGGTGGAAGAATCGTGTTTTCAAAAATCAATGTAACTTTTATATTTTAAAATTGTTATAAATATTGGGAAACAGCAACCCACAATGCAGAAAATTTTTCAGTACTTAGGGGGCGCTCATGTATGGAGAAGAAAGTGGCTCTTTCTGTGATTCTATCTTTAGCTTTAGCAACAACAGCGATGACAGCTTTGGCTTCTTCAAGCACCCATCAAGAATCATCTGACCAGCCTGTGGAGGCGAGTGATACTAAGGAAGATGGGGGCATCACTCCTTTTATTGTTGATAAGACTTGGAATGCTAAGGCAATTGGAGGTGCAAATGTACCTCAATACTTTAGCGTAAATGCGGGATACGGCCATCTTAAACTGTTTATGAAGAACTACAGTAGTAATTCAGTGACTGTCAATTTAACGCACCTAGATAGTAATTTGGTATATTTCACCACAACTATTCCTGCAGGCGGTTCTCTGGATTGGAAGGATTTTGATGAAGGATACCCGCAAGGCATGCGCGGCGGGAACTATGTACTTCAATGGATTGGTGGCTCATATAACGTTAATGGAGAAACGTTTGGCAAACTAGCTTCCAGCACGAGCGATTTTTAAAAAACTTTTGAAAATTTTGCTGTTTCCCACTAAGGAGGTCCCGGTTAAACATGGGGCCTTATACTCTTTCTGTTCCGAAGTCATCCGATATCGAGTTCAATGTCAGCAAAGCGACCGTAAGAAGTTCCATTGTTGATTACGGTGACAAAAGTTACATTATTCATCACTAATTCCTGATGTCAGCGATTCATGCCTGCTGTTACAAAAACAGCCGGCGAATTCCAATAAATCGTAACCTCATTACCCGCGTAGCTGGCCTCATGATCGATAAAGCAAGCTGCGGCAGGCTGACCGGAAACTTGCTCTTTTAAGCATTCGTCATTCAAATGTCTGTTCGGGCCACCGGATACGAGCCCCGGAACCGGCTCTATTACTGCATCTGCAGCAGAAGGACGATGATGCGGATAAAGAATCGGCCGATCACCAAATCCGGTGACATAGCAAACATCCAGCACATTACGACCCAGCAGATAGTGCAAGTGGGAATCGGCCAGTTCAATATAGCGCAAATCAGGCTCAAGCTCGCAGGCAAGCAGCACGAACATTGCTCTATTCAGCAGCACCATATTGCTGCCCCATATATAATCCTGTTCCTCCATAGCAATCTGATAGCCGTTATGGCTCGCCACCTTAAGCAGCCTATCTGCCTCAGCTAGCACCTGCTGTTTCAGAAGAGCGTATACTTGAGGATCGCTTCCGCCTTCCCCGTTCAGTAAATAGCTGAAGGTGCCATATCCACCCATATCCGCCCAGCCCAGCTCCGTCTTGGAGAATTCCTCTTCCGCCAGCTTCCGCAGCTGCTTATGATACATTTCATCACCTGTTGTTCGATAAAGCTCGGCTGCGGCCCAGAAACGTTCATCAACATCCTGATCGTCGCCGTACTCACCGGTTGTAATCCCTTCGGGATTGGTAAACCCCGGAGCTTGCGGATGGTTGTCCAGCCACCGATAGCTGTTCAAGCTGGAGCGAAGACATTCTATAGCAAAGGTAGCATCATAAGGCTGATATAGCCGGGCAGCCAGAGCCATAACAGCAGTGTGACACGCTGTAGCTGTGGCGCTGATCGGTGAGAATACCAGCTCTCCTTCATCCTCTTCCGGCATCACATGCAGATCGGGAAAGCTGCGAGTGGTCAGTTTATGATAGGAGCCGCCACTTTCTTGATTCTGCATCTTGAACAGCCACTCCAGCTCTACTTTGCATTCATGAAGCACATCCGGCATGATTCTGTCACTTTCCGGAAGAGGCAGAGCAGCTGTAAAGGCTGCCGGATACAGCTCAAAGGCAAGCAGCAGATCCGCGACCGCCTTAGCCCCGGGAACGACGTATTTGCCATAATCTCCGGCATCATGCCATCCTCCATTCCCATCCAGCTTCTGCGACGCTTGATCATAGATCACCCCTGGCTCGGTGTGACATGCTGCATGTCCCCAAGGTCCGGCGAATTCCTCTTCCAGCTCCGTGCCACAGCGAAAATAATAGAACGCTTTTAATAAGCCCTGCTGGAGCTCTTCATACGGCTTCTCCTCAATAATAAAAGAAGCGGAACGCTCCATCCCCGATGCGACGGCATAATATCGGCCAGGCGTCTGCAGCTCCGTGAAATCTCCTTGAAACACTACACTCCCACTGTCATCGTCCTGCACCGGTCCTTCTGCTTCACCGGAATAGACAAGCTCCTCCGTCATTTCGTTATAAATGTGAAACGTCGGCTCCGTGCCGGTAAGCAACAAGCCTTTTACATGATGCGCGGCATATCCAATCTGGTTCACGAGAATCCCTCTACTTTTTACCTTGGACATGATGCCCCCTCCTTCATCTTCTTTACAGCCATTGCGGAAGCTCGGCAAGATGGGAAATCACGCCAAGCGGGAGCACGCCCTTGGATTTTAGCTGAACAGGATCGCTGCGGTAGGCCACAAAAGGAATACCAGCTGCCTGCGAAGCTTTTCCATCAATCCAGCTGTCTCCAACCGAGAGCCAGTCGGAAGGCTTCAGGTGATGATATTGGTTCAGCACATACTGAAATCCACCGGGTGCAGGCTTTAAGGCCTCCATATATTCCCTTCCCACAACATATTCAAATTCTACCTGGATCTCATAATTTTTCAAAGCCTTTATCGCCGCCTGTGTTGCATTATTTGTAACGACGACCAGGTGATATTTCCCTTTCAAGGACTGCAGGAGCTCCTTCGCCCCCGGCTCCAATTCAGCCTGCAGCATTCCCTCGGTCTCATAACGCTCCGCAATGCCCCATAGCGCCGCTAACCGCTCTTCCGTCATCAAGCCGGATGCTTTGGCTTCCTCAATCAGTGTAGAGGTTGTATGCTCTGATAACAGGCATTCCGGGGATAACAGCCCCTGCTCCACACAGAATTGGTAGGTGTGAGACTTCATGGACTCAAAATCAATCCGGGATTGCAATAAGGTATTGTCCATATCAAATATAATGCCTTGGCCATGCATCACTTTTTTTCATCCTCTCTCCTAATATGTTACCCTGGGTTCAACTCTGTATCCTTTATAAACCTAACAAAGCATTGCAAAGGTGGTGACTCCTATAACTGAAGGTCTTGTTTCTTTACTATCCATTGTACTATGGATTGCTAGTAATCATTATCGTTTCTCTGTTTCAACATCTATAATTACGAGCGTTTTTTGACCGAAAAAAAAAGCAGGGAATAGCTCCCCGCTTCTTAAGTCTGTTTTTATTGACCCGTTGTTGCAAACTGCTGAATCCGGCTGCCGATCTGATCGCGCACACGCTGGAATACCGCCCATTTCTCTTCTTCATTCCCCTGTGCCTTGGCAGGATCATCAAAGCCCCAGTGCTCGCGGCGGACATGCGGAGGCGTCATGGGGCACTTATCCGCAGCATCCCCGCATAAGGTAACAACGAAGTCGGCACGGTTAAGGAGATCCATATCAATAATATCTGAGGTTTGATTCGAGATGTCGATTCCGACTTCAGCCATAGCTTTGACTGCGTTGGGATTCAGGCCATGAGCCTCAATGCCTGCGCTGTACACATTCCATTCCTCTCCGAGATGCTTTTTCGCCCAGCCTTCTGCCATCTGACTTCTGCAGGAATTACCTGTGCATAAAAAATAAAGTGTTTTCTTATCCATTTTACTCTCTCCTTCACATGTCTTATTTCATTGAAGTATAGCTAGCCATATATATAATCCCAAAAGGGTAATGCACAAGGTCGGAATGGTCAATATAATCCCCGTCTTGAAGTACGTGCCCCAACTGATTTTGACTCCTTTGCTGGAGAGCACATGCAGCCAGAGCAGCGTTGCGAGCGAGCCAATCGGCGTGATCTTCGGACCCAAATCCGAGCCAATAACGTTAGCATAAATTAAGGCTTCCTTGATTGCCGCGGTGGTGTTCGTGGCCTCGATCGCCAGTGCGTCAATCATAACGGTAGGCATGTTATTCATAATGGAAGATAGAATCGCTGCAATGAAGCCCATGCCGAACGTTGCCGCGAGCAATCCCTGATCTGCAATGCCTTGAATCTGCTGCGCCAGCACATCCGTCAAACCGACATTGCGCAGGCCGTATACGACCACATACATACCGATGGAGAAAAACACGATCGCCCATGGTGCTCCTTTGATCACTTCTTTGGTTTGTACAACCGGACTTTTTGAAGCCATCAGCAGGAAGAAGATCGCGATAAAGCCCGCTACAATGGATACCGGAATCCCTATAAATTCACATACAAAATATCCGGCCAGGAGCACGCTCAATACGATCCAGGATAACCGGAACATTGCCGGGTCCTGTATAGCAGACGCTGGTGATTTCAGCTGTGTGCCGTCAAAGGTACGCGGAATACTTTTGCGGAAGAACAAATATAGCACGAGAATACTGGCTCCAAGCGCAAACAGATTCGGCACAAACATTCGGCCGGCATATTCGATGAACGTTATCCCGAAAAAGTCAGCAGACACAATGTTGACCAGGTTGCTGACTACCAGCGGCAAGGAGGTGGTATCGGCGATAAATCCACTCGCGATAATAAATGGAAATACATTCTTTTCATCCAGGTTCAATGCCCGCACCATCGCCAGGACAATCGGGGTCAGGATCAGAGCAGCACCATCATTGGCGAAAAAGGCGGCTACCACCGCGCCAAGCAATGTTACATATACGAACATCCGGATGCCTCTGCCGTCGGCCGCTCTCGCCATATGGAGCGCTGCCCATTCAAAGAATCCGATTTTATCCAGGATCAAGGAAATAATAATGATCGCGATAAAAGCCAATGTCGCATTCCAGACAATTTGAGTGACGGCCCAAACATCGTGAAAATCAACCACACCGACCAAAAGCGCCAGCACCGCACCACCACAGGCGGACCAGCCGATCGACAGATTTTTAGGCTGCCAAATAATAAGGACTAGCGTAATGATAAAGATGAGACTTGCCAGAACAACAGATAACACAATGCTTTCCCCCTAGTTTGTAATCCCCGTACCTCCAACATTAATTTGTACCTGTTTACCCTCACGTATGCGGTCTCCTAAATTACCATATCATAATATACTTATACGTAGGGCGTTCAGAACCCTGGACGAAGGAAGCATACACTGAGCACTATTCTTAGCCTTCAGCGCCTCCAGTTTCCGGATGGTCCTGCTGTCTTGCATGGTTGTATTAGCATTGAGAGCTGGGTTCTTTCTTGCCGAGAGATGACATAACCGCTTCATAATCCGGCATTTGATCGAGCACAGCTTTCAGATACGGCTTATCTTCCACATTGAGGGAATAGTGTACCCATTGGCCGCGACGTGCCTCACTGACAATGCCCTGAGACTTCAGCTTGCGGAGATGCTGGCTGATGCCGGGCTGGGAGACGTCCAGTAAATCCACCAAATCGCACACACACCACTCCTTCTCCTTCAGGAGAATAAGCATTGTCAGACGTGTTTTGTCTCCGAGCAGCTTGATTCGGTCAGCCATTTGTTCGATGGACTCCATGTCTCATCCCCCCTCTTTTGCAGGGAGCTAGAACCGCTAGCTCCACAAGACTTATAAGCGTATGATTATATACTACAAGATGAACGGGATGAAAATCAACAATAAGATTAACCGAAGCGACCTTCGATGTATCTTTCGGTTCTTTCGTCTTCCGGATTTCGGAACAGCTTCTCCGTCTGATCATACTCCACCAATTCTCCGTTGAGAAAAAATCCGCACTGATCAGAAACACGTGCAGCCTGATGCAGGTTGTGCGTCACCATGACGATCGTATACGTATGACGCAGTGTCTTAACCAGCTCTTCGATCTTGAGCGTCGATAACGGATCGAGAGCAGCGGTGGATTCATCCATAAGCAGGATATCAGGATTGACAGCCAGAGCACGGGCAATGCATAGCCGTTGCTGCTGTCCACCTGAAAGCTGAAGCGCCGGCTTTTTCAACAGATCCTTAACTTCATCCCACAGCACCGCCGATTTAAGGCTGCTCTCGACAATCTGATCCAATTCCGCTTTCTTCGTAATGCCATGCAGCCGAGGACCGTAAGCAATATTATCGTAAATGGACTTGGGGAACGGATTGGGCTGTTGAAACACCATACCGACCCGTTTGCGCAGCATTTCCACACTAATCTGATCATCATAAATCTCATGACCCATAATGCGAATACTGCCTGTAATATTTACATCCGCAATGGAATCGTTCATCCGGTTAATGGTTCGCAGCAGCGTCGATTTACCGCAGCCCGAAGGTCCGATAAACGCTGTGATTGACTGCTTGGGAACATCCATAGTGACGCTTTTGACCGCGGGCTGCTGCCCGTAGGAAACAATCAAATCTTTCATCTCGATGGCACTCATAGTATGAATCTCCTTATCTTACAGGTTTTTCTGGAATCTATTTCTCAGCACAACCGCCAGCATGTTCAGGCTCAGCAGCATAATTAGCAAAATGATGATACCGCTCGCAGCCAGATCATGGAACTCGGTTTGCGGCTTAGAAATCCAGTTATAAATCTGAATCGGAAGCACTGTAAATTGATCCAGCAAGCTGTTCGGCAAAAAGGCAACATAGGTTAACGCACCGATCATGACGAGCGGAGCCGTCTCTCCGATTGCGCGTGAAATAGCCAAAATAATACCGGTCAAAATACCAGGAAACGCAGATGGCAGCACAGACCGCTGTACGGTTTGCCACTTCGTTGCTCCTAATGCCAATGAAGCATCTCTGCGGGAAGAAGGAACTGCCTTAATGGCCTCCTGCGCCGATACAATAATAACTGGAAGCACAAGCAGGGTCATTGTCAGTGCGCCGGAAAGCAAACTCCGCTCCAGATTCATCCCTCTGACAAAAATGGCAAGACCCAGAATACCGTAAACAATGGATGGGACGCCAGCAAGTGTGCTGATATTCAGCTGAATGAGCCGTGTCAGCTTATTTTTCTTCGCATACTCTTCCATGAAGATGGCGGCTCCTACCCCAATCAGGAAGGATATCGGCGCCATGATACAAACCATATAGAACGTTCCGATGAGTGCCGACTTCAATCCGGAGCCGGATGCTCGGCGAGAAGGATAATTCGTGAGCAGCTCGGGACGAAGCGTAGCCAGTCCGTCTATTAAAATATCAATAATCAAGACCATCAATGCTAATATTCCGATCGAGGTGGCTCCGAGAAACAGGATCTTGGTCCATTGATCTCTTTTCTTTCTTCCGCGTACCTGCTGATGTGCTTTAGAAGGCTGTCCGCCCGGTTGCAATGCCATGCCGGCCATGTTAGTAAACCTCCCTAAATCGTTTAGATACTGCTGCAGCAACAATATTCAGCAGAAGTGTAATAACAAACAAGGTAAGACCGACTGCAAAAATCGAGCCGTATGCCAGTGAGCCATGCGGTGTATCTCCCAGGCTGACCTGTACAATGTAAGCGGTCATCGTCTGGATACTCTCCAAGGGACTTGCAGTCAGCTGAGGTGTCGCCCCCGCTGCAACTGTAACGATCATCGTTTCACCGATTGCCCGTGAGAAAGCCAGAACAAAGGAGGAGATAATCCCGGACAGCGCGGCCGGCAATACAACCTGAATCGCTACCTCGAATCGGGTCGCTCCCAAAGCATAGGCTCCGTGTCTCAAGCTTTTCGGTACAGCCTTCATGGCGTCCTCGCTCAAGGAGGAAACCATCGGAATAATCATAATACCGACCGCGATCCCGGCACTAAGTGCATTAAACAGGCTCGTACCCGGCAGCAAGGTTTGAAGCACCGGTGTAATAAAGCTTAAAGCGAAATAACCGTATACAATCGTCGGCACTCCAGCCAGAACCTCCAGAACCGGCTTGACGATCTTGGCAACCTTCGGGGAAGCATATTCACTCAAATAAATCGCAGTTGCCAAACCTACTGGCAGAGCAATACAGCAGGCTATCAACGTTACCAGCAGCGTACCGAACAACAGCGGAATGACTCCGAAGCTGACAGGCTGGATCAACGGCGCCCAAGTGGTGCCCGACAGAAATTTGAATACATTGACTTCTTTAAAAAAGGCAACAGATTCTGTCACAAGCGTGTAGACGATACCGATTGTGGTAAAAATAGATACGAGTGCACATAAAAATAATAAAACAGGCATAGCATACTCAATAGATCTAGGCTTGTTCGAGCGAAATGGATGCTCTCCTGACAATTCCTTATTCATCATAGCTCTCCTCTTCAAAAAAACTAAAGCGTGTGTGACAGCTCTCTTGTCGCCAAGAGAGATCACACACGTTTTAAGTTACCGATTTACTTTAACTTCGCAAGGTTCTCCTGGTACATTTCTTCAGGCAGTCGAATGTATCCTACTTCTTCGGACAATTCTGCAGCGTTGTTCAAGTAGTATTCGATGAATGCTTTCAGCTCTGGCTTCTCCAGCATTTCCTTGTTTACATAAACGAACAACGGTCTGGAGAGCGGTGCATATGAGCCATCATTAATCGTTTCGTGTGTAGGTTCGATTGGACCACTGCCGCCGTCGATTGGAACAACCTTCAGCTTGTCCTTATTTTCTTCGTAGTAAGCGAATCCGAAGTAGCCCAGTGCATACTTTTCACCAGCGATGCCTTGTACCAGGGTGTTATCGTCTTCACTGAATGTCACCTGTGCGTCGTTACGGCTTTGCTGTGCTTCCTCGTTAATCGTTTCTGTGAAATAGTCGAAGGTTCCGGAGTCAGCACCTGGAGAAAAGATTTTGATCTCTTCAGCAGGCCACTCGCTGCGAACGTCGCTCCACTTGGTTACTTTGCTGCCTGGCTTGAAGATGCTGTGCAGTTCTTCGACAGTCAGGTGATCTACCCAGTCGTTCTGCGGGTTCACGAGTACGGACAAGCCGTCATATGCCACTTCCAGCTCTACGTATTCAACGCCTTGAGCTTTAGCAGTTTCAGCCTCTTCATCCTTGATTGGACGGGAAGCATTGTTCATTGCTGTTTCACCGTTGGCAAAGCGCTTAAATCCGCCGCCAGTTCCGGATACACCTACAGTTACACGTACGTCGCCGTTCTCTTTACCAAATTCCTCTGCAACAGCTTCAGTGATCGGATATACGGTACTGGAACCGTCAATTTCAATGGTACCAGACAGTTTTGCAGGTTCTTCAACTTTAGTTGTTTCGGTATTGGCAGTACCCGTGCTCTCTGTGTTCGTGTTAGTACCTCCAGTACTCTCTGTACTTTCTGTCCCCTCTGAACATGCAGTCAGCGACACCGCCGCAGCCAGCAGCATTACCATGTAAAACCGTTTCCCCTTCTTCACGATCCCCATCACTCCTAAATATATTTAATTGCTATCTACATGTCCCATTATCGAACGTTTATGTTAGCGACAATCCATACTTTTGTTAACGTTATGTAAATTGTGAATTTAATGTTGAAGGGGCTCGAAAGCGAACAGCATTTGTCTAGCGCATAACAGCAAAAACACACTGTACCGAGAACAGTGTGTTTTTGCTGCTATGCGGACATGCATACATCCCACTATAGATGCAGTTTTACTCAGACCAACTCAGACAAGGAGCAGCGTCAACGTCAGCAGGTCAAAAAGCGCTAACGGCAAAATTACATTCGAAGGGTAATAGGGCGGCCGGGGTCTAGGCGGATAGTAGCCTCCCGGATACGGATAATACCCGCGGGATTGAACCGGCTCCATACTAATGTAAATAAACGTTTTGTCATAACCGACCAGTGTCCCCTCCAGCACCTCTTGATCCACCGTTTCAATACGAACCTTACGGTTTACAGCATTCTGCAGCGCATGATGAACCTTGGACTTGTGCTGCTTCATTTGCTGCGCCATGTGCTGGTCACACTGATACAGCAGTTGATGGCCGGTATGTGTAGACATGAACATCACTCCTTCAAGTTTCCTATGTGGGCATTGTATGCGATTGGCCTCAATAGGGTGAATGCCTATGTGATTAAGGTTTCGTTTTTGTTTATGGAGGGTAATGATTCATCTGCCTAACCATCTGTCATTTATACAACGGGAGGGATATTTATGGCTGACATGATCGCCGAAGAGGGTCGCTTTGCGATCCATGATCAAGATATGACTCAAGCAGAGGTAACCTACTCTTCTCAGGGAGAAGGAACAATCAGCATTGATCATACTTATGTAGACCCGAAATTTCGGGGACAAGGTCTCGCAGGAAAGCTCATACAGGAGGTCATTCAGCATGCCCGGAAGAATCATCTGAAGATTATTCCTGCCTGTGCTTATGCGCAGCATCATTTTGAAACTCATCCGCAGGACCAGGACGTGCTTCACTCCTGACACAAAAAAAGCTGTCTCTCGCCTCTGAGGGCTGAGAAACAGCTTTGACTCTACTATAAGATCCGGTTAGCACCGTTATATTTCGGTCCCCAATATGAACTTCCGAGGCTGTCCACTTTGACTCCGCTGCTGGCTGCAGAAATAAACTGATTATTTCCAATATAAATGCCAACATGCGATGTTGAAACCTTATTCGTAATAAAGAATACGAGATCTCCAGGCTGAAGATCGCTTTTAGCTACAGGCGTTCCTACATTCTTATGCATTCCAAGAGAACTATGCGGCAAGGAGATCCCCTGCTTATCAAATACATACTGAACGAACCCTGAGCAGTCGAATCCGGACGGAGAGGTTCCTCCCCACACATATTTCGTTCCCAAATACTGCTTGGCAACAGAGATGACCTCGGCTCCCTTGGATGCTTCCGGCTCAGGTGCAATATAGGCCGGCTTGTAGCTGCCACCATCGGTATTGATCATGGCAATCTGATTGGCTGCATTCCAGGACACTTCATGTCCAAAGGCCTCCGATACAAACCGAACCGGCACGTAAGTCACTCCGTTTACAATTCGCATCATCGTATCCATCTTTACCTTGTCAGATCCGATCTGTGCATAGCTGGAGCCCGCGTGCAAGACGGCTTTCCAATCGCCTTTGACAATGGTCACTTTCGTCAGCTCTTGACTCTTCTCAAAATGAACCTCGGCTCCTAGATCCTCCGCAACCATTCGAATCGGAACCTGGGTGAAGCCCTGATCATCAACGAAAGGTCCCACTCCCGTAAATGAAACCAATGCGTCGTTGATTTGTACCTGTATAGATGACATTGCAGCATGTGTTGTGTTAGGTAATAGTGACATACTGGTTACAGCAATCGTTCCTGCAACCATCACTTGCTTGAACCACTTATTCATCGTTTTAAAAAATCCTCCCCCGTAGCTTCCAGGCAGCTCCAGCAGTAAATGATGGAGTCCCTGTACCATACGTGCTGTATGTATGGTTCCAGCTCTTTTTAACCAAGTCTACCCACTTAAAGTAACATACGGGGATTAGGTGTGCAGATTTCAAATGTGTCTAAATAGTGAATTAATGAATGTTTTGTAACCTTTATGATTCATTTTGATACTATTTTGAAACAACTGGAAATTCATTGGATAAGTTTGGAGATAGACAGCCCTTGACTTGGCAGAACCCAGGAATTAAAATATTGACCAAACCTTCTTTAAGGAGAGATTTTAATGTTGGTGAATGTTCTTAACTAACCCAATTTCATATGCTCTGATGAATTAACATGGCGCTTGTGCCCTTTGGGACAGGCTGTATTTGTTTTTCCATTCTGATGAGCTGTGCAATGTAGTTAAGAACAACGGAAACCCATTGAAGCCAGGAAGGTGTGTTTTAATCTGGCAGATTGTCCATCCGTGCTGCTTAGCAGTGCGGATTTTTTGTACCCCCTGCTCCTTCTTCAGGAGCGGAGTCAACGGACAGCTGCTGATTGGAATCCTTAACCGAGAGGGCAGAAAATGAACCTTTGTTCATTTCTCTGCCCTTTTTTTGTTGTCTAAATATCGGTTAAGACTAGCTCAATGATTAAATTAAGGAGGATCTATGATGACAATCACCACCAATCAAGCCCTGCAATACGAACAGATGAAGGAAGAAGTTCTGCGTTACGCTCAATCTTATCGCGGTGCACAATATGTAACGGCAATGTCACCCCAGCAAAACCTTCGGGCAGCAAAGAATGTCATGGAGGAAACCGAAGAAGCCGCTGCTCTGCTCAAGTCCGGGGCCAGCGTACCGCTGCCGGCTATGGAAGGAATGGAACAGATTTTACAGCTGCTAGGCACAGGATACATTTTGCAAGAAGGAGACTGGATGCAGCTGCAGCAGTTTCTCAGAAGCGTCAAGCAGCTGCTTCGGTACATGGAGACAAAGCGCGGAATTGCGCCGGTGATCAGCTCCTATGCCGCATCCATGTCGGAGCTGCCTGGGCTGCTCATGGAAATTGAGCGATGTATTTATGCCGGACGTATCCAGGATCACGCCAGCAAGGAGCTGTCCAAGATTCGTAAAAAGCTTCTGCTTACCGAAGATAAACTAAAGCGAAAGCTCAGTTCTCTCTTACTTAAGCACCGGGAGCTCCTCCAGGAAAGCCTCGTCAGTCAAAGAAATGGTAAATACGTCATTCCGGTCAAAAAAGAGCATCGCCGCCTGATCCCGGGTGTCGTTATGGATGAATCAGCCAGCGGACAGACCGTGTACATCGAGCCGGCCGATGCCGCGGCGCTCAGCGGGGAGCTTAGCTTGCTGCAAGCGGATGAAGCTAGAGAGGAAAATATAATATTAAGTCTATTGACCGCCAAAGCAGAAGCGCATCTGACGGAGCTGGCTCACAATGCAGAGGCGGTCGGACAATACGATTATATCCTGGCCCGCGGTAAATACGGATTGTCAATCGGAGGTCAACCCGTAAAGCTAAATGATGAGGGCGTGATCTCCTTACGCCAAGTTCGTCACCCCTTGCTTCATAACAGTATGATTCCGTTAGATGTTGAAATGGGTGGCACCTGCCGCGCTCTCATCATTACCGGACCCAATACCGGCGGCAAGACGATGACACTCAAAACGGTCGGCCTCGTCACATTAATGGCTCAATCCGGTTTATTCATCCCTGCTGATGAAGGCAGTATGTGCAGTATATTTCGTGAAATTTTTGTAGACATTGGAGACGGACAGAGCCTGGAGCATGCACTGAGCACCTTTTCTGCCCATTTGGCACAGATGAAGCGGATCCTCGACTCGGCAGATCATCGTTCTTTGATTCTGCTAGATGAAATGGCTTCCGGAACCGATCCTGGAGAAGGCATCGGGTTGTCCATCGCGATATTAGAAGAGCTTCATCGACGACGCTGTATTATTATGGCGACTACTCATTTTAATGAGCTTAAGCATTTTGCCGCAAATACGCACGGCTTTCAGAACGCACGAATGGAATTTGATCTCCATACACTCGCTCCAACGTACAGGCTGCGCATTGGCGAAGCCGGAGAAAGCTATGCACTAATCATAGCGGCCCGGCTTGGCATCTCGAAGGACATTATTACCAGATCGCTTGAACTTCGCAGCAGCCATCAGGTACATCCTATCGGTACGCCATCATCTGAAGACGGCCGTGAAGAAGAGATCGTGGAAGCCGAAAGTGATGCTGAGCCTCCGTCTTCTTCTGAAGAGCCCCAGGAGGATGCTCCTGCTTTAAAAGTACAGAAAAGCAGGTCTCCATTTCAGGTCGGCGATGCGGTATGGATCTCATATCTGAATGCGATTGGCATTGTTTATGCTGTGGAGGATAAGCGGGGCAGGGTTGGAGTCCAGGTTCGGGACTCGAAACTAAGAATCAATCACAAACGGCTAAAGCTGCATATTGAGGCAGCCGAGCTCTATCCGGAGCAGTATGACATGAGCATTGTGTTTGACAGCAAGGAGAATCGAAAGAAGCGCAGGCTGCTGCAGCGCAAGCATGTCGAGGGCTTAAGTATCGAGATGAAGCCGGATGAAGGATGAGCCATCACTTACTCTTGGATGGATTGCCGATTCTATTGGAGCGTAATGAAGGATTAGCATCCTTTTCACAAATTGTTGTACAATATAGACTAAATGACTTGTTGAAGGATGGTATTTACATGATGTATGTAGCAAATGACTGGAAAGACTATGAAGTAATTGACACCGGTGGCGGTGAGAAGCTGGAGCGCTGGGGAGAGGTTCTGCTGCGCCGCCCGGATCCGCAAATTATCTGGCCCCTGCAGCAGGACACCGGTCTGTGGAGAAACGTTCACGGACATTACCACCGCAGCTCCTCCGGCGGCGGCAGCTGGGAAATGAAAAAAGCGATTCCCGAACGCTGGACCATTCAATATGATCGACTCAAATTTCATATCAAGCCGACGAGCTTTAAGCATACCGGGCTATTTCCAGAGCAGGCCGCCAATTGGCGCTGGATGATGGATAAGATTGCCGGTGCCAATCGTCCGATTCGGGTGCTGAACCTGTTTGCCTATACAGGCGGTGCGACCGTAGCTGCTGCTTCTGCCGGTGCCGAGGTTGTGCATGTGGACGCTGCCAAGGGAATGGTGCAGTGGGCCAAGGAGAATGCCGCCCTCTCCGGCCTCGCTGCTTCGCCAATCCGCTATATTACAGATGACGTCTTCAAATTCGTACAGCGGGAGAAGCGTCGCGGCAATCAATATGACGCGATTATTATGGACCCTCCTTCCTATGGACGAGGACCTAGCGGCGAAACGTGGAAGCTCGAAGAAAGCTTATATCCTTTTCTTGCAAGCTGCATGGATATTGTGTCAGATCAGCCGCTGTTCATGCTTATTAATTCCTATACGACCGGGATCTCTCCAACCGTACTGCGAAATATGCTGTCGATGACCATGCAGCATAAATATGGCGGAACCATCAGTGCCGGAGAAATTGGACTGCCAATTACCCATTCCGGGCTGAACCTGCCGTGCGGAATATTGGGTCGTTGGGAGTCCTGAGGATGAGCACATCCCGTTTGCAAGGCTCTGACATTCCCGTTCTGTACGAAGACAACCATCTGCTGGGTGTCATCAAGCCGGTAAACATACCGTCGCAAGAGGATGCCTCCGGTGATCCCGATATGCTCACTTTGCTCAAAGAGGATCTCAAAGAGCGCTACAACAAGCCTGGCAATGTCTACCTTGGCCTGGTCCATCGTCTCGACCGCCCCGTGGGAGGTGCGATGGTGTTCGCAAAGACGTCTAAAGCAGCGTCGCGGCTGTCGGATGCAGTGCGCAGCCGCAGCTTCAAGAAGCTGTATGCCGCTGTGGTGCACGGTACCCTGCACCGTCCTTCGGGACGCCTGCAGGATGCACTCAGCAAGGACAGCCGCACCAACACCGTTACCGTGGTTCCGAAGGGAACGGAAGGGGCCAAGGAGGCGGTGCTGGATTACAAAGTACTTGCAGAGCAGGATGGCTTCAGCCTGCTTCTCATAGAACTGCATACCGGCCGTCCCCACCAGATCCGGGTCCAGCTCAGTCATCTCGGCCATCCCTTGTACGGAGACCAGAAATACGGCAGCCGGCAGAACAAGCCGGGACAGCAGCTAGCGCTCTGGTCCCTGCTGGTCAGCTTGTCTCATCCCGTCAGTAAAGAGCAGGTGCAGCTCCGCTCTAATCCACCCGGAACTTACCCCTGGAGCCTGTATCCGGAGAGTTTGGTTTCCTCCGCAGTAGATCAGCATTGCAGCACATCATAAACGTACGGCTGGAGCCTGAGATGATCAGGCTCCTTTTTGCTGCTGCTAAGCATGTCATTTCAGCGGGAGAACCCTCCGCTAGCCAACTTCGCGGGGCATTGTGCCCACCTTGCCTAGCAGATATACCAGCAGCTGCTGATTATGGGAAGAGATGCGATTAAGCATCTGATTTAAATATTCATTTCTGACCTGAATACCGCGCTGCATCTCCTGACGTCCGATGGTCGAAATGCTGACCCACACAATGCGGCGATCTCTCTCATCCCGCTCCCGAATAATGAGTCGGTTCTTCTCCATGCGATCCAGCAGCATGGTGACCGCAGCTGGACTTGTAGCCAGATAAGGGATGAAGTCCGAGGGCTTCATTCGCCTCCGCTCCTCCAATACCTCCAGCACAGTCAGCTGTGCCTCCGTGAGCGATGGAGCCAAGCCCTGCTCCATATGCAGCTTATAGTCTTTAGCGATCCTGGACCATACCTTGGCAAATTCATGAGAATGCATGGTTAAACCTTCCCCTTTCTAGTTTGTGATGTGTTCCCCGGATCCTCAACGATGAAGCACCCGGCAGCCCTTTTTCCGGTAGTTTATAGCGTTAAGTTTCGTCTCACAGGAAGCTTATTCCTGCCGAAAATGATAAAAAATAAAACTTCCAAGGAAGCGACAAATGCCGTCAGCCTCATCCCGACAAGGTGCTTCAGACATGCCCTGGTTTCGACATATTCATGACACTGCACGGCTTGCACATAAAAAAGCATCCGCTCCCCAAGGTCCGGGAAACGGATGCTAAAGCATACTTTCATATTACATGCCTGGCGTTTTAAATACAGGCTGCTGAATGATGTCCTTCAGCTCGCCTTTGCGGCCGACATCCGCCAGCAGCTTGCCAATGGATTTCCGATCTCCAATGGGTGCCTGCTCGGTACTGAAATGATACAAGCTGTTGTCCTGGGCATATGCAGTCAAGGACAACGGCTCTTTACAGTAATAAGCGCCAATGAGCCGGCTTCCGTTCGGTTTTACTCTCTTGCCCTCCTTGAATTCAAAGGTCACAATGCCTTTGCCTCCCCGACTCTGGGCAAGATAATCAGCCAGCAGCGAGCGTTTGCCATAGCCCAGATCACTAATCACGAAAATTTCACCCTCATCCTCAGTAACCCATAGAGCGGCGATAACCTGATCATCTTCACGAAGCTGGATGCCTTTAACGCCCCCCGATACACGTCCCATCGGGTTCACCTCGGATTCCTGAAAGCGAATGCTCATGCCGGCAGCTGTAATCAGGACCAGATCCTGATTACCCTGGCTCATGCTGACGGAAATGACCTTGTCCTCTGCTCCCAGCTTGACGGCTGCTACGGCACCAGAGCGTTTGGTCTCATAATCCTTAAGCTCCGAACGCTTAACTTGACCCTTCGCGGTGACGAAGACGAGGCTCTGACGGGCCTCTTCAAAGCTGGAAATCGGAATAACCGATACAATCTGATCCTCTTTTGCCAGCTGAATGACGTTGACGATGGCGGTCCCGGCTTCCTTCCACTTGTACTCGGGAATCTGATGCACCGGCAAGACAAAGTATTGACCCCGCTGCGTAAATATAAGCAGATTCTGAAGGGTATTCACCTCCAGCACGCGGGTGATGTAATCGCCCTCTTTCACGCCGGAGCTGTCCAGCTCACCGCCAGAGCGGGTGAAGGACATACGGCTTGTCCGCTTGACGTAGCCATCCTTGGACAGCGTAACCAGCACATCCTCTGCCGCGACCATGACCTCCAGGTTTACCTTGATCTCTTCAACCTCTTCTTGAATTTTGGCACGACGCTCGATTCCGTACTTCTCGCGAATCTCCATCAATTCCTTGCGAATGACCTGGATCAGCTTCTTATCACTGTTCAGAATTCCGCGGAGCGTGTCAATCTTCTTCTCGAGCTCATCAAGCTCCTTCTGCAGCGAGTGTATTTCCAGATTCGTCAATCGGTACAGCTGCAGCGTTAGAATGGAATCCGCCTGACGCTCGGTGAAGCCGAACATCCACTGCAGATTGTTCTGTGCATCCTGACGATTCTTCGAAGCCTTGATCGCTGCAATGACCTCATCCAGAATGTTCAGTGCCTTGACCAGACCCTCCAGTACATGAGAGCGGTCCTCGGCCTTTTCCAGCTCGAATTGAGTCCGGTGTGTGACGACCTCGCGCTGATGATCAATATAAGCCTGCAGCATGTCTTTCAAACCAAGCTGCTGCGGAGCTTTGTTCACAATGGCGACCATGTTGAAATTGTAATTGACCTGCAGATCTGTTTTCTTCAGCAAATAGGCAAGGATTCCGTTCGCATCGGCATCCTTTTTCAGCTCGACAACAATACGCAGGCCTTCCCGGCCGCTCTCATCACGAACCTCGGCGATCCCCTCAACCTTTTTCTCCAGACGGATGTTCTCCATTGCAGTGACGAGTCTTGCTTTTACAACCTGAAATGGGATCTCCTTAATTACAATCTGCTGCTTCCCGCCGCGAAGTGATTCAATCTCGGTAAGGGAACGAAGATATACCCGGCCTTTCCCGGTCTGGTATGCGTCCTCAATGCCCGATTGTCCCATGATAATTCCGCCTGTCGGGAAATCCGGTCCTTTAATAAAGGTCATAATCTCGCTCAGCTCAATCTCCGGCTTCTGCATCAAGGCAATACAAGCATCGATGACCTCCCGCAGATTATGCGGCGGAATCTCTGTCGCGAAGCCGGCGGAAATGCCGCTGGTTCCGTTGACCAGCAAATTCGGGTACCGCGAAGGAAGCACGACAGGCTCCTTGGCAGTGTTATCGAAGTTGTCCTTAAACAGCACCGTACGCTTCTCAATATCCCGCAGCAGCTCCATGGCAATCGGAGACAGGCGGGCTTCCGTGTAACGCATGGCAGCCGCAGGATCATCATCCTGAGAGCCCCAGTTGCCGTGACCGTCGACAAGCACATGCCCCATCTTCCAGGGCTGCGCCATCCGCACCATCCCCTCATAAATCGAGGAATCCCCGTGAGGATGATAATTACCCATAACGTCCCCAACCGTCTTGGCGGATTTACGATATGGCTTGTCCGGCGTGTTGCCGGAATCGTACATGGCGTAAAGAATCCGGCGCTGCACGGGCTTTAGGCCGTCACGAACATCGGGAATGGCACGATCCTGAATTATATATTTGGAATACCGGCCGAAGCGGTCGCCGACGACCTCTTCCAGAAATGCCGGCAAAAACTGTTCTGATAAACTCATGGCTTCACCTTCTATTCCTCAAACTCTGCGAAGTTGACATTATCCACGATCCAGCGCTTACGCGGGTCAACCTTATCGCCCATCAGCGTGGATACCCGGCGCTCCGCCTTGGCAGCATCCTCAATCTGAACCTGCAGCAGCGTTCTGGATTCCGGATTCATGGTCGTTTCCCACAGCTGCTCCGGATTCATTTCCCCAAGACCCTTGTACCGCTGAAGCTCGTAGGTCTTGAACTGCTTTAAATAGTTTGCGAGCTGGGCTTCATTCCATGCATATCTTACCGTTTCCAGCTTGCCGGATTTGCTCGAAATCTTGTAAAGCGGCGGCTGGGCAATATAGACGCGCCCGGCGTCAATCAGCGGCTTCATGTAGCGATAAAAGAAGGTCAGCAGCAGCACCTGGATGTGGGCGCCGTCCGTGTCCGCATCAGTCATGATAATAATTTTGGAATAATTGCTGTCGCCTGCCGAGAATTCATTGCCGATCCCGGCGCCGATCGCTGCAACAATAGCACGGTATTCTTCATTCTTCAGAATGTCTGCAAGCTTGGATTTCTCCGGGTTCATCGGTTTGCCCTTGAGCGGTAGAATCGCCTGCAGCTTGGAGTCCCGTCCCTGCTTCGCCGAACCGCCCGCGGAATCGCCTTCGACAATAAACAGCTCTGTCTTGGTGAAGTCCTTGGACTGGGCAGGAGAAAGCTTGCCGCCCAGATTGGAGCTTTCGCTGCGCTTCTTCCCGGTACGCATTTCGTCTCTGGCCTTCCGAGCCGCCTCCCGGGCTTTAGACGCCTGTATGGCTTTCTTCAGGAGGGTCTGGGCAATCTGCGGATTCTCTTCCAGGAAGATCTGCATTTTGTCAGTGACAATGCTCTCTACCGCACTCCGGGCAGAAGCACTTCCCAGCTGATCCTTCGTTTGTCCAACGAACTCGACCTCGGACATTTTGACGCTAATAATCGCCATCATGCCTTCACGCAGGTCGCCGCCCTCCAGATTCTTATCCTTCTCCTTCAAGAGCTGGTTCTTGCGGGCGTACTCGTTCATGGCCCGGGTATACGCAGTCTTGAAGCCGGTCTCATGCGTGCCTCCGCCCCGGGTCGGGATTGAGTTTACGAAAGATGCCAGCGTCTCGGTATAGCCGGCGTTATATTGCATCGCAATTTCGACCTCGATGTCTTCTTTCTCCGCAGAGAAATGAATGACATCATGCAGTACATCCTTCCCTTCGTTCAGGAAAGCGACAAACTGGCTTGCCCCGCCTTCGTAAAAAAATTCATCCTGATTCCCGCTGCGCTCATCCTTCAGCACAATTCGCAGTCCGGAGTTCAGGAAGGCAATTTCCTGCAGACGTTCAGCCAGCGTGTCATAGTTCAAATGGATGCCCGAAGCAAAGACCCGGGCGTCCGGCTTAAAGGTTACCTTGGTTCCGGTCTTATTCGTATTGCCCGTCACTTCAAGGCCGGTCACCGGCTCGCCTACATGCTCACGGCCCTTCTTGTCCTGCCAGTATTCAAAACGCTGACGATGAATTTTGCCGTCACGGAAAATCTCGACCTCCAGCCATTCTGACAGCGCATTCGTTACGGAAGCACCGACACCATGAAGACCCCCGGACTTCTTGTATCCGCCGCCGCCGAATTTGCCGCCGGCATGCAGGATCGTAAACACGACCTGTGGTGTCGGGATCCCGGTCTTGTGCATTCCGGTTGGAATGCCCCTGCCATTGTCTATGACGGTAATGGACTGGTCCTTGTGCAATTGGATTTCAATTCTCGTGCAGTACTTCGCCAGGTGCTCATCGACTGCATTATCCACGATTTCCCATACGAGATGGTGCAGTCCGGATGAACTTGTGCTGCCTATGTACATGCCTGGCCGCTTGCGTACTGCAACGAGGCCTTCGAGCACTTGAATGTCGTCAGCATCGTATCCCGGGCGGCCCTGGCCGCTCTGTGATGACTCTGCAAACCCATCGATCTGTTCGACCATTCATGCTCCTCCTTCTTTTCTTCGCTTAACCTTGACACAATATAAGGTGGTTTGGCTTAAAATGCAAACAAATGTTTTTATACTTTGTACATTTTAATTCAAAATATCCCTTCTCGTAAAGACGGTGAATGAAATGATCACCGCGGCAAGACCCCAAACCGCCAGCACAGCCAGTGAAAAATTCAGTGTCATGCCCTCAATTGGAGGCAATCTGCCTTCCAGATATCCTGGAAGATTCAGGTTCACCATAAACAAATATTTGGCGCTTGTCCAGGCTGATGCCATATTCGTCAAAATTGTACCAGAGATCAGCGCAGCCATCATCACGACGATGCTGGCGGCTGTGCTCCGCACCAGCACAGAAACCATAAAGGCGAGTAAAGCGACACATACACTCACAAACCAGGTCAGGCCACCCTGCATTAGAATATATTGCCACTGTGGAATCGCATGTACGGAGGATAGATCTACCTCTGTACCTGTAATCTTAAAGCCGGTAAATACGGGCAGCTGCAGGCCTTTATAGCCGAAGGCAAGTCCGGATATGCCGTATGCAAGGATATAAGTGGCCAAAATGATGAGCGAGACGAACAATATAAGCGTGATCATCTTGCTGAGCAGAATCTTCCAGCGCTTGACCGGGCGGGTCAGCAGCATCTTGATCGTGCCTGTTGTTCGTTCTCCAGACACCAGATCTGAAGCGACAGCCATAATGAGCAGGGGAATAAACAGTGAAACCGCATTGTTCATAAATTCCCTCGTAAAGTTTACGCCTGTCGGCTGATTGGGATTTACATCCTGATCCAGATAGTACTGCATTTGCTGAATATAAATTTGCCGGTATTTTTTATATTCTTCGGGAATACGGTCACTTCCCAAGGAATTCTGATTATCAATAATGCTCTGCTGCAGCTCTAATCGCCAGTCGTCGTTAAATTTCCCTTTGTTTCGCTCTGCGGACTTGACCTGGGCATACGTGAACATGGGCACTAGGATCAGGATGACGAGAAGAATAACGTAAAAACGCTTTTTCTTGATGACCTTGATCGTCTCATTCTGGATCAGCGGCAGTATATTATTCAATGCTCTCACCCTCCGTCATCTGCAGGAACAGCTGTTCCAGTGTAGGATTGATCCGGCTGACACCGAACACCCCAATACCTGCTTCCATCAGCTTGCGAACCGCTAGAGGAGTCATGTCCTCCGACAGTATTGTGACCAGTGCCTTCTGTCCCATTCCAGCCAGGACAGAATCATCCAGCACCTCACCAGGCTTCTCGATAATTTCACAGCCCTCTACTGTGGACAAAATGGATTGAGCCTCCGCCTGGGAAGACACATGCCAGATCACATAGCCGGAGCTTCCCGCAATCAGCTCCTGAACTCCGCCTACAGCCAGCACGGAGCCCCGGCTAATAATGGCTACCCGGTCGCACAGCAGCTGGATTTCACTAAGAAGATGGCTTGATACAAACACCGCCAAGCCCTCCGCAGCCAAGCGATGAATGAACTGTCGCATTTCCTTGATGCCCTTGGGATCCAGGCCATTGGTTGGCTCATCCAGAATTAACAGCCTGGGCCGGCCTAGAAGTGCCTGGGCAATTCCCAAACGTTGACGCATGCCGAGGGAATAGGTGCGAACCTTGTCGTGAATCCGTTTATCCATTCCGACAATGTCAACAACCTCTGCGATCCGCGCCGCATCCACACCCGGCTGCATTCTTGCAAAGTGCTCCAGGTTCTCCCAGCCGGTCAAATAGCTGTACATCTCCGGATTTTCGACAATAGAGCCGACATATTGCAGCGCCTGCTCCTGCTGCGTGTTTACATTGTAGCCGCAAACCTTGATCACGCCTTCGGTCGGTTTAATCAAATCCACCAGCATGCGGATCGTTGTTGTTTTACCCGCACCGTTAGGACCCAGAAAACCAAACACCTCACCGGCGCGAATATCAAAGGTTACATCCTTGATAATCCATTTTCGCCCGATCTTTTTCTTGACATGATTCACAGACAGCACGATTTCATCTGACGCATGTTGCATACCTTGCAGCTCCTCCCGTGAGTTCAGTAGCTTGAATAAAAAAGTGTAAACAGGTCATCCTCTGCTATTGAAGGCCTTGCGCGATTCGATCTGCGATCTGCTGATAGCCTTCTCCATTGGGATGGAAATGGTCTCCGGACAGATACTGCTCCAGTTTACCTTGAAACAGATCAAAGGTCGGAATCAACATCGCATTGGCATCTTCATTAATAACCTGCTGGGCCGCATAATTCCAGGATGAAACAGCCATATTCCCAGGCAGCAGCAGCTCTTCAATATCTCCGAACGGATGATAAAGCCCCAGGTATAGAATGCGGGCGGTAGGATTGATTTCACGGATGGACTGAATAATCTGCTTCAGCCTTTCCGTTGCGGCAGGAATCTCCTGCACCAGCTGCTCCGGATCCAATGCAGCTTCCCCGCTTTGGGCTTGAGCATTATCCGTAAGTCCGCTGTTTTGAAACAGATCATTTCCGCCAATGGACAATAGAATCAGATCTGACTTCTCCAGCGCATATTGCATGCCCGAATCCTTCAGATTGGATAGCAATCCCTCCGTTGTCAGTCCGTTGATGGCCAAATTGTTTAACAGCTCACTCTGAACTCCGATCTCATTCAGTCTTGTGATGCTGCGCCGAACATAACCTTCTCCGCTATTGTCTCCCGTTCCTTTCGCTAGAGAATCTCCAAGCGCAGTGACCTTGACTCGTTCTGGCAGCGGAGGCAGCACGGAGGTCTTTTCTCCGTCTTTCTCACCTACAGGGAACTCTTCTGTTTCTGATGCGGAGCTCTCACTGGCCTCCTCCGCCTTCTCCCTTTCTGACGTCACCGGCTCGAAAGAATCAGCTGTCGGCTGATTAATATCCTGATACGCATAAATAAATCCGATGAGAAGCGTAATCGTCGCGGCGATCGAAATTGCTGCCGTCGTCCGCCATATCCATTTTGATGAGTTCAACTGTATCCCTCCGGCTGTTCATAGTCTTATCGTAGCAGTTCAAAAGGCGTTGATCCCTGCTGTATATGTACATAAACATAAAACTTCCCGTCGCATTTTGCAAATCGGCAAAAAGACAAAAAGCGGCTGTCCAAAAGATCTAGGGTCTTGCGGGATGATCTCGTTTGTTGTTGTGAGATGCTCCGCGCATATCCATTCCCCAAAACACAGGTAAGATAAAGAAACCGCCCTTTAGTAGAATGGAAGTGTCTAGCAACCATCTAAAAAGGAGCGGTCTCATTTGTACAATCAATAATAAAGACGTGGCAGTGCTGGGATCACCTCCCTGGCTCCACCACGTCTTTATTTTTTTGCTTCAGATCTCACTCAAGTGAGCTGTATCGTTAAACAAAAATCTACTTTTGAGACCGCCGCATTCTATAAATAGTGAGCCTAAAGCCTTAGACTCCTCCGGCCTTGAGGGGAAGGCCGGACGTCTGCTTTACTGGCTAATAAATTCCTGAACCCAATGTCCGTTGTAATAGCCGACACCGATCATCGTAAAATTCGGAGACAGGATGTTCTTGCGATGACCTTCGCTGTTCATCCACGCCTTCATCACTTCCTCCGGTGTCCGTTGACCTTTGGCGATATTCTCACCGGCGTATCTGTAAGAAATTCCGTAAGCCTTCATCATATCAAATGGAGAGCCGTAGGTCGGAGATGTATGAGCAAAGTAATTGTTGCTGCTCATATCCTTTGCTTTATCTAGAGCCATAGCAGCAAGCTCCTGGTGAACAGTCAAAGACTTCAGTCCTGCCTTGGTGCGCTCCTGATTGACCAGCTCAACCACTTTGGCTTCCATAGCTGCCTGTTCGGTAGTTACGGGCGCTGCTGGCTGCTGCTTGGGCACTTCAGGCTGGCTTGGGGCTGGAGATGCGGGCTCACTAGGCTTGGTCGCTTCAGGCTGGCTCGGGGCTGGAGCGGGTTGCTGGGTTACACGCTCGCCAGGCACAAGCCATTTAAAGCTTCCATAGCCCTGACTTTTTAAATATTGCTCGATTTGCTGCTTCAGTCCTGCATAGCGATCTGTCGAGGAAGCGGCAGAGGCCGAGGACGGAAAGAGCAGTCCGACGGACAACACTGCAGCCAGGCTTCCTGCCGCTGCTTTTTTCATCATATGTTTGCGCATAAGGTTCAATCTCTCCTTTGAGCTTTTTAATTTGGTTACAATTTTGTCACCAATATGTAATCATTGTAGCATGATTTAACCAATCCGCCATCCTGCAAAAGTTGGAAAGTGATGCTTCAACTGCTCTCGGAGTATAAAGAAAAACCCGGCTCCACTTAGGAGCCGGGCAAAGGAAGGGTAGGGCTACAGCTTTTTGGTGAACTGATAGCCGTTCTTTTCAAAGCCAATATGTTCGAAAAATGCATGTGCCGGGGCTAAGCCTTCCCGGTTGCCGCTTGTAAGAAACAAGAGGTTGCTTCCGTGCTGTCTTCCCCAGTTCTCTCCCCCGCGAACCAATCGTTTGCCGATTCCTTGGCCGCGGCAGTTTGAGGTTACGAACAGCGACGTAATTTGAGTGATTCTCTCCGTCATCGTGTAGGACTTGACCTGCCGAAGCATAATCATGCCTACTACCTTCCCATTCTGTTCTGCAATCAGATTGCAGTGGGACGAATTGCACGACATATTCTCCATCTGCTCCCGAATGACACTTTGTGTCGTCGGATAGGACAACTCGCGCATCAGGGACGTGACGGATTCCAGATCTCTGCTCTCATACGTTCGAATCAGCAGTGCAGGCGCAGACATAACGCTTTCCATGCTCATTTACCCTCAAGCTTCCCTTCTACTATGATATCAACTCTCCACTCTCTTATTTTCTTTCTTTCTCAGAGAGATTTCAAGTCCATATCGACAATTTTCCCCATATTGCCACAGGTTTCTTCTGCCGAAACTTACAGAAATTTGTACTGGGCCTCAATTAACCCATAATAAATTCCTTGCTGGGTCATCAGCTCGTGATGATTGCCCTCCTCCATAATGCGTCCATGATCCAGCACTACGATATGGTCAGCGTGGCGAATGGTCGAGAGCCGGTGAGCTACGATAAATGAGGTTCGCCCCTTCAGCAGCAGCTTCAGCGCCTCCTGAATTTTCAGCTCAGTCTCGGTATCTATGGAAGCCGTAGCTTCATCCAAAATAAGAATACGAGGATCCGCCAGCAGAGCCCGGGCAAAGGACAGCAGCTGTCTTTGGCCCATAGAGAGCATGTTACCGCGCTCCTCGACCTCGGTTTCATAGCCGCCTGGCATGCTGACGATAAAGTCATGGGCGCCGACAGCTTTGGCCACCTGCTCAATCTCCTCATCGGTCGCATCCAGACGCCCAAAACGAATATTGTCCCGAATGGTACCCGAGAAGATGAAGGTATCCTGGAGCACGATTCCGATCTGGCTTCGCAGACTGTCTACCGTAACTTTTCGGATATCATACCCGTCAATCGTAATCGTTCCGCTAGTAATATCATAGAAACGGCTGAGCAGATTGATGATGGTGCTTTTACCTGAGCCGGTGTGCCCGACAAGCGCGATGGACTGGCCTGCTTTCACATCCAAGTTAATGCCCTTGAGCGCTTGGCGCCCCGGTTCATATTCAAATACGACATCTCTCAGCTGAATGTTACCCTGAATCGCTGGAATCTTCTTTGCCGCTTCGGCATCGGCAATGTTCGGCTTCTCATCAATAAACTCGAAAATGCGCTCCGAGGATGCCATGGCTACAAGCAGCTGATTATACATCATGCCCAGCCGGTTAATCGGCTCCCAGAAGTTGCCGACATAGTTCGAGAAGGCAATCAGCAGGCCGATGGTCAGCTCGTTGCTCTCAATCAAAGACGCGCCAAGCCAGAACAGAATTAATGTCCCGACACCGCCGGTAATTTCGATCATCGGTCCGAAGGCCTGGTTCATGGCTGAAGCTTTATCCCAGGATTTTTTGCTGTCCATGTTCATGGCATCAAAGAACTTCATGTTTTCTTCTTCTTGAGTGTATGCCTGCGTGACACGAATGCCCTGTATGGATTCATTCAAGTGCGAGTTGATCCGGGAGTTCTTTGCACGAACCTCCTGCCAGGCGCGACGAATGCGAACCCGCAGTGCGGTCGAAATCAAGAACATGATCGGAACGGTCACAATGACGGCCAGACCCAGCTTGAAGTTAATGGCCAGCAGGATGATCACAATCCCGAAGAGCTGGACACAGTCAATCATGAGGTTAACGACCCCGTTCGTAAACAAATCCTGAAGGGAGTTCACGTCATTCGTCACACGGACAAGCACAGACCCCGCCGGGCGTTTATCAAAGAAGTTAAACGACAGCTTCTGGATATGGCGGAACAAATCCGTCCGCAGATCGTAGATGACCCGCTGCCCGATAATATTCGTATACTTGATGCGGAAAATGCCGGTAATATATTGTACTACGAATAAGAGCAGAACGGCCGCAGCGATTTGATAAAGCAGGGTCAGGTTCGTGCTGCCTGTCTCGGCGCCTAATGCCTTATCTATAGCCATACCCGTTAAATAAGGCACCGTCAGCTTCGTCACCGTGCCAATCAGCATCAGGATGATGACTAACGGAATCATCTGCTTCGCATAAGGCCTCATATAGGAAGCCAAACGAGCCAGCTGCTTCCAGTTAAACGGCTTCTCAATCGCTTCATCATCCTGATACACAAAGCGTTCATTCAAGGTTTCTTTCGCCCCTGCTCCACTCGCGGAGGGCTCAGGCCGCCTCTTGCTCTTTAATCCTGCGCTCATGACTGCACCTGCCCTTCCACAGTTCCCCCCGAGCGTCTGGCGATCAGGTCGGCATATTGAATCTGATAGACATCCCGGTAAGGGCCGTCGAGCTCGATTAGCTCATCATGCTTGCCGCGCTGTACGATCACCCCTTCATCCAGAACGAGAATTTCATCAGCATGACGCAGTGAGGAAATCCGATGCGCGATAATAAAGGTCGTTCTCCCGTTCATAACCTCCTGGAACCCCGACTGAATCTCATGCTCGGTTTCCATATCGACGGCACTGGTGGCATCGTCGAGGATGAGTATTTTAGGGTCCTTCAGCAAAGCCCGCGCAATGGCGATCCGCTGCTTCTGACCTCCGGAGAGGCCCATTCCGCGCTCCCCGACCACGGTATCGTAGCCATGCTCCATCTCCATGATGAAATCATGCGCCTTCGCCAGCTTGGCTGCACGAATAATGTCTTCCATGCTTACATTTTTCATGCCGTAGGCGATATTATTGCGAATGCTGGAGGAGAACAGGAACGTCTCCTGAAATACGGTCGCGATCTGGCTGCGAAGGCTGCGGACTTTAATGTCCTTCACGTTCACTCCATCGAGCGTAATGCTGCCGGAGTTCACGTTATAAGCATGCATCAGCAGCTGAATGATCGTTGATTTACCGGAGCCGGTTCCCCCTAGCAAGCCGATAACAGATCCTGGTTTGGCATGAAGCTGAATATCTTTAACTGCCGCCATTTTGTTTCCATAAGCAAAGGTCACGCTGTCAAACACGACATGCCCCTTGACCTCATCGGGCTTCAGTGTTATGGCATCTTCACTGTCCTCAACATCGACCGGCTGATGGAGCAGCTCCAGCACCCGCTCTCCGGAGGCTTTGGATTGAGTGTAGTTGTTAATATGAAATCCAATGCCCCAAAGCGGTCCGATGATGTACCAGATCAGACTGAAAAAGGCAACCAGCTGTCCCAACGTCAGCTCCTGATTAATGACCATACGTCCACCGAACAGCAGCAACAGCACGACACTGATGTTGGCAAAGAGCTCCATTAAAGGAAAGAAACGCGCCCACAGCGCGGACGCAAAAATCTGATTGCTTTTATAACGTTCATTACGCCCTGAAAATTTAACGACCTCATGCGGCTCCCGGGCAAAGGACTTGACGGTCCGCACACCGGTAATGTTCTCCTGCACGGCCGTCGTCAGCGAGCTCAGCGCCAGGCGCATTTCCTGAAAGGCCGGATGAATCTTGGATTCAAACCGCAGCGCTGTGACGACCAGGAATGGCATGCTGATCATGGTGAACAGTGTCAGCTTCCAGCTGATGGAGAACATCATGATGGAGCCGAAGGTGACCATCATGACCACATTCAGCAGCTGCGCAAAGCCAAATCCGATAAACATCCGAATCGCTTCCAGATCTCCCGTCAGGCGGGACATCAGGTCTCCGGTCCGCGCGGTATCATAGTACCGGAAGGACAGAAATTGAAGCTTTTCGTAACAGGCGTTCCGCATTTGATAAGCTAAGAAATTGCCGAGCCTTCCACCATAAAATCCGTGTAAAAATTGCAGAAATGCTTTGATCGTTACGACCCCTACGACCGTGAGTGCCAGCTGAGGCACCAAGCCGAAATTTTCCGGTCTGATCGCATCATCGATCAAACGCTGCAGCAGGTACGGGTATACCAGTCCGAGCGCGGTCGCCATCGCCAGACACAGTATGGAAAGAAAGAGATAGACTCGTTTCTCCCAAAAGAAGCCCTGCAGTTGCCTGAGAACATTCATCTTAATCCTCCCTAATCTCAATACGAACAGTTATGTAGCATTTATGAAGTTTATCACCGACTTCCAAAAGCGGCAAAGACAAAAAAAAGCGGAATTGGCGATGATCTGACCTTCTGAAAGCGTTTCGTGCAACTTATCGTTTCTTCATGATGAAATCATCGGCTTTCCTCTTTAATTCTGACAAAATGGTGACATTTTCAAAAAAGCATATCACCAAGCAAAAATACCTGACATCTTAGGGGTCGGCAGCACGTCAAAAAACGGCGAAACCGGGGCTGCGTGCCCCCGGATTCCGCCGTTTCAATATGGATCTATTCCGCTTTACTCGCTAATGCTCTTCAGCTCTTGGGCCAGCTGTCGCCACTGCTCTGCAGACTGTCCGCCAGCAAGAGACGTTTGCATGGCCTTCACAGCCTGCTCCAGCTGCTCCAGCAGCACATCTCTATACTGCGTCAAGGCCACGGTCGTTTGCTCGGTGTAATGACGGACCAGCTCGTGAGACCTTGATGCAAGGAGAACGGCAATGTCCTCCTTCACTAACGGCTCAGCCTGCTCCCGCAGCTTGAGGCTGCCCTGACTTTCGAAGAAATGCCTCGGATTCTTGAACAGGCTCCAATACGGACCCCAGTCCTTCGGCTGCTGAAGCGCACTTTCCGGCAGCGTGGGAGCAGGCCACTCCAGTTCCAGACTTACGGACAAGGCGAGACCTTCTTCAAGCTCTTTAATACGATCCAGCACGCGCTGAACGGCTTTAGAGCAGAGCTTGCGCCCTGTCGCCTCCAATCTGAGCGTGGTAGCCCACAGCTCCTGATCCAGCTCCAGCGCCAGTGTGCGCTGAAGATCCTTCCCGCAGGCCGCGAACGCCGCCTTCAGACTGCCGCCATCCTCGCGCAGTACCGAGGGATGGAAGGCATCCTGGAAAAAGGAACCCATGGCATAATCAAGCCGCTGACGAACGTGGAACAACAGCTCACCACATTCCTCCTGCACATCGCGCTCATAGCTGATGACTGGCAGCTCTTCCAGCATACAGACAGCTTGTGTGCGGGATTCCTCCAGCCGCTGGGCTCTCACTTTGCGGCTATCCGCGTCCTCCTCAGCCAGTCTGGCCCACCTCTCCGCTTTCCCGGAAGCCTCTCTAATGCTGTCCAGGCCTGCCCGCAGAGACAAGCCGGGCAGCTCTTCCACGGCAAAATGATTCAGGGTCTTCTCAAATGACAGGAAGCCGGAGGATGCCAGCTTGACATCATCTGCCGCCTGCTTGGCTCTCAGGGATTCCAGACTGGAAACCGGAAAAATGCTCGGCCGGCTAATGCCGCTTCGCTTCAAATTATCCTGGACATGCTCTACCACCTGCTCCAGCTCTTCCTGTGAGGAAGCCAGATCGGCCGCGTTGACAATGAAGAACATTTTGTCCAGGGTAAAGCTGTCCTTCACCCGGCCCAGCTGCGACAGAAACTGACGGTCGGCCTTGGAAAAGGCATGATTATAATAAGTCACATATAAAATAGCGTCCGCATTCTTGATATAGCTGAACGTGACACCGGTATGCCGTGCATGAAGGGAATCGGCCCCTGGCGTATCGACCAGCACGATGCCTTGCTCTGTCAGGTCACAGCCATAGTACAGGTCAATGCCTTCAACATAGCAGGACTTGGTTTCGTCGGCTACGAAGCCCCGGTACTCCTCCAGTCCCACGGTCATGATGCTGCCTAGCCGGGACTCCATGTCCTCCCAGCCGGCCGCTGCTGCCTTTAGAAAACCGTAATGCGGCAGCCCTGCCGGGTGAATACCGGCGGGGGTCAGCTCCTCTGCGGCCTTGCGCCAGCTGCTCTTGGTGGGCTGCTCCAGGCCCAGAACCTGAAAGGAATAGTTCAGATCATCCCACCAGGTGTCATAGGTCTTCATCTTCACTTCCGCCGTTCCGTGCAGATGGTCAGCATTCGGTGCCAGAATGCGATTGACCGCCGCGGTGGTCGGGTGCGGCGATACCGGCAGGACGCGTTCGCCCAGCAGGGCGTTGGCGAATGAGGATTTGCCGGCGCTGAAGGCACCGAACAGCGCCATCGTGAAGGAGCCGCCCGCGAGGCTGTCCGCGCGGGCGTCCAGATCCCGCGCAGCTTGCGCCAGCGCGGGATGCGGCGCCAGCAGCGCCGAAGCAGCCCGCAGCTTCGCTGCCGCTGCTTCCAGGCGCTGGCGCCGGCCCCCGCCTTGCGGCACGCGGCGGGGCAGCCCTTCCCCCTGCGGCGGCGCAGCCGCAGGGGCGGGCTCGGCTGCGGCCTGCGGCAGCGCAGCCGGCTCGCTCACCTCCGGCAGGAGGCCGGGGGTGAGCGGCTCTGGCGGCGGCGCGAGCTGCGCAGCCGCGCCGCTGCGGGCGGCCTCCGCCTGCTGCAGCGCAGCATAGCGGGCGGCGGCCGCCGATTGCGCCGTCAGCTCTGCGTGACGGCGCGAGAGCTCGGCCACGCGGACTGAAGCTGCGTCCGCGGCGGCCTGTTTGAGGCGGTCCGCCAAGGTCAGGACCGCCTGCCGATAGCTCGCCTTGATCTGATCGGCGAGCTTCCGGCAATAGTTCAGCATATATTCTCCGGAGAGAATCGCCTGCGGCTCCACAGTCTGAAGTAGCAGCTCCGCTGTAACCCTCGGAAGAACAGAATCCAGGACCTGCTCCTGTTCTTCACCGAAAGAAGAGACGGCCTCCATGCTGCTCTTCCACAGCTGGCGCAAATGGAATTCGACCTGTGAGGACACCTGCTGCTTCAGCCGCTCCAGAAGCTGCTCCTGCCGTCGCTTCTTCTCCTCGCCCGTCTTGCCACTAGAGAACAGAAAGCCGACCTTAAAGCCGCTTTTCTGGCTCTCCAGCCAGGACAAGGCCAGGTCCCGCAGCTCGGCAGGCATCAGGTTTGCATTCGCCAGCAGTGCATCTCCTTCCTTGCGGAAAGCCGTTGCCGTCACCTCCGGCATATTCCGGGCAGATGAAAGCTCGGCCTCTTCCTCCGCAAGACGCTGATTCAGCGCCTCCAGCGCAGCTTGGCCCCCAATCTCCTCCAGCAGCGCCTCCTTCTCCTCCTGATGACTTCTCGCAAATGCCTCTCCATGAGAATGCGCGACCTGCCGTAGCGAAGAGGCTACACTGTAGTCCAGCAAGGACCGCGACTGCTCCAGGAGGCCGGCAATGACGGACTGAAGCTCCGGCCATTGATTATAGGGATAATCATGCACCTTCAGTGAGATGCAGAGCAATCCCTGATATTGAATGTTCCACTGCCGGAACGCTTTGCGAACGTCACTCAGGTAAGACGCCAGGCTGAGCTCCTCATCTCGGTGCTTGTCGATCTGATTGACAATCAGATACAGCGGCTTCCCCCAATCCGACAGGCTCTTGGCAAACATAAGATTGCTCTCAGACTGAACATGATTGTAATCCATCACATAAAAAACAACATCGGCCAAATGCAGCGCGGAGTGAGTCGCCTTCTGATGGCCGTCGTCCGTGGAGTCCACACCTGGTGTATCCATCAGTACACCATGGCCTTGAAGCACCGGAACCTGATCCCACACCTCAATAGCACGGTAGTCGCCGCCAGCCTTGCAGTATTCAGCCAGCTCCTCGGTCGTTACCGTAATGCTCTCTTCGACGGCTCCGTCTGCCCGGTGGATCACCGCCTTGGCGTCTCCGTTTCGAATCGTTACAATATTTGCGCTTGTCGGCACGGGGCCGGATGGAAGCACCTTTTTGCCGCACAGGGCATTGATCATACTGGACTTGCCTGCCGAGAAATGCCCGCAGAAGGCGAGTGTTAATTCCTTGGCTTCCTGTTTCCGTTGAAGATCCTTGGCCAGCTCCGCGGAGGATTCATCATTCCACGCCTGGAATTGCGCAATGGCTTCCTGCAGCAGGTCTGCATTGAATCCGGTTTCATGTGCTGTAACAGCTTTCACTTGTCATTCGCTCCTCTTCCGATCCTGTCATCAGGGATGCTTGATTTCTCCATTCCTTCATTGTACCATCTCGCCGGAATATATGGAAAGAGGCCGCAGATCGGGAAGACTCCCCTGCGGCCTCGCTATTCCATGCTTTGTCCCCGGCTCTAAAGCTTACAGCGCAGCTGCGCTCTCGGTTTCCGGAATGAGAATTTCAAACACGTTTCCATGCTGCAAAATGGTCACGCCGCGGGATTTATCGCGCATAACGACGACCTCTGCCTTTTGCGACATCCGTTCCAAATAATTTTCCGGCGCTTCACCGGAATGGCTGAAGGTTACGCCTTCAACCTCCTTCTCTTCATTCTCTTCCAGCTGGGTTTCAACCACCTGTTCAAAAATGTCAGAGAACAATTCAAAATTATCCGTGTATACCGAGATGCATTTCATGTTTAATCCCATCCTCTTTGTCTACTTTGTGCCGCCAGCCTGCTAATCCTTATTCTTCCTGACGACTGATGTTTTCATACGTTTCTTTCCTTCACGGCACAGGTCCAGCAGCGGACATACCTGGCACATCGGATTTTGCGCCTTGCAATGATAACGGCCGAAAAAAATGAGCCGGTGATGCGTCAGTGTCCACTCATCCCGAGGGACGCGCTTCATCAGCTTTTTCTCGACTTCCAGCACGCTGTCCTTCCAGCCAGCCAGTCCCAGCCGCTTGGACACCCGCTCCACATGCGTATCCACCGCGATGGCCGGTACACCAAAGGCATTGGATACCACAACATTCGCAGTTTTGCGGCCCACACCTGGAAGCTTGACCAGCTCATCATGAGCCTCTGGCACTTCACTTCCATACTGCTCAATCAGAATGAGGCACAGCTGGTGTATGTGCTTCGCCTTGTTACGGTACAACCCGATCCGTCGGATGTCCTGCTCCAGCTCTTCAATCGGAACCGAGACATAATCCTGCGGGGTTTTGTATTTCTGGAACAAGTCCTTCGTCACTTTGTTCACTGTTTCATCGGTACATTGAGCAGACAGCAGCACGGCAATGGTTAGCTCGAATGCATTGTTATGATTCAGCTCGCAGTGTGCACCCGGGTACATAGCGCCGATGGTATCGAGAATGTGACGTACGGTAGAATTATTCATCGCTGGTCCTCCCGCAAAAAAAAGTCTTGATGCGAGCAAATCCCGCATCAAGACGGTGTTTCTCGTGTATCCCTCAGTGATAACTATTGTTTCACGACCTCTACAACGGTGCCGTTGTTGAAATACAGTACAATATTATCATTTTCTTTCAGGGATTGCACGGACAAGTTCTGATCATTTTGGTGAACAAATACGCTACTTGACGTACGGAAGCGATATTCATCCGTTGTGTACGTCCGTTTTACATAAATTTCGCCATTTTGAGATTTCCAGAACGTTTTTGATAAAGAATCCAGAACCTTGACTACGGTCACTCCGGTAATGTCCTTGTGAACCTCGACCCGGTCATTAAGGGTGAGGCCGGCCAAGCTTGTGGACACCGCGCCACCGCGGTTCATCTTGACCCCGCCTGCTGCCGAAATGACTTGCTGCGTTCCATTAAAGTCTTTCACGGTCAGCGTGTTAGCGGCAGCATCCACAGCCATCACTTGGCCTAGCGTCAGACGAACCTCCTGGATCGAGGTTGGCGTTGTGCCTGTAAACTGTACATTGACCAGACTGCCTGGCTTCAAGGCACTAATCTGAATCGGTTGGCCGTTCTCGTCACTCATGACGGTTTTGTCAGTGTAAATGAGCTTGGACACCCCATCGTGCTTAACCGTAAGCCGGTTTAAGGAAGGCTCCACCGATCCCACCTCAAACTGAACGAAAGCCTTAGACTTCAAGCTGGCCAGCATATCCTGGTTAGCGGAAAGCTCCGCATAGACCTCGTCGCCGATTTTGATATCCGAGAGCGAGGCGGAAGCCTTACTGTACAGCTCTACCTTCGGATTCGAGAATGGCAGCTTCACGGTTTCACCGTTGTCGGTGAGAATCGTAACCGTCTTGGCGGCTGTATTGATTTCCGTCAATGTGCCCTCGTACTGATATATGACTTCCAGGGATAGTGCGCGGTTGCCCAGATGCTTGATGTTCACCTTTCTGCCAGAACCGAGCAGACCTTCAACCGCGGACAGCGAGCTGCCGGCCGAGGACTCCAGCTTGGTCTTCTCATCCAGGATCATCACGTGCGGCTTGCCGGCGCTGTCGCTTACCATCAGCCACTTCTTGGCTGCATCATATCTCGCTACGACCGCCTGCTTCATCAGCTCGGACTGACGTCCTACGACCGTGATCTTGGTGACCTGCTCATCGCCATTAATGATCAGCTCCACCTCGTCTCCGGCCTTCTCGTCAAAGATGAGGTCATCCAGCACCGGTCTTGCAATCCCGCTGACAATCAGCTCCGGCTGAGAGGCCAGCACCTTGATTTCCAGCTGCGTGCTGCCAGAGCGTTTATACGTAATGAATTTCCCGTTGGGATCGGCTGAATACAGCATGGCGCTAACGGTGCGGTCAACGCTCTGGCTAATTTCAACGCTCTTCAGCATACTGTTCTCAACCGTGTAATTCACGACAGCTCCCGCCTTTAATTCAGAAGGTGTCAGCAGCTGGGTTTGGTATTTGATGATGGCTCCTTCATAGCTGTAGGTTTCTGCAGACCCCGTCGTGGTCTGCACCGTAAGCTTCTTGCCATTGAGATCCACTGACTGAATGACCCCTGTCGCCGTTTTGTTCACTACGCCATCCTTCACCGTGATCGCTACAATCTGCTTCTGTGGCGTAAAGGTTTCCCGCTGCACAGTTACTACGCTGCCCGGCACCAATGTCTTGGGATCGGCAGGATCAATCTTGCTGCCGTTTTGATCCAGGAAGAGGGTATCTTTTGTGTAAGACAGAGACTCAAAGCTCGATCCCGTATCAAACCATATGACCTGGTCGGGGGACAGACGCTCAAATTTCCGTTCAAAGGATTCCAGCTGCTGCTCTTTATCCATAAGCTCGACATAAGCTGCTGCACCATCCTTCGCAATGACGGTTACCTTCGTGTAAGGCTGGATATCTCCTTGTGTAATGCGTCCGGCAGCGTCTTTCTCAAAATAGGCCGTGGAAGGCTGCAGTGAAAATGTCTGGCTCTGTCCATCGGTATACAGAGTCAGCCCGCCATCGCTCATTGAGGTGACGACGCCCTCATATTGATTCTCATACTGTTCATCTATGTAGGCCTGAGCCCGGCTAAAAAAGGTAGCCAGCTGAGCCCGGGTGACCGCTCCTTTCGGATCAAACCGATTAGCCGTCACGCCTTGGGCAAGACCCAGCTCAACGGCGGTATTGACATACCCTGCGCGGTCAGGTGAAATGCTGCCATGGTCTGCAAAGCCTGAAGCTTCCGACATGGCTGCTTGCGCATCTGCAGTACGGCCGATGGAGCGGATCAGCACCTCGGTAATCCATTCCCGGGTTGCCGTTTGAGCTCCCCAGATCATGCTGTCATCGGCATACTGCGATTCTTTCTCTTGATTGAGCAGGTTTTGCGAAAGCGCCAGGCTGACGTACGGTACAAAGTAATTATTTACTTTCATATTTGTCGGTAATGTCGCAGCCGTGTCGGTGCCTTCATTCACATTCAAATTCAAGAAACGGATTGCCATCGTCATAGCTTCCTGCTGAGTTACGGGATCATTAGGACGAAACTTGCCGTTATTACCAGTTATAATCCCTTGAGCCGCCAGTTTATAAATGTATTTTTCTCCCCAATAGCCGCTGACGACATCACTGAAAACAGGCGTCGAGAGCGCCGCGCTGACTGCTGTAGGTGCTGCAGGCTCTGCAGATACGCCAGTTCCCATAACCATAAGCCCGGCCATGACGGCGGAGACCACTTTTTTGGAATGAATATTTCTTCGTTTAGATGACATTGTTGTTGCTCCTTTCATTTCTGCTATACGCGTTCTTTGACATATTCGACAGCAGAATGTGATCTCCTTCCAGCAGCTAGCGGGTTTCCGGGTTATACAGCGTCACATGTCCCATCAGGCTCTCTACCTGCTTACCGTCGAGCAGCAGCTGAATGGTTTCCACTTCATCAAATTGAAAGTAGGTGCCCTTGAGCGCCCGAATTGCAAAATCCTCTCCCGTGGAGCCCATGTTTGCCGTATCCGGCATATGCAGATCCAGTGTCAGATCTCCATCCTCAAATGACAAGGAAAGAAGCTTCATGTTACTCCAGAGCGGAACCATCTCCTGAGATGTGCTCTTCTGAAGCGCATCGTAAGCCGCCTGGTATTTCGCTTTTTCATCGGTATACGTAATCTTGGCTGTATCCTCGAGAAGCTCCATCAAGTCAGGATCGGTGTAGTATACTTTGATCTCTTCACTTTGCTGCGCTGGCTCGGCTTCTTCCTGAGGCGTTGACGTAGAGGGGGCTTCACTGCCCCCTGTGCTTCCGCCTGCACCCTGCGTGCTGGATGGCGTCTGTGACGGCGCCGTGGTAGTGCCTTCGTTTCCGGTCTCTGCAGTCTCCTGGACAGGAGCTGCCGACTTCTCCTCCGCAGGGACAGGTGCTGCCCCTGGTTTCTCTCCGCATGCCGTTCCTAGCAGCATAAACGCTGCCAGGAACGCCGCAGACCCTATTTTTTTATTCATGAGTCCACCTCCATCTGCCCTGCATCACTATTATTTAAAATATTCATTGAGTCCGTTCACAATCGACTGCGCGACACGGTCCTGAATCCCGGAATCGTAGAGCTTGGTTTCATCCGTTTTATTGGTCAGGAACCCGACCTCCAGCAGAATGGCCGGCATCGTGGTCTCGCGGATGACGTGGAAATTCCCGTATTTCACTCCGCGGTCCTTCAATCCAACGGCATTTAACATATTTTTATGAATGACCGTCGCCAACGATTTGCTGGACGAACGCTGATAAAAGGTCTCCGTTCCGGAAGCCGTGGCAGGTCCCGCATTGGCATGAATGGAGATAAAGACATCTGCCTTCAGCTTCTCGGCAATTTTCACGCGGTCACTCAGCTCCAGGAAGGTGTCATCACTGCGTGTAAGGACAACGTCGATCGTTGAGCTGTTCTCCAGCAGCTTGGCCGTTTTGAGAGCGAGACTCAGGGCAAAATCCTTTTCCTTTTTCTTCGAGACGCTGATTGCGCCAGGATCATGACCCCCGTGTCCGGCATCAATGACGACGAGCTTTTTGCTGCCTGCTCCCGGAGCAGGAACCGGCTCAGAGCTTGTATTCAGGTCCACTGTAAACAAGCCGTTAGGTTCATTATGAAGCGTATAATTTTTGGGATAATTCAGATCAATGACAATGCGAACGGTTGACGGGCTGTCGCTGTACAGCGAATACCGGACCGATTTCACATCTGGATATCCGGTTACCGTCAAGGACCCATTGTTTGTAGCGTCCAAAATATTACTCGTGCTGAATTGCTCGGAGAATGCCGCATTCTCTACATCAATGACAATCCGGTCCGGCGAGGTCAGCTTCATAATCTTGGGCTTCATCGTTCCTGTCGCCGCTACCAGCAGGCGATTGCTGCTAAAGCTGATTCCGTCAATCGTTGTCAGAGTACCGTAATCGGACTCACCCGGGTTTGAGACGCCTGACTCCGGGGTAATAAGGTATACTGCTTTCTCTTGATTGTTCCAGCTGACATTCATGCCCATCTGCTCACTCACAAACCGGATGGGTACGATTGTCGTGCCTCCGCGCAAGAGCGGTGCCTTAACCATGCTTACACGTTGACCATCAATGGATGCACTGCTGCTTCCGACCACCATCTCGACGGTTTTTCCTCCGCCTTGAACCGTAATTTTCTGTGCTGCCTGATTCCAGCCTACCGTGTAGCCCAAATTCTCGGATACGACCCGGATCGGCACCATCACGGTTCCATTGATATTTTCCACATTGACACCTTGAGACAGCTGCAGCTCATTGCCGTTCAAATAAATCTTGGCACTTAATGCGCTTGCCTCAATGCCCTTTGGAAACACCAGCATGATGATGAACAGAAACATAAAAAAACCGAACTTCTTCATCCTTCACCCCTACCATCCTATTAATCTGCCATAAAATGGCGTAGACTTCCCGGCCTGTCCGACATTACCTGACATACAATAGACGCGTCACTCGTTCTAAAGTTGCGAAAATATTTCCACTTTGCCAAAAAAATAAAGCAGCCCTAAGCAGATTGCTTAAAGGCTGCTTTACTTTATATAGGAATAATATTACCTGAAATCCACCCCTAACTTATCAAGGTGTAGGACGCTTCATCGGATGCTCGAGGACAACATGTCCCATCAAACTCTCGACCTGTTCTCCATCAATAAGCAGCTGGATCGACTGAACTTCCTCAAACTGGAAAAACATATTCTCCAGTGCTTCCAGAGCGTACATCTCTCCGCCAGCACCCAGATTTGCCTCAGCGGGCTTGGTGATATCCAGAACGAGCGCCCCGGCGTCAAATTCAACCTGATTCAGCGTAATGGCCTCATTCCACAATGGAACGAACTCTTCATCATCGCTCTGCTGTAGTGCATTAAAAGCTTTAGCGTATTTGTCTTCAGCGCCGCTGTACATAATTTCTCCCGGGGCTTCAACGACGCCCATCAGCTCAGGATCTGTGTAGTAGAGGACTACCTTTTCTTTGCGCATCGGCTCCTCCTTCTTCTCTCCATCTGAAGCTGAAGTGCTGTTTCCTGCGACCTGAGTGCCTGCAGTCCCTTGTGCCTGCTGGGTGGTATCGACATCATCTTTGACGTTGCCCTCATCGGCTCCTGCCGCTTGCTTTACCGCTCCCGTGTCTGCAGGAGGTGCTGCAGCCGGCTTGTCTCCACATCCGCTGCTCATTACCATTACAGCAGCCAGAATTGCTGCTGACCAATATTTACGTTGACTCATTAAACCGTCCCCCTTGGGAAGTACATTACTGTACTTTAAGATATTCCTTAATTCCATCTACGATGCTTTGTGCCACCCGGTTTTGGAAATCTTCCTTGAACATCTGTGTTTCATCACCTTTATTGCTTAAGAACCCGATCTCCAGCAGTACGGCCGGCATGGATGTTTCGCGGGTCACATGAAAATTTCCGTAAGAGACGCCACGATTCTTAAGACCTGTAGCTTTAGAAAGATGACTGTGCATAATTTTGGCAAAAGACAAGCTGGCATCCCGCGTATAAAAAGTCTCCGTTCCGTTGGCGCTGCTGGAATTGTTGCTATTTCCATGGATGGAAACAAAAACATCAGCCTTAAGGTTGTTAGCTATTTTTACCCGATCCTTCAGCTCCAGAAACGTGTCATTGCTTCGTGTAAGGACTACTTCGATCTGAGTTTCCTTCTCCAGGAGCTTCCCGACCTTCTGGGCAACGGCCAGATTAAAGTCCTTCTCCCAACGCTTGTTCACGCTAGGAGCACCCGGGTCTCCATCTCCGTGTCCGGCATCAATGACAACGATTTTCTTGCCGCTGCTAGCCGGCTCCGCCGGTGCTGCGGTCTGCTCTATGTTTAAGTTGAGTGTAATTAATCCATTCTGATGGGTAAGCTCATACGCTTTGGACGTATGGAGGTCCAGAACGACACGCACGGTTTCCGGGGAAGCACTGAATCTAGCATAACGGATCTGCTTCACGTCGGGGTATCCTTCAAGCGGAAGGATCGTTTCCTTGCCCACTTGTTGATCCGACCCGGCAAAGGAGCTGGACAGAAAGCTTTGCGGAAGATCAACGACAATCCGGTCAGGGCTAGGAATACTAAAAACCTTAGGCGTCACTTTTCCGGATACGGCAATCAGCAGCTGGTTATCGACGAAGCTGATGCCATCGACGCTTGCCAAAGCTGAGACCGGGGTCACTTCTTCTACAGGAGTGACAGCGCCGGGATTGCTTCCCACTGATCCTGCTGGGGGCGGGCTTACTTGAACGGGTTCAGTCGCGACAGGAGGTGCGCTGCTAGTCAAATATACCGCCTTGATCTGGTTGTCCCACTCAATATCCATGCCCATCTCTGTACTTACAAAGCGCAGCGGCACCAGGGTGGTCCCCCCCTGCAGCATCGGCGGGATGCTCATCTGAACCTCGATCCCGTTCACCTGAGACTGTGTCTTGCCCACATTCATATGTACCGCCGTAACGCTGTCCAGCACAGAAACGGTCTGAGTGGACTTTTCCCATTTCACTTCATAGCCTAGGTTCTCGGAAATGACCCGAATGGGGACCATGATAGAGTTGTTGACATTTAACACCTTGACTCCGGACGGTAAATTCAGCTGTTCTCCATCCAGATAAATCTTTGCACCGCTTGCCTCCGCTTTTCCTGCACTGCCTAAACTCAGCAGAAAAAGCACCAAAAACATCAGCAGACCACACTTCTTCATACTCACACCTCTACCATCCCTATGAATTTAATGAAAGCGACGAGTACCCAAAAACCGCCATATTGGCTCAGCATGCGGCATTTTCCGGCTTCACAGCGAATGTTCCGCACTATATCTATGATTTTAACAGAAAAAACTTCCATATCCTACAGCGGATATGGAAGTTTTGAAGTTTTTTAGAAAGAAATATCGAATGCTGCCGGCTTAAGCGAACAAACGGTTGTGATGCTCCTGCTCGTAGGCATCAATGGCATCAGCATGCTGCAGCGTCAGTCCGATATCATCCAGACCTTGAAGCAGGAACTGACGACGATGCTCATCGAGATCAAACTGAATCTGAAGCCCTTGATCATCGGAAAGAAGCTTGTTCTCAAGATCTACACTCAGCTGATAGCCTTCATGAGCTTCAGTACGCTGGAACAGCTCTTCAACCTGCTCTTCCGACAGCTTGATCGGCAGAATGCCATTCTTGAAGCAGTTGTTATAGAAGATATCCGCAAACGAAGGCGCGATCACAACACGGAAGCCGTAATCCATAATCGCCCAAGGGGCATGCTCCCGGGAGGAGCCGCAGCCAAAGTTCGCTCTGGAGATCAGTACGCTGGCTCCTTGATAACGCGGCTGATTCAGAGGAAAGGTTGTGATGACCTCTCCCTGCTCGTCGAAGCGCCATTCATAGAACAGAAACTGGCCAAAGCCTGTGCGCTCGATTCTTTTCAAGAACTGCTTAGGTATAATTGCATCGGTATCTACATTGACCCGGTCCACGGGTGCAACCAATCCGTTTAATTTCGTAAATGCTTCCATTGTAAACTCCCCCGTCCCTTCTTAGATAACAGCTTCTTCAGATACAAAATTCCAGTCACGGACATCAACAAAATGTCCCTTTACAGCTGCTGCAGCTGCCATTGCCGGAGATACGAGATGTGTTCTGCCGCCACGTCCCTGGCGTCCTTCAAAGTTACGGTTGGAGGTCGAGGCACAGCGCTGTCCTGGCTGAAGCACATCCGGATTCATGGCAAGGCACATACTGCATCCGGCTTCACGCCATTCAAAGCCTGCTTCTGTAAAGATTTGATCCAGGCCTTCCTTCTCAGCCTGCAGCTTCACGCGGCCGGAACCGGGAACGACAATTGCAGTGACCTGAGGTGAAACCTTGTGTCCTTTTGCTACTGCGGCGGCAGCGCGAAGGTCTTCAATCCGTCCGTTCGTGCAGGAGCCGATAAATACATAATCAATCGGAATTTCTGACATCGGTGTACCTGGCGTTAAGGCCATGTACTCCAGTGCCTTTTCAGCTGCCTTGCGCTCGTTCTCGGTTTTGAAATCTGCCGGGTTAGGTACTGCGGAGGAAATGTCTGTACCCATGCCCGGGCTGGTGCCCCAGGTTACTTGCGGGATCAGGGTCTCCACATCGAATTCAAGCACCAGATCAAACTCGGCGCCTTCGTCAGTAACGAGCTGCTGCCAGGAAGCTACAGCACGGTCAAAGTCTGCACCTTGAGGCACATGCTGACGTCCACGCAAATATTCAAATGTCGTTTCATCCGGAGCGATCATCCCCGCACGGGCGCCGCCCTCGATGGACATATTACAAACGGTCATGCGCTCTTCCATCGACAGATCACGAATCGCTTCACCGGTGTATTCAATTACATATCCCGTCGCGAAATCCGTGCCGTATTTAGCAATTACGCCGAGAATCATATCCTTCGCGGTTACGCCAGGGTTACGGTTGCCCTTGAAGCGAACCTCCATGGTCTTTGCTTTGGCCTGCTGCAAGCACTGGGTCGCAAGCACATGCTCAACCTCACTGGTACCAATACCGAAGGCCAATGCGCCGAAAGCACCATGAGTAGACGTATGGCTGTCGCCACACACGATGGTTTTGCCCGGATGAGTCAGGCCCAGCTCCGGTCCCATAACGTGTACAACACCCTGGTCAATCGTCTCCAGATCATACAGCGTTACGCCAAAGTCCCGGCAGTTCTGAGTCAATGTGTCAATTTGCTGCTTGGAGATCGGATCACTGATATTGTAGCGGTCTTTTGTCGGAACATTGTGGTCCATTGTTGCAAAAGTCAGCTCCGGACGGCGAACCTTACGGCCGCTCAGGCGCAGGCCTTCAAAGGCCTGGGGAGAGGTTACCTCATGCACCAGATGCAAATCAATATACAGGATGCCGGGCTTGCCTTCCTCTTGATGGATCACGTGATTGTCCCAGATTTTCTCAAACATTGTCTTTTTACTCATTCATATCACCCCATTAGTTCATTACGTCCATATTAAAGAGAGTTGAATCTCCCTTTTGCTTATATGTAATATAGCATGTTCCTCTTGATTGATCCAAGATATAAAATCTATAAAAGCAATAGGTTCCAGCTATAAATGACTCCTCACTTTTAAATGCAATGATAAACTAATATAATTGAACTATAAATTTCATAGGTATTGCCTATAACGGAGTGATGATATGGAATTACGCCAGTTAATGTATACCCTGCAAATTGCAGCGGACAAAAATTTTTCCCGGGCCGCAGAAAAGCTTCACATCGCTCAGCCTTCACTTAGCCAGCAATTGTCCAAGCTCGAAAAAGAGCTCGGTGTACTGCTGTTTCAACGGAATACCAGCACGGTCGAACTGACTCATGCAGGCGCCAGCTTTGTGGAGCACGCCCAAAAAATCATGGATGCCGTGGAGCAGCTTCGGCAGGAAATGTCGGATATATCCCAGCTCCGCAAAGGGAAAGTCGTCGTGGGCAGCATGCCGATCACCGGCTCACATCTGCTGCCGTGGGTACTCCCTGCTTTTCACCAGCAATACCCTGATGTCGAGATTGCATTACTGGAGGATTCCTCTGCCAATCTCGAGAAGCTGACGGCTAGTGGAAAAACAGATCTCAGCCTGTTATCGCTGCCATTAACCGAGCCATCCTTGTCCTGGGTGCCTATTGGAGAAGAACGAATTGACCTCGCCGTGCCGATCCGCCATCCGCTGGCGGCGAGAGCGGATAAGGGCAGCCCGGTGCCCGTCGCTTTGGAGGAGCTGAAGGAAGAAGCCTTCATTGTGCTCAAAAAAGGTCAAGGCTTCCGCCAGCTGACGTTCGATCTTTGCCGGAATGCCGGCTTCGAGCCGAGGGTGGTGTTCGAAAGCAATAACATTGAGACGGTCCAGTCGCTCGTTGCCGCGGGCATGGGCGTGACCCTCGTTCCCCGCTTCATCGTGCGGGCCAAGCGCAGCGAATTCATTCCTGTGTATTTGCCGCTTGCAGAGCCGGTCCCCAGCCGGACGCTGGTCATAGCGTATCGAAACGGCCGATATTTATCCAAGGCTGCAGAAGCGTTCATTGAAACCTTCAAGGAAGTCATGGGCCGCCTGGCCGAGAGCGACCGCTCCATCTGCAAGGATTAAGTCATTAAGAGTTAATGTAGGCGAAAAACCGAACTCGATTCGACTCAGCGGCGCTAGTGGGCCCAACGAATGCGAAAAACCGAACTCATTTCGACTCAGCGGCGCTAGTGGGCCCAACGAACGCGAAAAACCGAACTCATTTCGACTCAGCGGCGCTAGTGGGCCCAACGAATGCGAAAAACCGAACTCATTTCGACTCAGCGGCGCTAGTGGGCCCAACGAACGCGAAAAACCGAACTCATTTCGACTCAGCGGCGCTAGTGGGCCCAACGAATGCGAAAAACCGAACTCATTCCGCCTCCACGGCGCTATGCGGTCCTACGAACTCGAAAAACCGAACTCGATTCGACTCAGCGGCGCTTTCCGGTCCAACGAACTCGAAAAACCGAACTCATTCCGCCTCCACGGCGCTATGCGGTCCAATGAACGCGAAAAACCGAACTCGTTCCGTCCCCACGGCGCTATTCGGCCCTATGAACGCGAAAAACCAAACTCATTCCGCCTCAGCGGCGCTATTCGGCCCCATGAACGCGAAAAACCGAACTCATTTCGACTCAGCGGCGCTAGTGGGCCCAATGAACGCGAAAAACCGAACTCGTTTCGACTCAGCGGCGCTATGCGGTCCAACGAACTCGAAAAACCGAACTCATTTCGACTCAGCGGCGCTATTCGGTCCAACGAACTCGAAAAACCGAACTCGTTCCCGTCCCCACGGCGCTATGCGGCACAACGAACTCGAAAAACCGAACTCGTCCCGAAACAGACCACCACCAGAGCCCAAAAAGGCGATGCCAGGGAATCTCCCTAAACATCGCCTTTTTATTAATCTTCAAGCGTCCCTGACACTCTCAAACCGTCTTCACCGCTGATCCCGCCAGCGTCAATCTACAATCCCAGATTATGCTGATCCGGGCCAGCCCTATCTACTTGCGCAGATTGTGCTTGTCCACCAGCCGGTTCTGGTTATCAGGAATGCGGGCCTTGTCTTCAATGGCATCGTTGCTGCCGCGGCTTCCGCCCTCGGATACACCCTCTACAAAGCTGCGGAACTGATTCTTCTGCTCCTGAATGGTTTCCTGGCTGTCCTGCTCGTTGTGATCTTGATTGGCCATGGCTTCATACCTCCTTGTTGGGGAATACACATAGTATACCCGTGACCTCTAGGATGAAACGCCGGATTCAAGGTGATCAGCTCAGCTTATACAATCCCGGTCTGCGGTCTTCAAAGACGGGAATGCGGGTCCGAACCTCATCCGTCAACGCCGGATTCAGCGCCCCCCGGAGGATACCTTCCTCTTCGCCGCCCTCCACAACGATGTCGCCCCAAGGGTCAATGATCATGGAGTGACCAAAAAAAGTAGTGTCCCCGCTTGTGCCAACCCGATTGCAGGCCACCACATACATTTGATTCTCAATGGCTCGGGCCGTCAGCAGCGTTCTCCAGTGATGCAGCCGCGGATTCGGCCACTCTGCAGGAACGAACAATACCTGAGCACCCTTCAGCGCAAGCGTTCTCGACAGCTCTGGAAAACGGACATCATAGCAGATGGATGCACCGGCTGTAAATCCGGGCTGAAGATCAAACACTACCGCCTGATCTCCAGCAGACAGATGCTTCTCCTCATCCATCAGTCTGAATAAATGAATCTTGGAATACATGGCTTTCTGCTCACCTGCAGCGTCATAAACATACATCGTGTTATAGATCTGTCCGTTCTTCTTCTCCGCCACAGAGCCGCCGACGATATGCACCTGATGTCTCTTGGCAAAAGAGCTCAAAAGCTCCCTGGCCTGTCTGCCGTCTGGATCGGCCAGCTCATGAATGCGTTCCAGCGCGTAGCCTGTGTTCCACATCTCAGGCAGCACCAGAATATCCGGCTTCTGCCCCTCGGAAAGCGCAGTCTCCATCAGCTTTTTTATATGTTGAAAATTGGCGGTCGGTTCACCGATCTGAATATCAGCCTGAATCAGCGCAATGTTCACAGAAAAAACTCCTTTCGTCGCATGCTGCAATATCCTCATCATATCCCGTAAACTCTGTCGTTTCAATAGAACGCCCCAAAGCCCTCTATACAGCCCTGATAAATCGTGATAAATTTAGGTTCAAAGAAATCATGACGTACTCTTTTTGGCGCAGGAAGCAGTACAGAACCGGAGTGACTTTAACATGAATTTGAACCTTAACCCGCCATTTGAAATCCGCCCTGCTGACATCATGGCACAGCTGCCAACACAGTTTTTTGCCACGCTGGTCGGTAATGTAAGCCGTTTGACTGCTCAAGGGCATGATGTTATTAATCTCGGACAAGGCAATCCCGATCAGCCGACACCAGCTCATATCGTAGCCCGGCTAAAGGAAGCAGCCGATAATCCGCAGTATCATAAGTATTCTCCGTTTAGCGGCTACTCTTTTTTGAAGGAGGCTATTGCCAAGAGATATAAGGAGGATTACCAGGTAGACCTGGACCCCGAGACGGAGGTGGCCATCCTGTTTGGAGGCAAGACCGGGCTCGTCGAGCTGCCGCAGATTTTGCTGAATCCCGGTGAGCTTTGCCTGGTGCCCGATCCCGGTTACCCCGACTACTGGTCAGGCGTTGCTCTGGCCAGAGCCGAGATGAAATTTATGCCGCTAGTGGAGAGTAACGATTATTTACCTGATTACAGTGCCATTTCGGATAGAGACAAGGAGCGGGCTCGGCTCATGTTTTTGAATTATCCGAACAATCCGACCTCAGCGGACGCCCCGTTATCCTTTTACGAAGAAACTGTGGCATTTGCTGCACAACACGGCATTGTGGTTGCAAGTGACTTTGCATACGGTGCGATCGGCTTTGACGGTCATCGTCCCGTCAGCTTCCTGCAGGCAGAAGGCGCCAAGGATGTAGGCATTGAATTTTACACCCTCTCCAAGACCTACAACATGGCCGGCTGGAGAGTCGGATTCGCTCTCGGCAATGCGAGGATCATCTCACTGATCAATCAGCTTCAGGACCATATGTATGTCAGTCTGTTCGGAGGCATTCAGTCTGCGGCAGCCGAAGCTCTAACTGGTCCGCAGGACTGTGTGCGGGACCTGGTATCGGTTTATCAATCCCGCAGAGACGCTTTTCACGACGCTCTAAAGGGAATTGGCTGGAATGCAGCCAAGCCTACAGGCTCGTTCTTCAGCTGGCTGCCGGTACCCAAGGGCTTCACCTCGGTCTCGTTTGCCAATCTTCTTCTTGAAGAAGCCCATGTCGTCATGGCACCGGGTGTTGGATTCGGAGCACATGGTGAAGGCTATGTGCGTGCCGGCCTGCTAAGCAGTGAAGAGCGCCTGCAAGAGGCCGCTGCCCGGATTGGTAAGCTGGGCGTATTCTGAGCCATTGATCTTTGAAAAGTAGAAGCCGTTGTGGTATTCTTGCTAGTAATTATAAACCGAACTCATAAACGTAATGACGGGATCAGTACGACAGGTCCGGCGCGCCCAGAGAGCGAATTCCTCAGGCTGAAAGAATTCGCCGTTTAGCCCCCTTCCGAAACCTAACCCCGAACGGCCTGCCCAGCAGGACAGCACCCTCTGTTACAGGGAAAGAGCCGGATGAGTGACCTCATCAATAAAGGTGGTACCGCGGAAGTTAAGCTTTCGTCCTTTGTCATACAAGGACGAAAGCTTTTTTTATGGCTATATCAAGGATATAGAACAACAATGAGGAAGTGATTGTAATGCCTTCACGTGTCGTCGTCAAAATCGGCAGCAGCTCCCTAACCACTCCGGAAGGCGGTTTAAATGCCGCTGCCATCCAATTTTATGCCTCCGAGCTGGCGCAGTTAACCCAAGAAGGACATGAAGTGCTTCTGGTGAGCTCCGGTGCCGTCGCTGCCGGTTTCCGCAAGATCGGCTATCCGGCCAAGCCGCGCCTGCTGCATGAGAAGCAGGCGGCCGCAGCAGTGGGCCAGGCTCTGCTCATGGAATCCTATCAGGCCGCCTTTGCCGGGCATGGGCTGACAGCCGCCCAGATCCTTTTGACCCGAACGGATTTCTCCAACCGAAAACGCATGAACAACGCCAGCCTGACGATTGAAGAGCTGCTGAAGCAGGGTGTCATTCCGGTCATTAATGAGAACGACACTGTATCTGTGGACGAGCTGAAATTCGGGGACAATGATACCTTGTCCGCGCTCGTGGCCAACATGGTTCGAGCCAGGCACCTCATCATCCTGACGGATATGAACGGCTTGTATACCGCTGATCCCCGCAAGAATCCTGAAGCCGTCCGGTTTCAGGAGATTGAGGAGATTACCGAAGAGATTTATGGACTGGCTGGCGGGTCAGGCAGCAGTGTCGGTACCGGCGGGATGCGCTCGAAGCTGGATGCGGCCAAGATTGCCACCCGTGGAGGCGTTCCCGTCTTCATTGGCCGGGCAGATCAGCCCGGCGAGCTGCTTCGTGCACTGAAGGGCAACGGGAACGGCACCCGTTTTGCCACCCAGCTCTCAACCTTGCCCATGAAGAAGCAGTGGCTCGGCTTTATGTCCTCCCCTTTTGGAACCCTTATCGTGGATGATGGAGCCGAGAAAGCACTGCTCCACGGCGGGCACAGCCTGCTTCCGGTCGGTGTGAAGAGTATGGAAGGACATTTTCAGCTCGGTGATGTGGTTGAGGTAATGAACAGCCGCCGCGAACGTGTGGGCCGGGGGATTGTCAATTATGATTCCGAGCAGCTCCAGCATATTATAGGCATGTCGACCCGAGAGGTGCTCGCCGCTCTTGGCGAGGTACATCGCCTGGAAGTCATCCACCGGGATGAATGGATTACGTTAAAGTGATAGGATAAGGAATAGAAGGAGGCTTGCAGCCAATGAGTGAAGTGAGAACGAAAGCCGGTCTTGCCCAGCAGGCAGCTCCGGTACTGAATAAACTGACGACCGAACAGAAGAATCAGGCTCTGCTGAGTATGGCAGATGCCTTGATCCAGCGCTCCGCCGAAATCATTCAAGCAAACGCCGAGGATTTGCAGCGCGGGAAGGAGCAAGGAACCTCCCCCTCCCTCCTGGATCGTTTAGCTCTGGATGAGTCCCGCATCCAGGGCATTGCAGAAGGACTGCGTCAGATCGTGGAGCTTCCCGACCCCGTGGGAGACACCCTGGATACGATGGACCGCCCGAACGGCCTGTCCATCACCAAGATCCGGGTTCCAATCGGCGTCATCGGGATTGTGTACGAGGCCAGACCTAACGTGACGGTGGATGCGGCCGGGCTGTGCCTGAAGAGCGGAAACGCCGTCGTTCTCCGAGGGGGCTCTTCAGCCATCTCCTCCAACAAAAAAATCGTCGAGGTTCTTCATGACGCTATGGCAGCAACGGCTATTCCGAAGGATGCGCTGCAGCTTATTGAAGATACCGATCGCGCTTCCGTGGATGAAATGCTGAAGCTGAACGGGCTGCTGGATGTCATTATCCCGCGCGGCGGCAGCTCCTTGATCCAGAATGTTGTCATGAATGCCACCGTTCCGGTCATCGAAACCGGCGCCGGCATCTGTCATACCTATCTTGATCAATCAGCTGACCCTGTAATGGCAGAGCAAATCAGCCTCAATGCGAAGGTGCAGCGCCCTTCTGTCTGCAACTCTATGGAGACTTTGCTCGTCCACGCCGATTTTGCAGCGCAGCACCTGGCTGGCCTGCTGGAGAAGTTCCGGGAGCAGCAAGTCGAGATCCGGGGCGACGAAGCGACCAAAGGCTATGCTTCCTGGGCACTTTCAGCCTCGCCGGAGGATTATGCTACAGAGTATAATGATTATGTGCTCAATGTGAGGATCGTAAATAACCTCGATGAAGCCATTGAGCACATCGCTGACTACGGCACCAAGCACTCCGAGTGCATCGTATCCGCCTCCAGCGAGAATGCTTCCCGCTTTATCCAGGAGGTAGACGCTGCAGCGGTGTACCACAATGCTTCCACCCGCTTTACAGACGGGTTCGAATTCGGATTCGGCGCCGAAATCGGCATCAGTACCCAGAAGCTTCATGCACGCGGCCCGATGGGCCTGCCGGCGCTGACCTCCACGAAATACATCGTGAGCGGCAGCGGCCAGATCCGCCAATAAACATGACAAGGAGGAATCATCTGTGTGTCAATCTCCCCAGAACCGCCCTTTAATTGATAAAGCCCTTACCTTCTACGGTGCCGGCTCCATGGCGGAAGCGATCGTCAAAGGCCTGACCCAACGCCATGTTATTGAACCCGAGAATATTACGATGCTGAACCGGAGCAACCTCCAGCGTCTGCAAGAGCTGCAGCAGCGATACGGAGTCCGCACGGAGAATGATCCGCAGGCCAAGCGTGAGATCTTAGCCGCAAGTCCAGTGATCGTCCTCGCGATGAAGCCCAAGGATGCGGCCAAAGCGCTGAAAGAGCTCGGAGCATTTCTGTCACCAGATCAGCTGCTCGTCTCGGTAATTGCCGGCTTATCAATACAGACCACCCAAACTCTGCTGGGGCAAAACCAGCCGCTGGCGCGGACCATGCCGAACACATCCAGCTCGATCGGCCTGGGCTCGACCGGGCTATCCTTCTCTAAAGAGATGACAGAGGATATGCGCAGTCTCGTAATGACTCTGTTTCAGGCTGTCGGGGATGTCACCGTCATAGATGAAGACAAGATGGATGTTCTGACCGGGATCTCCGGCAGCGGACCCGCTTACTTCTACTACATGATGGAAGCCATGACAGCGGCCGGAATCCGAGGCGGCCTGACTGCGGAGCAGAGCCATGAGCTGACGCTGCAGACCATCATGGGCGCGGCCCGCATGGTTCAGGTGACCGGGGAGCAGCCTTCTGCGCTGCGGGCCAAGATCACATCTCCGAATGGATCGACCCAAGCTGCCCTGGAGCGCCTGGATCAGGGAGACTTTTTTGAAACGGTTATTGCTGCTGTAAATCGCTGCGCCGAGCGCTCCCGGGAAATGGGCGCTGCGCTGAAAGGACAAGCCCAATGAGCTACTGTATTGCAACGTATCGTATCCATGATGACCATGCCGATTTTCATAAAAAAGCCCAGTCCATCGCGGTCGGTATGACCGTTGGCAGCTGGACGGAGCTTCCACAGGCCAAACGGGATGCGATGAAGAAGCATCTGGGTGAGGTGTACGCTGTTGAGGTTCACGAATCCCCGGACGGCTCTGCCGGCACCCGTTACGCCGACATTCGCATTGCTTACCCGGATATTAATTTCAGCCGGGACATTCCGGCGCTGCTCGTCACCGTGTTCGGTAAAATATCTATGGATGGCCGGATCAAGCTGACCCATCTAGACCTTTCGTCTGATTTTCTATCCTCTTTTCCGGGCCCCAAGTTCGGCATTGACGGCATCCGCGAGCTATTGGGCGTGAATGATCGGCCGCTCCTGATGAGTATTTTCAAATCCGTGATCGGTCTGAGTGCTGCCGAGCTTCGGGAACAATTTATGAGACAGGCACAAGGCGGTGTAGATCTCGTTAAGGATGACGAAATTCTTTTCGAGAATGACCTGACCCCGATTACGACCCGAGTTCGTCTGTGCATCGAGTCAGCGAACATTGTTGAGCAGGAAACCGGACGCAAGCTCCTTTACGCGGCCAATCTTACCGGACGGACCTTTCAGCTTCGGGATCAGGCGCTGCGAGCCATTGATGCCGGAGCCAATGCCCTCCTGTTTAACGTGCTGTCCTATGGCTATGACGTCCTGCAGGAGCTGAGTGCAGATCCCGAAATTACGGTTCCTATTATGGCGCATCCTGCTCTCGCCGGAGCCATGTATCCGTCGCCTCATTATGGCATTGCCGCGCCCGTTCTGCTGGGCCAGCTGATGCGGCTGGCCGGAGCCGATCTGGTGCTGTTCCCTTCACCATATGGCTCGGTCACCATGCCTCGGGAAGAAAATCTTTCGATCCGGGACGAGCTGCATACAACAGCCCTTGGGGTTAAACGGAGCATGCCTGTTCCATCCGCTGGCATTCACCCTGGACTCGTACCTAAAATCATTCGTGATTTTGGCAGAGACGTGGTGGTGAACGCAGGGGGAGGCATACATGGTCATCCTTTGGGGACAGAGGCCGGCGGGCAAGCCTTTGTGCAGGCCATTGACGCTGCCATGCATGGAGTCCCGCTGTCCGAATATGCCGAGGCTCACCCGGAGCTGAAAGCTGCTCTGGAACTTTGGGGAGGAGAATAATACAGCATGATGATGAACAAGCAGCCTGTCGTCTTTTGCGACTTCGACGGCACGATTACGGACAATGATAACATTGTCGAGATTATGAAGCATTTTTTGCCGGAGGGCTATGAGGAAGTGATGCGCGCTACAGTGGAGCGGCAGATCTCTATCAAAGAAGGCGTCGGACGCATGTTTGCCCTCTTCCCTTCCTCCCGGCGTGAGGAGATCAAGAGCTTCGCGTTAGAGCAGGCCGTCATTCGTGAAGGCTTTCAAGAATATTTGCAGCATCTGCAGGACCACAGAATCCCGTTTTATGTAACGAGCGGCGGGATCGACTTCTTCGTTAAACCGCTTCTGGAGCCGTTTCATATTCCGGAGGAGCAGATTTACTGTAACAGTGCTGACTTTAGCCAGTCCCAGATTACGATTACCTGGCCTCATCCTTGTGAAGGCAGCTGCACCAATCAGTGCGGGATGTGTAAGGTGACCGTGATGAATCAATTCCCTTCCGATCAATATTACCGTATTTTAATTGGGGACAGCATTACTGATTTCGAAGGAGCCAAGATCGCCGATCTGGTGTACTCGCGCTCTACACTGACCAAACGGTGTGAGGAGCTCGGGGTTCAGCATGTTCCATTTCAAACGTTCCACGATATCATTGAGGATATGAAGCAGAAGACGCTTCAGGGGGTATGATAAATGAGATTTTCAGAGATTACTCTAGAAGAGAAGCAAGGCGCCCTTCAAGAGCTGAGACAGGTGAAGGAGCTGTTTGCACAGCGGGGCTGGTTTCCCGGCACGAGCGGCAATCTGTCCGTCCGTGTGGGTGAGTTTGACCGGGAGGACTTTCACTTTGCGATCACTGCAAGCGGCAAAGACAAGTCTGCCCATACGCCAGAGGATTATTTGTTTGTGGATCAGAACGGCAAGCCCGCTCAAGCCACGGCACTGAAGCCCAGCGCGGAAACCTTGATCCATTGTGAGATTTACCGTGAAACAGGCTGTGGTGCGATTTTTCACGTGCACACCGTGTATAATAACCTCATCAGTGAATATTATGGCGAGGAGGGCTTCGTGCCCGCCCAGAGCATCGAGCTTATTAAAGCGTTCAATATTTGGGAGGAGGATGCCAGCATCGCCATTCCGGTGCTCCCGAATTACGCAGATATCCCGAGTATTGCCAAGCTCGTACCGGGCGTATTGAACCAGACCATCCCGGGAATTGTACTTCGCAATCATGGAATTTATGCCTGGGGCAAGAATGCCTTTGAAGCCAAGCGGCATTTGGAGGCCTTTGAATTCATTTTTGAATACTTGTACAAAAAATTGCTGCTGGACGCCGCCCGCCCAGCAAAATAACCAGTACTCCAAGCCAAGGGCTGCCTGCCAAGATCCTGTATCTTAAAGGCAGCTCTTGTTCTTATGATATATGCATTTCCTGCACCAGCAGCGGCACAATCCATTGACGGAAAATATCGATCTTATGGCGGTCTTTCTTCCGCTTATCCTCCGTAAGAACAACAACGGTCTCCAGCTGGGGAATGACATACACAAATTGCCCCCCGAAGCCGCGGGCATAGTAATAGGACAGCTCTACCCCTTGTCCGAAGCCAGAACCTTCGCTCCTCTCGTCCCTAAACGTGTCCACCCACCAATGCCAGGCATAATGCCCGGAGCGCGGCGGCTCTGTGGCCATCCTGGGCTCTATAGACTGCTGCAGCAGACGCTCTGAGATGAGCTGAGTCCCGTCAAAGCACCCTTTTTGCAAATACAGCTGGCCGAAATGCAGCAGTGACTTCGGTGTCAGCTTCAGTCCGTAGCCGCCGGTATGCACCCCTTGCGGATCCATTTCCCACGCGTATTGTTCAATTCCGAGTGGACGAAAAAGCTGCTCCTCTGCAAAAACAGCCGTAGGCAGCCCCGACGCCTTCATCAGAATTCCAGACAGCACCTGAGAATTACCCGAATTATATTCAAACCGGCTACCCGGCACCTCACACAGCGGCTGCTCCAGCACAAATTGAATCCAGTCGGGGGATCTCGTCATTCGCGGAAATGATTTGGGACCGCCAAATTCAGTCCAGCTGATGCCGGACGACATCGTCAAGAGATGCTCCAGCGTCATCTCCGCTTTGTCCCTGTCTTCCGACGCTGCAAGCTGTGGAAAAAATGTCGAGACCGGCGTGCCTGCTCCCGGCAAAATCTTTTGATCCATAGCGATACAAATTAGCGCGGACAGAATGCTCTTCGTACAGGAATTGATTTTGGCCGGCTCCTTTTCTGCAGCCGCATCCCGGTAATACTGGAATTGCAGCTCTCCTCTGCAGCTAATGAGGCAGCTTCGCAGATCCACCTCTGCCATCTCATGCCTTAGCTTCTTGAAATCCATCATCACTCCAACTTTCTAATGCTTAATGATTCATTCTCTCATACCACTTGCCCGGTAAACAACCGCTTCATAAGGCAGAAGACGTCCATTACGCTCCAAACCCGTCGTACAATCGCTGTGATCCCTGTAGCTTCCGATGACAAAGACAGCCTGTTCTGCCCATGCCACCTCAGCACAGGAGAGTTCATAGCCGGCTTCCTCTCCCGTAAAGTTCAACAGGACCAGCCATGCCTCATCCTCCATCCAGCGCATATAAGCTAGGATTTGGCGGTGATCCTCCAGCACCCATTTGAAATCGCCGTAGACGAGGGTCTCGTGCTCCTTCCGCAGCCGGATGATCGATTTATAGTAATTCAGTACGGAATGAGGATCTTGTGTTTGCAGCTCCGTGTGAAGCTCTTGGTGCTTGGGATGCACCGGCAGCCATGGCTGCCCCGTGGTAAACCCGCCTTGATCACTTTCGTTCCACGGCAACGGCGTCCTGGCATGGTCCCTTGATTGACGGCGGATTCGCTGCATGATCTTCTCTTTGTCTTCTCCGCGCTCCTCAACCATCAACTGATAGTACGACAGAGATTGCTGATCCTTGAAATCCCCGATCTCCTGCAGCAAGGGATTGTGAATCATACCTAGCTCTTCTCCCTGAAAAATAAAAGGCGTACCTCGCAGCGTCATCAGCAGCGTAGCGATCATTTTGGCCGATTCCACCCGGTATGTCTCCGGGTCTCCAAAGGTATCCACCATCCTTTGCTGATCATGGTTGCTGACATAGATGCCGAACCAGCCCCCATCTTCCCCGATGTCCTTCTGCCATCGGCTTAAGACACTTCGCAGGTCCTCTAAGGTCCAGTTCTGGCTCTGAAACTCATCCTCCCGAGAACGTCCTAAGGTTGCTGCTTCCGGAGATAAAATCATATTCATTTCGTGCCGGGCGGGGTGAGTATACATCAGCACATCTTGATTTCTTACCTTCGATGCCTCTCCAGCTGTAAAAATAGGGTAATGACTGAACACCTCCTCATTCATTTCCTGCAGATAGGTATGAATATGAGGTCCGTTTTTAGTGAAAATGTCACCATTCGCCTGAAGCTTCTCCTGATTGGTATCCGGAAACCGCTGATCCTTGGACAATGAGTTTATGGCATCCAGACGAAAACCGTCAATGCCGAGCTCCAGCCAAAATCTCATCATCTTGTACATCTGCTGCCTCAGCGGAGGATAATCCCAGTTCAGGTCCGGCTGTCTGGCATTGTACAGGTGCAAATAATACTGCTCTGCCTGATCATCCCAGGTCCAGGCTGGAGTCCCGAGATAAGAGGTCCAGTTGTTAGGAGGGCCGCCATCACTGTTGGCGGGACGCCATATGTAATAGTCTCGATACGGGTTGTCTGCTGCTGAGCGGGACTGCTGAAACCAGGGATGCTGATCCGAGGTGTGATTTAACACTAAATCCATAAGCACCCGGATTCCCCGCTCATGCATTTCGTGGACAAGCCGCTTGAAGTCGTCCATTGTGCCATATTCGGGCTGGATCTCGTAATAGTCGGAAATGTCATAGCCGTAATCTACATTGGGAGAAGCATAGATTGGCGTGAGCCATACCGTATCCACTCCCAGATCTTGAATATAATTCGCTTTAGAGATTAGTCCCGCCAAATCACCGACTCCATCTCCATCGCTGTCCATAAAGCTGCGAGGATAAATTTCATAGATCACGCTTTCCTTCCAATACGCTTTGTTCATTTCTCCAGCCCCTCTCTCTATATAATAGCTGCTTCCAAAAAGTATGCTATAGCTCTTTATAACCGCTGAATCGCGCAAGGAAACGAGCAAGCCGCTGCTCTATGACATTGTGATAAAAAAAACCGCCGCCTCAAACCCACCAAAGGGCTCGAGACAGCGAGTATTTACTTACGCACCAGCCATACTGGCCGGCTGCTTGACGTATATTACCTGCCGATGTTACGGAACTTCTGGGCATAGGCTTTGGCCTCTTCGGCATTGCGCACCCGATTCCGACTCCATTCCAGCAAAATCCGGTCGATGTACCTGAAATGAACCTTGCCCGCGAATACGGCTTCTTTCAGCGCGAGCAGAATCAGCTCATCAGGATAGCGATCCTGATCCAGCCAGCCCGAGATCGTCTCCAGCTCCATGGGAGACAAGGGGCGGCCAAACTCCCGTTCAAATATCCGGAACAGATTACGTTCCTCCTTCACGGGCTGCTCAGCAGGCGGCCAGGCCTCTGCGGCACGAGACTCTTCCGAGAAGCGCTGGCCTGGCTTAGGCATCATCTCCGGCGGGGAGGACTGCTGTGAAGACAGCAGCGCCGCAAGCTTCTCATAGACTCCTTGCAGATTGTAACGCTCATACTGAATGCCGGCGTTCGGATCCCTGAATTCATCAATGGTGATCCACTGCGCCTTCATGAGCTTCTGCAGCTGCTCTGCGATCGCCTCCATCGGCGTGCCGGTCACTGCCTGAAGCTCTTCCAGGGATGGAAATGCATTCTGTTCATTCTGCTGAAACGACAGCAGATGAATGAGCAGCATACACTCCCTGTCGCTAAGACCGGCTCTTCGATAATTCCGCAATAAAGCATACGGAAGCAGCGTAACGCCCTGCTGCATTCCCGCTGCGGCACCGTCAGCCCAAGCTTGGGAAGAGCTCTGTACCTGTTCCTGTGGCTGTCTTTGGTTCGCCATGTAAATCAAGGGTACAGCCTGTAAAGCGTTCGAGGGAACGGAATAGTTTCACGCACGTGATCCAATCCGCAAATCCAGGCTACAGTCCGCTCCAGTCCCAGGCCAAAACCGGAATGCGGCACGGTACCATAGGTTCTAAGGTCCATGTACCACTGATAGTTTTCCATGGACAGCTCATGCTCCTTGAAGCGTTCCTCCAGCAGTTTGGGATCATCAATCCGCTGAGATCCGCCAATAATCTCGCCATAGCCCTCTGGGGCAATCATATCCGCACATAGTACAACCTCAGGACGATTCGGATCCGGCTTCATATAGAAGGCTTTAATTGCGGCAGGATAATGAGTAATAAACACTGGCTTCTCATACTTCTCAGCAATCGCAGTTTCATGCGGCGCTCCAAAATCCTCGCCCCAGGAAATTTCATGGCCCTCTGATTGAAGGAAGGAAATCGCTTCATCATACGTAATTCGCGGGAATGGAGCCTGGATGACTTCCAGCTTCGCCACGTCCCGACCGATCGCTTCCAGCTCTTTGCGGCAGTTCTTGACGACTGATTGCACAACATGGCTGATAAACGCTTCCTGGACCTTGAGGCTTTCCTCATGATCCGTAAACGCCATTTCCGGCTCGATCATCCAGAACTCAATCAAGTGTCTGCGCGTCTTGGATTTCTCAGCACGGAACGTCGGACCGAAGGAGTACACTTTACCCAGCGCCATCGCAGCGGCTTCCATATACAGCTGACCGCTCTGCGTCAAATAAGCATCCTCTTCAAAATATTTCGTGTGAAACAAATTGGTCGTTCCCTCTGCCGATGTCGGCGTCAGAATTGGAGGGTCCACCAATGTAAAGCCGTTATTGTCAAAATATTGCTGCACCGCGCGGATAATCTCTGCCCGAATAACCATGACGGCGCGCTGCTTCTGGCTGCGAAGCCACAAATGGCGGTGATCCATCAGGAAGTCTACGCCATGCTCTTTCGGAGTAATTGGATAATTCTCTGTAATATGAATAATTTCGATCTCGGTAATTGTCATTTCATAGCCGGACTGACTGCGCGGCTCTTCCCGAATGATGCCGGTCACGTATAGCGAGCTTTCCTGAGTCAGACTCTTCGCATCATTCCATAGCTGCTCTGACACTTCACTTTTGACAACGACACCCTGAATATATCCGGTTCCATCCCGCAGCTGCAGAAACTGGATCTTGCCGCTGGATCGCTTGTTCTGAATCCAGGCTCCAATCCTTACGGTCTCTCCTGCATGCTGATGAACTTGAGAAATTACACTTTTGGTGGTCATGCTTGTTCTCTCCTTAAACTGCTACTGTTGATTAGCCGCTGTTACGATGTTATGGGTATCCCTGGCAATAACCAGCTCTTCATTCGTCGGAATCACGAGCACCTCTACACGGGAATCCGGTGCAGAAATCCGTCTCGGTTCTCCGGAACGAATGGCGTTCAGCTCTGCATCCAGCTTGACGCCAAGGAAGGTCAGCTGCTCCAGCACCTTTTGACGAAGAACTACGGAATTCTCGCCTACACCTGCCGTAAATACAAGCACATCGACTCCATTCATGGCCGCGGCATAAGAGCCGATATATTTACGCAGACGATATTCATACATCTCGAACGCCAGTGTCGCATTGGCTTCGCCCTTATCCATGCCCTCGGTAATTTCCCGCATATCACTGCTCACACCGGAAATCGCCAGCAGGCCGCTGTGCTTGTTCAGCATGGAATTGACTTCGCTAACGCTCAGCTCTTCTTTATTCATTACATAAGGTACGATCGCAGGATCTAAATCACCGCTGCGTGTTCCCATCATAAGACCTTCCAGCGGCGTCATGCCCATGGAGGTATCTACAGACTGACCGCCCTGCACAGCCGTGACGGAAGCCCCGTTTCCGATATGGCAGGTGATGATTTTGAGCTCCTCAATAGGCTTGTCCAGGAACGTCGCAGCCGCTTGGCTTACATATTCGTGGGACGTGCCATGAGCGCCGTAACGGCGGACTTTATACTTATTATAAAGAACTCTTGGAATGGCGTACAGGTAAGATTTTTCAGGCATTGTCTGATGGAAGGCCGTATCAAATACGACAACCTGAGGCACATTCGGCATGTTAGTTTCGGCAGCCTTGATCCCCATCATCGAGGCAGGGTTGTGCAGCGGCGCCAGATCAAACAAGCGACGAATCTCGGCTTTGGCAGCATCATCCACGAGCGCAGACGCCTTAAAGGCTTCACCGCCGTGTACCACACGATGGCCGACCGCCTGAATCTCTTCAATAGAAGCAATCACACCATGCTCCTCATGGGTCAGCATGCTCAGCACCTTACGGATCGCGGTAATATGCTCCAGAATTTCACTAACCTCACTGACCTCCTGCTTCCCTGCAGGCTTGTGCGTCAATATTGAAGAATCCATCCCGATTCTTTCCACCAGGCCTTTGGCCAGAACCGATTCATCATTCATATTGTACAGCTGATATTTCAGGGAAGAGCTTCCCGCGTTAATGACTAATATTTTCACAGCCGGTCACCGTCCTTATCATACTTGAAGAAGCCTTCTCCGGTCTTGACACCCAGATGACCTGCACGCACCATCTTTTTTAATACAATGGATGGACGGTACTTAAGCTCGCCAAATTCCCGGAACATCCGCTGCAGTGCTGCCAGTACAGAGTCCAGGCCGAACCGATCTGCCATTTCCAGTGGTCCGTGCTGGAAGCTGTAGCCGATCCGCATGGCATCGTCAATATCCTCTGGCGAAGCAACACCCTCCTGCAGAAGATGGAGTGCTTCATTGATCAGGAGGCAGATCATGCGGCTTGATACAAAGCCCGGGGACTCGTAAACCATGATGCCTTTTTTCTCCACTACCTCTTCTACGAAGCGTTTGGTTTCAGTAAAGGTATTTTCAGAGGTTTTGAGACCCCGGATAATTTCGACCAGATCGACCTTCGATACCGGATGGATAAAGTGCATGCCAATGACCCGCTCGGGATACATGGTTGAGCTGGCCAGCTCGGTTAAGCTGAGCGAGGAGGTATTGCTGGCAAGTATAATGTGAGCCGGGCAAACCTGGTCCAGCTGCTCAAATACGGCTCTCTTAGCATCCAGATCCTCTGTAATCGTTTCGATAACCATGTCACAGGTCCCCAGCTCCGCAAAATGCGTCACCTTCTGAATGCGGCCCAGAATAAGCTTCTTCTCTGCCTGGGTAATTCCCCAGCGCTCCAGCTGCTTATCCAGACTGGTCTCAATCATATGATAAGAGTACTCAAGCTTTTCTGGCGTTTTCTCAACCAGCATGACATCGAGGCCTTTAGCGGCAAGCATTTCAGCAATGCCCTGGCCCATCGTCCCTCCGCCGATTACGCCGATTTTTTTGAAGTACATGGTTTACTCCACCCTTTCCTTAACATCCTATACTTTATTGTACCCTTCTTTCTGTAAACATACATTTATACGGGCACGGAATATAATAATATCTTAGCACGCTCAAAAAGTAAAAAAAAACAGCCAAGCATAAGAATTATGCTGGCTGAAGCGTGTTTTCACGGAATTGACAACGGAATTGCTCGCCGGATAAAATCTCTTCTCTCATCAGAATGTCCAGAGAGTGATCAAAGATCTGATGATGCTGTAGCAGCAGCTGCTTCGTGCGGCCCATGAGCTCCTCCAGGATCGTATTATTCTCTTTCATCAGCTCTTCGGTCGTAACCATATTCATATTGACGATGCCAAGCGAAGTCAGGCCGGACTTCATCATCGTCTCTACGATCGAAATGGATTGCTCGAAGTCGTTGCTAGAGCCCGTGCTGCGTCCCCCATAATAAATTTCTTCAGAGGCGGCTCCCGCGAGAGCAATCATAATCTGTTCCTCCAAAAAAGACTTCGTGTACAAGTACTGCTCCTGCTGCGGATTGTGCCGGACATAGCCCAGTGCCTTACCCCGCGGGCTTAAAGCAACCTGCTTTACGCTGCCTGGACGAACGAGCTCTGCCATAATGGCATGACCCAGCTCGTGAATAGCTACTCTCTTTTTCTCTTCGAGATTCGATTCCCGGTCGGAGCGTTCCCCCATCATTACCTTGTCAATCGCCATGGATAAATGGCGGTGATGAATCATTTCACTATTTTCACGCATCGTGTAGATTGCGGCTTCGTTCATGACGCTTTCGAGCTGCGCACCAGAGAAGCCATAGGCTTCTTCCGCAATTTTGTCCAGATCCACATTCGGGTGCAGCGGCTTGTTGCCGGCATGCAGATTCAGAATATGAGAACGCCCCTTCTTGTCAGGCAGGTCTACCTGAATATGACGGTCAAAGCGTCCCGGGCGAAGCAAGGCGCTGTCCAGCATTTCCTTGCGGTTAGTAGCTGCAATAACGAGAATCTTCGGCGACTCCGAGGAATAAATTCCGTCCATTTCTGTAAGCAGCTGGTTCAAGGTCTGGTCATACTCCCGCTGCTGTCCGCCTTCACGCTTTCCCCCAATGACATCGATCTCGTCTATAAAAATAATGGCGCTTTGCTTATTCTCTTTGGCTGCCCGTGTCCGTGCATCCTTAAACAAGTCACGAATCCGTCCCGCACCGACACCGACATACATTTCGACAAACTCACTGCCTGAGGCAGCGACAAAGACCGAGTTCGTGTAATGCGCCGCCGCCTTCGCCATCAAGGTCTTCCCGGTTCCCGGAGGGCCTGTCAGCAAAATCCCCTTCAGCGGCCGAATGCCGAACTTCTTGATCTCTTCATGCCGGTTCAGAAAATCCAGTGCTTCCCGGAGTTCCTGCTTGGCATTGTCCTGACCGCCGATCTCTTCAAAGGTCAGCTTCGCGGGCGCCGCTTTCTTCCGTTTCCGATCGTTGCCGGCCCCTACTGCGATTCCGCCTCTCATCTTAAGGACCATAAACAGGGCCCCGACCAAAGCAGCCGCGATCAGAATCGGCACCACGTTCAAGCCGATAAATGCCATAAATATAAACAATACAGGAACAAAGCCAATCAACGCTTCCTTACTCCATTTAGGCATGATTCCATACCTCCATTGTGCCGGGATGACGCGGCAGGATTATAAACTTGCCCGAGGTTCCATCGGACAGGCTGACATACACGTTCTGATCATCAATTTGCGCGACCGCTTTCAGGTTCGGCCTTTGATCGGCCAGCTGGTTCAATGCGGTTTGAATATCGGTATACTGCCGGTTATCCATAGCCTGGGCGACGGAGAGCATGGCGCTGTCCCACCACTCATTCAGCACGTCCGAGGAATGATCAGCCACCTCGATCATCAGCTCCCGCTGGTCAATGACGCTTTTACCTTCCTTCTGGATCTGGGACACCAAATCCCGAAGATCGGTTTCTGGCTGTAAATCGAGTTTCAAAGTGACCGTATTGCGTTTAATATCTATCTGAGAGTCATTGACTCCCTCATATTGTGACAGGACTTGAGCAATAGGATTCTGAAGAGCATAGTGACGGTACAGAAACCAGCCTCCAAAAAGCACGGAAGCCGAAACGACAACTGACAGCAAGATGGGAAATATGCGGAGCTTCAAGGTCAGTTCATCCTCTCTACATAAAGTGTACATAGGAAAGTATATCATTATAGCATTTACGACATAGCAGTTTTGAATACAAATAAGAGTATATCACATTATATATACGATTTCATTTACAACTGTGAAAATATTGAAAACAATTTGTTGTAAGCGCATTCATAGTATTGCACACCAATAAACACGCTGCCTCTGCATGAAAGGCGCGTGTTTATTCATGCTTATGGATTCGGTAATATAATATCTTCTCCGATCGGTTCACCATCGGCGAATCGAAAGAAACGGTAGCCTGTCTTGCCTTCATCACGGAAATGAAGCTGCCAGACATATTCATTCTCGTACATTCCGGGAACGAGACGCAGCATTGAGACTTCCGGAAACTGGCTGGAAATCAGGGAGGACATCTGCTTCTCACTCATGCCATCCTTCAAAGACTCTGCATGCACAAAGTCCCCTCCTGCAGGCACCCCGTCCTTCGTGAATTTCACCCATACCATAATGTTCTCACCCTTGGTGTCCAGCCCGGAAGCAACCCAGTAATTACTGTTCTCATCCCACACGGAGCGGTAGGTTTTCTCGACCTTGCCAAGTCCGCCATATTGCCTTGCAGCCTGAACGGCTGCCCGCTCTTTCTCCCAGGAGCGGGACATGACATCATTGTAGTAGATTTGAACAAAGAGCAGAACAAGCAATATGGCAGATAAGGTGAATAAGATACGTTTCGTTTTGGTTTTCAATTCAGTCCCCTCGCTCCCGCCATTATTGGGTCAAGAGAGCCTCGAAGGCTAGCTGTGCTTCCCTGCGGATCTTCTCTTCGTCCAGGGTCAGGCAAGCTCCATTCTTCACGAGCTGTCTGCCATCCACCCATACATGCTTTACATCCTTCGCCGAGGCAGAATAAACGGCATGAGAGATAAAGTCACTGTATGGCAGAAAATGCGGCTGATCCGTGTCCAGTGCAATGAAATCTGCTTTCATGCCTGCCTTCAGACGTCCCACCTGGTTCAGGAACAAGGAATCCGCTCCATATTCGGTGCCCATTCGCAGCGCCTCTGCAGCAGGAACAGCAGTAGGATCTCCACTGACGCCCTTGTGAATCAGAGCAGCGAGTCGAATTTCTTCAAACATATCCAGGTTGTTGTTGCTCGCCGGACCGTCTGTACCGAGAGATACCTTCACTCCCGCTTTCAGGAGCTCCGGTACACGGGCAATGCCGCTCGCCAGCTTCAGATTACTACCGGGATTATGAGAGACGCCGACCTGATGCGCGGCTAGAATGCTGATCTCCTCATCGGTAAGATGTACGCCGTGGGCAATCAGGCTAGGCCGGGAGAACATGCCCAGCTTCAGAAGATGCTCCACCGGCCGGACACCGTAATCCTTCACATTTTGCTCTACTTCATTGCGGGTCTCACTCATATGGGTATGCATCGGCAGATCCAGATCGATGGAAGCCTGTACAAATTTCTCAATATAGTCCGGCGGGCAGGTATACGGGGCATGTGGAGAAATCATCGTTGTAATTCGTCCATCCGCTTTTCCATGCCAGGATTTGGCGAAGTCAACCGCCTCGTTCAGCTTTCTCTGTTGTTCTTCCGGTGAGCACAGGCCGATCACCCCGCGTGTTAACACCGCCCGCATTCCAGATTGCTTCGTCACAGCCGCCACTTGATCCATATGATCATACATATCCAGGAAGGTCGTCGTGCCGCCCTTCAGCATCTCAAGAACGGAAAGAGAGGTACCCCAATAGACGTCTTGGGCCGTAAACTTCCCTTCCATTGGCCACATTTTCTCCTGCAGCCATACCTGGAGCGCCAGATCATCACCATAACCTCGCAGCAACGACATCGCTGTATGTCCATGAGTATTAATCAATCCCGGTAAAAACAGCAAATGGCTGCCGTCCATGACCTCGGTTCCCTCATCGATTTGCGGCTCCTCTTCCCCGATATACGTAATGATATCGTCCTCGATGAGCATGTATCCCGAAATGACAGTCTTTCCTTCCTCCAGCACGGCAAAGGTGCCGTTCTTAATGACCTGCTTCCGCGGTGTCATTGTTCATCTCCTCCTTCCCATTATCCAAATAGTAAGCCAGGCTTTGCAAATCTGTCGTAAAATCAGCCGTATGAATACGGATGTGAGATGGAGCCTTCAGAATGACCGGCGCGAAATTCAATATGGCCTCAATTCCAGCTGCAACCAGCATATCCGCAACATTTTGCGCCTCAATGTCCGGGACGGTGATGATGCCGATCCGAATGCTCAGCTTCTGAATCGTATCACTCAGCTCCTCCATCGGCAGCACGGTCAGGTTATTGATGCGTGTCCCCACCTTAGCGGTATGAGCGTCAAAGACCGCTACGATTTTCATATTATCCTTCAGAAAGGCATTATAGTTGGATAATGCATGTCCCAGATTTCCTGCACCGACAAGCACCACGTTAATTTGCTGATCCAGCTTCAGAATCTGGCGAATCTTCTCAATCAGATAAATGACGTCATACCCGATGCCCTTTCTCCCAAAATCCCCGAAATACGCAAGGTCCTTGCGAATCTGGGCAGGATTTAGATCCAGCCTCTGCCCCAGCTCCTGCGAGGAGACGGTGGCAACCTCTCTCTTATGCAGCTCATTCAAATAACGCAGATAGACAGGCAGTCTGCGAACCACAGCTTCCGAAATTTTATCCGATTTCATGCTTGCTCCCCCTATAGATTAAACTCAAGGCCGAACACTTTAAGTCTCTAACACTGGAACACTAACACACCTTATTCATGAATCAGGCTGAAGCCATTCCTCAATCCGAGATACCATCTGATCAGATCGCATATGCTCCATTTTCGGTCCGGGTAAAGAGTACAGAAAATACTTGCCGTAATAGGATTCAATAATTCTTGTATCATAAACAATGACGATGCCGCGGTCATTTGCAGTTCGGACGAGGCGGCCGAACCCTTGCTTGAAGCGGATGACTGCTTGCGGGACAGACAGCTTCATAAACGGATTCTTCTTCTGCTGCTGCAGCAGCTCACTCTTCGCTTCAACCAGCGGGTGGCTTGGCGGCTGAAAGGGAAGGCGGACAATGGCCAGGCAGGTAAGGGCCTCTCCTGGAATATCAACACCTTCCCAGAAGGAGCTCGTGCCCAGAAGAACCGAGGGACCGCTATCTTGAAACCGCCGGATCAGCTTGCTTCGACTCACGCCGTCCATCCCCTGTCCCAGGACGTGAATATCACGGGACTGCAGCAGCTCCTTTAACGGTTCATAGACTTGTCTCAGCATTTTGTAGGAAGTGAACAGCACCATCATTCGGCCCTGGGTCGCCACGGCCGCGTCAGCCAGCGACTGCACCAGGCTGCTGAGAAATTTGGGATCTCCCACCGTTCCCTTCACGCTCGGGAAGTCCCGGGGGACAATGAGCAGCGCCTGCTCCCGGTACTGAAACGGAGAAGGCAGCTGCACGGTGTCCAGACGGCTCTGTTCCGAGGCCTCCTGCAGCCCCAGGTTGTCAATCATATATTGGAATGATTTATCGACAGACAGGGTCGCAGAGGTGAGAATCACACTTTGCTTCTTATCAAAGAATAATGCCTTCAGCTGCTGTGATACGTCAATCGGGACAGCATAGAGCTGAAGTGACTTGCTGCGATAGCTGCTGTTGGCCTCCATCCAGTATACCGTTTCCTCGTGAGTCAGGCTCATAAAAAAGCGCAGCTCCTCCCGATGGGTGGCGAGGTCCTTAAACAAGCCGTTCAGATCCGTCACCAGACTGTCAGCGCTGTAATCATCCAGATCTTCTCTGAGCTCCTGGATCAGCACATCTCCCTGACGGGATAACTCTCCCAGGGTCAAGTAGATCTGATGCTCGATCTGCTGCAGCTCGGTCCAGGCCTTCGGCAGCTTCGACTTGGACAGCCGCAGCGTATATTGTCCTGCGTCGCCGGGAAGAGCATCCCCTCTCTCCGGAATGAGCTGGAACAGCTGCTCACTAAGCCGGTCCCAATGCTCTTTCACGCTAATAAGATCGGGGATCAGCCGATCCACAACCGCAGTCCAATCTCCAGATTTCTCATGGCCGGAGAGCTGGAGCAGCTGCCGAAGCGCCGGAAGCTGGCCGTTCTTGCTGTCCTTGTACAGACGCATCAGCGTATGCACGACCGAGAAATATTTCACGTTCAGTCCCAAATGCTTGCCAGCCACCTCTTCCAGCTGATGCGCCTCATCAATGACAAGGTTCTCGTAGGGAGGCAGCAGCTGATGGTTGGCCTTCACATCCGTAAATAGCTTGGAATGATTGGTAATGACGACATCTGCCAAGCCTGCTTCATGTCTCGCCCGGTGGTAGTAGCATTTCTTGAACCAGGGACAGGCTCTGCCCAGGCAGGAATCGGAGTCGCTGGACACACTATCCCAGAACTCGCCGTTTCGTCCGCCCAGATTCAGCTCCTCATCATCTCCCGTCTGGGTCTGAGTCAGCCACACCAGCATTTGAGCAGCAATGATAACATCTTCCTTCGGAGAGGCGAAGTCTTTTCTGTTTATTTTATGTTCAAATTTTCGCAAACACAAATAATGCTGCCTTCCCTTGAAGACGGCTGCTTTGAAAGGAAAGGGCACAACCTGATTCAGAAGAGGCACATCCCGCTCCCGCAGCTGCTCCTGCAGATTAATCGTATGGGTGCTGACAATGACCTTCTCTTCCTGCTTGACGCTCTGATAAATGGAGGGCAGCAAATAGCCGAGCGATTTGCCTGTTCCGGTTCCTGCCTCAATCAGCAGATGCTTGCGTTCATCCAAGGCCTCCATGACCTTGTTGAACATCATTTCCTGCGCTTCACGGCTCTCATAATGAGATAGCGTTTGCTGTAAATTGCGCTGAACCTGCTCCATAAATTCCGGAAAACCCACGTTCTTGAGCGGGTTACCCTCCTCTTCATCACGTACAGGCGGAATATCTGTCCAGTCCTCTACAGCCAGGGCAAGCTGACGATAGAACGTATAGCCGAGCTCACTCTCCTCATCCACCGGATGACGCTCCCGCTCTTCTCTCAAGCCATCAAAGAACCAGCCCATATCGCTGTCCTCATCGACAAACAGATCAGCCAGCCTTTGAATAGTCAGCAAGGGCAGCTTCTCCAGCTCCTCGAAACATTTCAGCAGAATATGTGCTGTTGCCAATGCGTCGCTGTCGGCCTGATGCGGCCGGTCATGCTGCAGCCCGAACTCAGCAGAAACCATGCCCAGCTGGTAGGTGTGCAAAGAGGGGAAGCATATTTTGAGAAAATGTATAGTGTCCAGAATCCGGCCGCTGAAGGGCAGGTACCCGCAGCGATCCAGTGCATTCTGCAAAAAATTAAAGTCAAACGTTACATTGTGGCCAACCAATATCACATCGTCCAGTAAAGGAACGAGCTGCATCATCATCTCTTCCAGCATCGGAGCATCTTTAACATCCTGCTCCGTGATCCCAGTCAGTCCGGTGATAAAGGGAGGTATCGGGATTCCCGGGTTTACATACGATCCGAATACACGGGAAATATGGCCGCCTTCTTCGATGATCGCCAGGCCTACCTGGATAATCTCATCTGTGGAATGGCTGCCCGTCGTTTCAAAGTCCAACACAGCATATTTCATTGAGCCAAATTCCTTCCCTACAGTCTACCTATCAGCATACCAGAAGTTACGCTTTTTGAACATTCCACACCCTGCCGGCACAAAAAGACGATGCTGCCATCCGCTTCTTTAAAGCGAAGGAGCATCGTCTTCGTGGCTTATAACAGCGAGATCAGCGGACTTCCGTACTGCAGTTCTCCCCGCTTTTGGTGGCAGACCTGCAGGTTGTTCAGAGGATCCGGCAATGTAGGATCCTGTTGAATCGCCAGAGTAAAGAACTCTGAGGCCTTATCCCTTGCTCCCTGAATCACCTGTATACAGCCCATTGCATTGTAAATGATGGCCTTCAGCTTCTTGTCCTCTGCACCAGGGAGCATCCCGAGCAGCTGCCTTGCAGCCTCTGACGTTTCCCCCAGATGCAGATGGGACATGGCAAGGTAGAGCCGGATTAAAGGACTGTCCGGGTATGATTCGGCCGCTGCCGTGAATTGAGATAAGGCAGGCTCAAACATCAGCAGCTTGTAATAGCCCTGTCCCCGGATAAACGTCTCCAGCTGCAGCTCCGGCGATCCGGTCGGCGGAAATCCCGGAGGTGCAGCCGTGTTCTCACGAAACACCGCCATTCTCTCCTCGAAGCGGAGCCACTCGTCAATGATGCCGTCACTCATCTGCTTGAGCAAATTCCAATTGTGCACCAGCGCTTGCTTTTGGGGGCCTTGAGCGGCAGGGTAATGCTTCACAATTTCATCGAACATGTTGTTCATTTCATCGAATACATGCTGAAACATGGAGTGCATCCCACCCTTAACCTGATAAATGAGTGATCAGTGCAGCCGACCTGATATCATTTTTTGTTAAGACGGGCGATTTCATTCGATGTCATGCCGTTACTTTCTGGTGTCATTCCCTTATCGCACCGTGGCGTGGATTTCGCGGTGCTCGGTTACGAGCGGCTTGTTGTTTCCATCCACAATGACGACGATCGGCTCATGCACCGCCGCTTCTTCTCTGGACAGCATCGCATAAGAAATGATAATGACAGAGTCTCCAGGCTGGACCAGCCTTGCAGCAGCACCATTCAAGCAGATCACGCCGCTTCCGCGCTCCCCTTTAATGACATAGGTTTCCAGACGGGCTCCATTATTGTTATTTACAATTTGAACCTTCTCATTTTCCAGCAAATCCGCGGTGTCCATCAAATCCTCGTCGATCGTAATGCTGCCGACATAATTGAGATTGGCTTCTGTGACCGTGGCGCGGTGAATTTTGGATTTCATCATCGTTCTGAACATCAGTTATACACCTGCTTTCGGTTGGTAAAGTACATTATCAATCAAGCGCGTCTTTCCGAATTTCACAGCTACTGCCAATATAACCGTCTCTGACAGACTGGATAATGTCGCATCGTCACTTACAGCCTGAAGCTGTGGGAAGAGCAGCACTTCAGCGTAATCAATCTGGGCCAAAGGGGCTTTGCTAATGACAGACCGCAGGTGCTCCTGCACCTCAGGAGCCGTCCTCAGGGAACCTTTTGTAATGCCTTCCAGCGCGGCACTAAGGGCCTGTGACAGCGATAAAGCCTGCCTCCGCTCTTCCGGGCTGAGATATACATTTCTCGAGCTCATCGCAAGTCCGTCCTGCTCCCTAACAAGGGGGCAGGGGATAACCTGAACCTCCAGATTCAGATCCGTCACCATCTGCTGAATCACCGCCACCTGCTGGGCATCCTTCATTCCGAAATAGGCATAATGCGGCTTTACGATATTAAATAGCTTGTTGACTACCGTTGTCACACCGTCAAAATGACCGGGGCGCGAAGCCCCGCACAGTAATGTGGTCAGCTCGCTCACCGCCACCTTCGTCTTGACCGGCTGTGGATACATCTCCTCCATGGTGGGCAGGAAGGCGATATCCACACCCTTTTCTTCAGCAATATGAAGGTCGCGTGCTTCATCCCGAGGATACGTCTCGAAGTCCTCCCCCGGTCCAAACTGGATCGGGTTCACAAATATGCTAAGCACGACGGTGCCGCATTCCATTCTTGCCCGCTCCAGCAGGCTGCCATGGCCCTCGTGCAAATATCCCATCGTGGGCACAAAGCCGATCGGTCCCATCCCTTTGGAAGTGACTCTCGACAGCTCAGTGCGAAGCGCTTGAATGGTACGAATGATCTGCATCAGCTGTTCACCTTATCCTTTTCCCGGGTGGCGCCGTAAAGCGTCGTCTCTACAGCCTTCTCTGCTGCCGCCTTGCCGCCAAAGACATGCTCTTCTGCCGGAAAAGACCGATTCTTGACCTCTTGAACATACCGGGACAGCCCTTCCGTAATGACCGCGCCAATGTCAGCATAATTCTTGACGAACTTTTTACTGCGGTAGTCTGACGTATACTTGAGCACATCATGATAGACGAGCACCTGTCCGTCACAGCCGCGCCCTGCACCAATACCGATGGTCGGAATGCTCAGCTCCTGACTGATAGCGGCTGCTGCTTCTTCCGTCACGAGCTCCAGCACAATGGCAAATGCGCCTGCCGCCTCCAGTGCCTTGGCATCCTTCATCAGACGAGCTCTGTCCTGCTCATCCTTGCCCTGCACCCGATAGCCGCCAATCTGATTCACCGCCTGCGGTGTCAAGCCGATATGTCCCAGCACGGGCACTCCGGCGCGGACTACGTGCTGAACGGTGTCTGCGATTTCCGCTCCGCCCTCCATTTTGACAGCATGGGCATGTCCTTCCTGCATCAGCCGGCGTACCTGGTCAAACGTATGATCAAGACTGCCGTGATACGTCAAGAACGGGAGATCCGCGACGATAAAGGTATGCTCAGCGCCCCGGGCTACTGCGCGGGTATGATACACCATATCCTCGATCGTGACCGGGATGGTGGAGTCGTAGCCCAGCACCACGTTGCCCAGAGAATCTCCAACAAGAATCATATCGACCCCGGCCTTCTCCGCCAGCTTTGCCGAAGGGTAATCGTATGCTGTGAGCATACTGATCGGGGTTTGGTCCTGCTTCATATTTTTAATTTTAATGATGTTTAAGGGTGTTTTGCCTGCCATGTGACACCATGCCTCCTTCAAATGACTTTGTGTGAAAACACAACAAAAAAACCTTGTTTAGCAGTACAGCTAAAAAGGTCCGATAGGCAAAAAAGAGTCACTTGCGATCGTCCCTTCTGTCTCGGTCCTTTCGGCTCAGAGCAGAATCCACAGATCTGTCCATGCAGTATGTTATTTGCTTGTATTGCTTCAATCTATATCCATCTTCAAAAGTGCAGTTCCGAGCAGCCCCGGATACCGCCTTTGGTTATGAGTATACCAAAAATAAAATGATTTCACTACCCCTTCTGCACGGGGCTAATACGGATATCACCGGAAAAAACCGGATAGTGGCTGCCGTCGCTTTTCTCAATCAGCAACGCACCTGAAGGATGAAGGCCTACCGCCTTGCCTGTCGTGACCCCGGCAGGAGACTGAACGCTGACTTCGCGGTTTAATGTAATGGAGGAGGCTTCCCACAGGCTTGCGATGGGTTGAAAACCGTCACGGTTATAGATTTTGTAGAGCTCCTCCAATTCATGCAGCACCGAAAGAATCAAATCATTCCTGTCTACCGCTCTGCCGCTCTCTTCTTTCAGCGAGGTGGCAATGGGCTGCAGCTCTTCCGGGTAGCTCTCCTTGGAAATATTCGCACTGATTCCAAGCCCGGCAATGCAGTAGCTGACACGATCATCCTCAGCCTTGGACTCCAGCAGGATGCCGCATATCTTTTTGTCGTTAATTAGAAGATCATTCGGCCACTTAATGCCCGCTGCAAGTCCGGTCATATTCCGGATACCTCTTTGAACAGCGACACCGCAGAGGAGGGTCAGCTGCTGCACCAGATGCAGCGGCTGCGACGGCCGCAGGATGATGCTCATCCAGACGCCTTTCCCATATGGAGAAAAGAAGGATTTTCCCATTCGTCCGCGTCCTCCTGTCTGTTCCTCAGCCAGGACCACCGTACCTTCAGGAGCACCCTCTTCCGCCAGTCTTCTTGCGTCCTCCTGCGTGGAAGGCGTCGTTGATAAAATATGCAGCTCTCTGCCCATGCCTCCTTGTAGAAATGTCTTCAGCTTCTCCTGCTCAAGCGGCATCGGCAGATCCGTAATCCGGTAGCCCAGACGCGGCAGAGCTTCAAACTCATAGCCCGCCTGTCTCAGCTTGTTAATCTGCTTCCATACCGCTGTCCGGCTGATCGACAGCCTGCGGCTGATTTCTTCTCCGGACAGAAATTGCTCCGGCTGCTCCAGAAACATATCCAGCAAAGACTCTTTCTTAAATTCCTTCATCGATAATCACCCGCTTTGCTTCTTCAATAAGTAAGGTTGTGTCATTGCCCACCTGTCCGGATGCTGCCAGCAGCAGCAGATGACTGAGCAGCGGCTTCATCCAGGGGCCGCCGCGGCGGCCCACTGCAGACAGCAGCCCGTCACCGGTCAAGGCGAGCTCTCTCAGGCTCTTGACCGGCATGCCGCTCAGCCAGGCTCTCGCCTGCGGAATGTCTACTGCTGGAGTACCGCCCGCTGTCTGAACAGCCTGCTGCAGCTCTAGCCACAGAGCGGCAATAGGCTCTCCCGCAATCAATACACAGCGAATCCATAATAACCGTGCCTGCTCGGATGTAAGGCCTTCGCTGTTCTCGGTCCAGGCCTCCTGTAGCTGCAGCAGCTTTTTTATAAGCTCCATCCGGCGGTTGGAGAAGGTCCATTGCCGCAGCAAGGGGGTCGAGGATGGAATACGGCAGCCTAGAAGGAGAAGGGCGTAACGAACGTCCACCTGCTCCGGGCTGCTCATCCTCACCGCAGGAATTGCAGAGATATAAGCAGACTGATGGCCACGGTACGGAAAAGGCATTTTCACATGTTCGTACAGCCGCCCTTCCCGAATCAGCTCCAGACCGCGCAGCGGATCGGGACCGGACATCAGCTTATCCAGCTCGGTTCGAATTCGTTCCATCGCAACCCACCCCAGGGTTGATCTCTGTTCCAGCAGTGCTGCCCAAGTGTCTTTAGCGATCATAAATCCAAAATTGGAAGCAAACCGGATACAGCGGATCATGCGCAGGGCATCTTCTTGAAACCGGACCTTTGGATCTCCGACACAACGAATCAGCCTGTCATCAATGTCGCTCCTTCCTCCGAAGGGATCGACAAAGCGTCCATCCATGGCGAGTGCCATTGCATTCATGGTAAAGTCACGCCGCCGCAAATCCTTTTCAATATCATCGACAAACTCCACCTCGGACGGGCGGCGATGATCCTCGTAGCCTTTTTCAATGCGATATGTCGTAACCTCGTAAGCGTGTCCATGCATAAGTACGGTAACGGTGCCGTGCTTCATCCCCGTAGGAATGACCTTCTCGAATAGTGACAGCGTCACTTCGGGCAGCGCATTGGTCGTAATATCCATATCATTCACTGTCCGGCCCATATACTCGTCCCTGACGCAGCCGCCCACCCAGAACGCCTCATGTCCTTCGCCCTGCAGAATCGAAATCACTTGGGCACTGCCATCTGCCAAATCCTTATCCGCATGCTTCCAGATTGTATTGTTATGAAGTTCTGCCATGGCACCCCTGTTCCTCTCGATACAAACAGCAAAAAGCTGAAGAACCATTCCCTGCTAGCACACAGGAGATGGATCCTCCGCTTTCTGCCCTAATACCCGGTAATAAATTTCTTCATATTTGCTGCGAATTTTCTCATTGCAAAATTCCGTTTTGGCACGCTTCAGACAAGCGGCCTTCAGACGCTCGGCAAGCGCGTCATTTCTGAGCAGCTCCATCGCGTATCCGGCCATGGCATGACTATCACCAATCGGTGCCAGGAATCCGGTCTCTCCATGGGTAACCAACTCCGGAATGCCTCCAGCAGTAGAGCCAATGGTTGGTACTCCACAAGCCATCGCCTCCAGCGCGACCAGTCCGAAGCTTTCCTTCTCGGAAGGCAGCAGCAATACGTCCGCCATAGACAGCACATGTGCAATTTCATCCTGTTTGCCCAGAAAATGCACATCGTCCGCAAGACCCAGCTCCTGGATTCTGCACTGAATCTTCGGCAGATCCGGTCCTTCGCCGACCAGCAGCAGCTTCGCAGGCAGCTCCCCACGAACCCGGGCAAATATATCGACCACATCCTGTACCCGCTTCACCGGACGGAAGTTCGAGATGTGCATCAGCACTTTCTCATGGGGCTGTGCATAATCCCGGCGCAGCGAAGCCGAGTCCTTCGGGTAATAGACCCGGGGATCCACAAAGTTATAGGTCAGGTCAATCTCCCGGGAGATATCCAGCACCGAGCGCGTCTCCGCAATCAAATCCTGGGACACGGCCGTCACCGCGTCACTTTCGTTAATGGCCAGCCGAATGAGATCCTTCAAGGATTCGTCCTGCGCCAGCACTGTAATATCTGTTCCATGCAGTGTCGTGACCACCTTCAATCGGTCACCAACCATCTGCTTGGCCAAAAAAGCACATACCGCATGCGGCACCGCATAGTGAACATGCATCACGTCCAGCTGCTGCATATTTGCCACTTGCGCCATCTTGGTCGCAAGAGACAAATCATATGGTGGATAGCGGAACACATAATAGTCGTTCACTTCAACTTCATGATAGAAAATATTTTTATGAAAAGCTCCCAGGCGAAAAGGAATGCTGTGGGCAATAAAGTGCACCTGATGCCCTTGCTCTGCCAGCAGCTTTCCCAGCTCCGTTGCCACAACCCCGGAGCCTCCAAGGGAGGGATAACAGGTGATGCCGATCTTGAGCGGCTTTTGTTTCACGGGATCAACCTCCTTCACGCACACTATGTACTTATGTTTATGCTTTCATGGTGTCAAACAGATGAACGGGAATCGGCGTCTTGGAGGCAAAGCCTTCTGCATAGGGAATCAAGCTGCGCTGTCCCAGCAAAGAATCGCGAGCCCGTACACGTTCAATATACCCTTCCGTGAGCGGTGTTGATACGGAGTCGGGATTGCCTTTTTCAAATTGGGACTGATAGCAGGATAGTGCCTTTATCTTATGGTCATAGTATTCAGTGATATCTACAATCATATCCGCCTTGCCCAAATCATTAATGAAATAGTAATAGAGCTGCTTCACATGGACGGGCGGAAGATCCGGCATGTACCGTCTCAGCTTGGCATTGAACACCGCTTCTTCTACCAGCCGGCTGCAGGCCACATGATCCGGATGACGATCCTCCCAGTACGGCGCAAACACGACAGAAGGCTGATAGGTGCGAATAACCTCAACAATTGGCGCAATATGCTCTGGCGTTATAAAAAGGCCTCGATCGGGCAGATCCAGGTTGCAGCGCAGACTCAATTCGAGCGAACGTGCAGCCGACTCCGCTTCGGTAAGCCTCAGCTCTACGGTTCCATTGGAGGACATCTCCGCCTTTGTCAGATCACAAATTCCCACCGCATAACCCGCAGTGGTATGCTTCGCAATTGTGCCGGCCATCCCAATCTCGGCGTCATCAGAGTGCGCGCCAAAGACCAGAATATCCAGCTTGAGCGGCTCTGTCATCACTGATCTACACCCGGCTTGTACTTGTGTACCAGCTCGCGCCAGCCTAGATCGCCCCGGTCAAGAGCCTTGACCAGCACTTCGGCGGTTGCAATATTTGTAGCTAACGGAATCCCGTATACATCACACAGACGAAGCAGTGCATTTATGTCCGGTTCATGCGGCTGAGCCATTAACGGATCCCGCAGAAAAATAATTAAATCCATCTCGTTCTGCGCTACCATAGCGCCGATCTGCTGATCTCCCCCGAGCGGACCGGAGGCAAATCGTTCGATCTGGAGTGAGGTCTGTTCCATGATTCTCGTGCCGGTAGTCCCGGTGGAGAACAGCTTGTGGTCCTCGAACACACTTTCATAAGCAAGCACGAAGTTAACCATTTCCTCTTTCTTCCGGTCGTGAGCGATAAAAGCGATATTCATCATATGGTTTCTCCTCTTCTCTCTACTCAATAAAATGATCGAAGCCGTAAATCATCCCTGTATATTCCATAACCTTCTGTACCGCCATTTTTACGCCAGGCATGTAGCCTGCGCGCTCGTAGGAGTCATGGCGAATTTTCAGGCTTTGTCCGAAGCCGCCGAAAATAACCTCCTGCTGGGCAAATACGCCAGGCAGGCGGACACTGTGGATTCTGAAGCCATTGTAATAGCCGCCGCGTGCGCCCTCAATGACTTCCTCCTCGCTCGGATTGCCTTGTCTCAGCTCCTCCCGGTTCGCTGCAATCAGCTCCGCGGTCTTGATGGAGGTGCCGGAAGGGGCATCCAGCTTCTGGTCTCCGTGCGTTTCAATAATTTCGACATGCGGCAAATATTTCGCGGCTTGAGCTGCAAATTTCATCATCAAAATAGCGCCGATGGAAAAGTTCGGGGCGATCAGGCCGCCGATTCCCTTGTCCTGACACTGCTTGTCCAGATCTTCAATCTGCTCCGATGTAAACCCGGTCGTTCCCATCACAGGCCTTACACCGTGCTTAATGGCCAGCGCAGTGTTACCATAAGCCGACTGCGGATTTGTGAAATCCACCATAACATCCGGCTTGCTCTCTACAAGCGCCAGCTCGAGATCTGAGGTTACGATAACTCCGCATGGCGGCAGGCCCACCAGCGAAGCGGCATCCTTGCCGCTATCGCTCATTCCAACGGCACAGGCAAGCTCCAGCTCCTCATCCTGCAATACCAGCTTCACAACTTCCTTGCCCATACGGCCGCCTGCACCGATCACGGCCACTCTGATTAGGTTAGACATTGTATTCCCTCCGATGTTGTTATGAATCATGCATATATAGCTTCAAGCGTTTTTTAAGTTCTTCCATTAATTGCTGCAGACTGCTTTCCTGCGGATATAGCCCAATGACATCCTTCAAGGCTGCCATGGCCAAGGCATGCTCATTCAGCTCACTGTAAACCATGGCAAGCCATACATACGCTTCCGGATCCAGCGGGTCCAGGGACACCGCCTGCTTCAACTGCTGGACCGCCTGATACAGCGCTGTGGAAGTGTATTGTTCCGGCTGCTCCAGCAGCTTCCGGGCCCCCTGCACCAGCGTCCGGGCCTGCAAATGCTGAAGATGCAGCACATAAGCAGGCTGGTCCGGCTGCAAGGCTGATGCTTTCTCCGCATGCAGCACAGCCTGCTCCAGGTATCCGCTGCGACCGTACGTGATCGAGCAGCGGTAATGCACCTCTGCGTCCCCCGGGTTCGCCTGCAAAGCCTGTTCAAACCAGCGAATCGCCTCTTCAAAATCGTTCTGCAGGATGCAGCGGTAGGCATTTTGAATATACGGGTTATTGTTCAATGGCTGTTCCTCCCCTGCGTTCAGGTTTGGTACAGCATATGTAAATAGAGCCTAATCGGTGTTTATTCGAGTCCACCGGTCTTTATCACGCGTATTAAATTTGTGCATGACCTTATCATGCGCCGCAGCCAAGTCAATCCCCTGCGCATTGGCAAAGCAAATGGCAATGAACAAAATATCACCCAGCTCCATCTCAATGGAGTTCTCTTCTTCATCCGCCTTTTTCGGCTTCTCTCCAAAGCGGTGGTTCACTTCTCGTGCAAGCTCCCCGACTTCTTCTGTCATTCGGGCCATCATGGATAAGGGACTGAAATATCCTTCCTTAAACTGAGAGATGTACCGGTCCACTTCGCGCTGCATCTCAGCCATAGACTTCTCCAAGCACTTACCCCTTTCCCACGCCAGCATATGACATGCCGTTATTCGCGGCCGCTTTTCTGTAATTCATCGACAGCATATGCGGCAACGTTTTAAACCTATGTTATCGTAAAGACGATTTGAAAACAAATTATTTTTTATTATCACTTCAATTTGGCATACTATGGAGAGCAACGGGAGAAATGACGAAGAAATACTTATTCTATAGGGGATGTGAGGAATTGCTGTGACGGTAGCCAAGCTGTTAATTCATCTGAAAGCGGTCATTCCAATTCTGGCAGGAACCGCTGTCTATGCCTTCGGACTGCTGTACTTTATCATTCCAAACGAGCTGATGGAGGGCGGCGTAACCGGGATTACCGTGCTGTTAAATTATGCTTTCGGTGTATCGCCTTCCCTTTCCACCATCATCATCAATGTGCCCATCTTCCTGCTCGGAATGAAAATATTAGGAGGACAGCAATCCATCTACACCGGAATCGGCATTGTTTCACTGACTTTTTTTCTCTGGATTCTGGAGGTGGCCATTCATTCCGGCTGGATTGTCCCTTTCCGAACAGAACAAGATTACATTCTAGCTTCTTTGTATGCAGGTGTGACTCTCGGCGCAGGGCTCGGCATTGTGTTTCGGTTCGGAGGAACGACCGGCGGCTCGGACATCATCGCAAGAATTTTAAACCGTAGATTTGGCTTCAGCATGGGACAGGTCATTCTCGGGCTGGATATTCTCATTATCGGTGTGTCCATTCTTTACATTCCGCTAGCCAAAATCCTGTATACGCTCGTCACGGTATTCATTGCCTCACGAGTCATTGATTTTATTCAAGAAGGCGCCTATGCCGCCAAAGCCTTCACCATAATCAGCGATCAAGCTCCCGCGATCGCGGATAAGATCACTTCCGAGCTGGACCGCGGGGTGACCCTGATTCCAGTTGTTGGCGGCTATTCCAGAGAGGCCCGTCAGATGGCCTACTGTGTCGTGTCCAGACAGGAAATCCGGCGATTGAACAGCATTGCGAAGTCTCTGGATCCCAGAGCTTTTATCATTGTCAGCGATGTTCATGATGTGCATGGCGAAGGATTTAAAGAAGAAGACTAGCCCTGGAATCAGGGCTAGTCTTAAGGAAGGTTGCACCTATATTTAGGGAGACCAAGGGCGATAGCCATCATAGGCTCCTTTATATTTACGGTACCCCGCAAAAGTTAACGCCGCCAAAATAAAGGCCGGCAATAACAGCTGACCCAGCCAAGGCCCACGGGCTTCTCCCAATGGAGCCAGAACGGGCTCATCCTTCTTTTTCCCGAAGAGCAGATTTAGCAGTTCATCTCCCTGGGCAGCAGCCTTCTTGGCCTCTGCATAGGGAGCATTGGATACAGCACCCTTGGCAAAGGAAAGCCAGGAATCCATCATGGATACCTCTTCCGGCTTGCGCTGAACGATAACGGCAGGCCGGATGAGCTCATAATGATCATGAAGACGGGTGAACGCTGCCTTCATCCCCGGCCTGTCCTGCTTGGCGGCGCTAATCTCTACCTGCTGCAGATCCTCTCGGAGCACCTTGTAATATTGAAGCCAGATCCCGTCCTTGGGATGAGTCAGGCTATCTGCGGCCAGCCTCAGCTTACCTGCAGCAATCATCCATTGTTCCGGCTCCAGCTGAGCTCTGGCGGTAGTTTCCTTCATCTCCACAATGGTTTCAGCTAAGGCCTGAATACCCTCCACAGTGGTCAGTCCCTGAAAGGAAGAAGCTTCGAATTGCTGCTGCACCTTGCGCAGGGATTGCTTGACTTCTTCTACCTTTCCCTCCTGCACCAGCTTGTAAAGCTGCTCTGTTTCTTTAACCAAAGCCTCAGCCTGCAGTTTAGCTGCCGGCGCCGGCTTCTGATTGCTGCCTGAGTGACTGCCCCAGACTGGCGACACTCCCCAGAGAGTCCATATAGCCAGGAAAACAGCCAGCATGAAGCCGCTGTGAGTCATTTTGGAAATCATAGGACATCCCTCCTGAAGCTATGGATATGCTGCAGGTGGAATTTATAGAACATGGGTTATCGTCCAGTTATCATATCACGAGGTGCACGTCCGGCTGCCCGCATGGCCCACCAGGCTAAAGCACCGCTAAAGAGCGTCAAGCTGAAGGTGAATACCTCTACAGCAATCAGATCGTCATTTAACACAGAAGGAAGCCAAGGGAAGACCATAAACGAATAATCAATCATATCATTCAGCAGTGTATACGTGATCGCAGCAATTAATGCCGGGCTTTGGAGATGAAATAAACGCACGTACAGGAGCACCTCTATCGCCATGGCTGAATGAGACGCTACTAACATCCAGTCCTGCCACACCAGCTCATTGCCCTGCGCTGCGCCTGCAAAGATCATGACACAGGCCCATATGCCATATTTAATAGAGGTTACGACGGCAAGAGCTTGTATCAGTGGCTGCAGGAGAATGCCTGCCATTCTCTTTGGCGGATACAGCAGCAGGATGAGTGCAAGGCAAAAAAACAAGCTCGCAGTGGGACTATCCGGGACAAATGGCAGCTGCCACCATGGACGGAATTCCGCTGTATATTGAAGCTGTGCTCCGTACCAAATGTATCCATAGATTGTACCGAGGCCGTTACAGATCAGCAGCAGCCATAGAAACCATGACTTTGCCAGAAACTCACGGCTCCAGAAATACTTGATGTTCAAGCTTACACTACCTCCTCTACAAAAAAACCTGATCGCAGAATACGATCAGGTTTATTGTGGCTTAACTTACTTATTCTGATTCAGCCTTCTGACTTGCCAGCCAGGTCGCAAGCTGATCCAGTTCTTCGTCCGTTACCTGTGACCTCATGGATGGCATTGCTCCACGGCCATTAACGATAACTTCAGAGATTTCTTCCTTGCTCAGTCGGTCACCTACGCCCAGAAGTGCAGGAGCGTTGCTCTGACCCTTCAGATCGGCAGCATGACATGCAATGCAGGTTGCTTTCTTGTAAATCTCCATCGCTGGATTATCTTTATCCACGATCGCAATGGTCTCCTCTTCCGCTTGCTTTGCATTAGAAGTCGGAAGACCCTGCTCATGCTTCGCATGGGCTTCTTCTTCACGAAGAATATGCTCTGCCTTTGTGCCCTGCTTCTCCAGCTCATGTGCGTAATGTGTCCAGGCAGCGTTGGTCAGGTAGATAACAGCCGCCAGTGACAGAAACATCAGAGTGGAAGCGATCGGCCGCTTGTAGAAGCGGCGTTCTTTGCCGGTGTCCAGGAACGGTGCCAGCAGCAATGCGCCAAATGCCACACCGCTGACGCCGAGAGTACCCAGTACAACATAATCTCCGGAAGCATATGGAAGCTTCAGGTATTCATACAGAAAGAGAAAGTACCAGTCCGGCATCGGAATAACCGATGCTCCCGGATCTGCCGGGTAGCCCAGAGGTGCTGGCTCCGAGATTGTCAGAACCAGAAAGCCTACGAGCACGACAACCCCTACCATCCACTCCTTCAGAAGGAAGTTAGGAATAAAGGCTTCCGACTTTCCCGGATACGCCGTGTAATCGGGCGGGGTAATAAACCCGGCACCCTTCTTGACGCGGGAATCACCCACGAATACAACTTTTTCATCAGGCTTGAAACCGTGTGCCATAAGTATGCCTCCCTTCTTCTTATAGTGGTCCTGAGATACCTTGTCTGCGGATCATGATAAAGTGCCCTACCAAGAGAGCAAGCAGAACAGCAGGAAGGAAGAACACGTGAATAGCGAAGAAACGAGTCAGCGTCTCGGCCCCTACAATTGTACCGCCCTGAAGCAGTTCCTTAATAACCGGTCCGAGATAAGGCACAGAGTTTGCGATTTCAAGGGTAACTTTAGTCGCAAAGTATGCTTTGTTATCCCAAGGCAACAGGTAGCCTGTTAATCCCAGGCCCAGCATCACGAAGAAAATCAGCATGCCGACAACCCAGTTCATTTCACGAGGCGCCTTATAGGATCCTGTGAAGAATACCCGCATTGTATGTAGGAACATCATAACAATGACAAGGCTGGCTCCCCAGTGATGCATGCCCCGGACGATCTGACCGAAAGCAACCTTCGTTTGAAGGAACTCAACGCTTGCGTAAGCGTTTATAATATCGGGTACATAGTACATAGTCAGGAACATTCCTGACAGAATCTGAATCACTGTGATAAAAAACGTCAAGCCGCCGAAGCAGTATACAAATGCGGAGAAATGATGCGCAGGGTTAACGTGTTCCGGAACCTCATGGTCCGCAACGTCTCTCCAGATCGGCGTGATATCGAGACGTTCGTCAATCCAGTTGTAGACATTCTTTAACATCCGAATCTACGCCTCCTATTTTGCTACTGTATTTGGGATGATTGCGCCGAGGTAAATCCATCCGCCTTCCTCTTTCACGTCGTACATGTCCAGAGGTTGCGGCGCAACAGCCAGGTTCTTGCCGTTCGCCGTATAGCGGGCGCCGTGGCAAGGACAATAAAATTCATTCGGATGGCTGTCATTATTGTTCCATCCTACCATGCAGCCCAAGTGCTTGCAGACAGGCGACAGCGCTACGATCTGTCCATCTTCTGTCTTGCTAATCCAGGCTGTTAGCTGTGCAGTGCTGTTATACCAGCCGTCCTGCTGCTTCAATTCGAAATCGAATTCTTGTGGCTCGGCGGTAATCTTGCTACCTTCCACTACTTTTACAAAAGATCCGTCTTCACCCTTTTGCAGGATTGGATCTACGGCGAAGCGGACCATAGGTATAACGACCCCTGCCGCCATGTAAGCTGTGGCACCGCCCAACGTATAGGTCAGAAATTGTCTGCGGGACATTTCCTTGCGCCGGGGAGGTTTGTGCGACTCTTCATGCTCGTCATTGTGGTTGTTATTCATCTGTATCAACCCCCTTTTGTCAACCGATCATTTGTTTTCAATGATTAAAATCACACGAATTACTAGGACATAATTATAATATATTAGGCACCTCTGACCGTCAAGAATTTGAATCCCGAATTTGGCTCCGCTTCCAAGGACGCTGTATGAAATTGTCGTATTTTCGTCACAATTATGTCAGGTTTGCGGTCCACATCTTGCTGATGGATTGACTTACTGCGGATTTTAGCTTGACTCCGGCTTCCTGCTGCAGCTTAGGAAGGGATAGAACCAATGAGCACTCGGGGACCTCCTCTTGGCTAAGCTCATGGTCTGCCGTAATGACGACGACATACGCAAAGCCTGCCGCTGAAGCCTTGCTGCAAATGCTGGAAAGCAATACAGATGCCCCTTCACCGCCATATTGCAGAGCAGGATAAGTTACAACTCTCCCCTTGAAAGGGATTTCAATCAGATCCATCAGGTCACGAAGACGCTCCAGCGCAGCCGTAACCTCCCACGGCATCTCTTCCCCGCTCAAACCCGTATAAGGAATCAGGCAGGTATCTACGAATGGCGCCAACTCTCCCCATCCCTCTGCCTCCACTTCACTAAATTTCATTTAAGGCATCCTTTCTGTACAATAAAATAAACTTATAGCGATTAAGCCTTGTTGTCCTATTATAAGTTTCATTCTTCTTTTAGGCAAAAAAAAAGAAGAAATGCGTAAGCATCTCTTCAATTTAATGTTTTCAGTTCATCCGTCAGGCTTCGGAAAGCC